>CAZHXL010000341.1:4845-5473 GCA_964536575.1 uncultured Clostridia bacterium | reverse complement strand
AAGATCTCTTTTTTCTTCTGAGCATATTGCCATTAATTTGGGCGAAACTTAGGTATTTATAAACTGGAAGAAGTAAAAGTAAGCGTCGTAGGTAGGCAAAAAACTGGTAGATATTGTGAGTAAAACCTGACTATTGACCTTATTAACCTCAGTCTTTAAGTTTAAAACCAGAACGACCACATTGTAAAAATATGGAAAATAAAAGGATTATCTAATGGTGTAAATAATGGGTATTTGGCCCTTGGCTAAAACCCTTTTCTCCTTTGCCATTGCAAGTGCATTTAGCAATGGTTAAAACTCCTGTTTTCATAATTCCTTTTTTTAAGATTATAATGCGGTCACCCTATTTTGCTGTTCAGGAAAATACTTGTGCCCTGCTTGAATCCATGGGTTAGGACGAGTAGTATCAAGTATATCGTCTATAATAAGATGTTTTGGAATTGGGTCAGTGCTGTTTTCATATGTTGTAATAAAAGAAGACTCAAAACTTTTTAAAGCGCAATTTAAAATGTTCAAATAAGATTCCCGAATCGCAGCCACATGAGAGTTCTCGACATCATGAATTATGTATTCTGACCGAGCAATATACATAACTACTTTTCCACCAGTAACGGTTATACCTTCTAAA
>CAZHXL010000341.1:1224-4835 GCA_964536575.1 uncultured Clostridia bacterium | reverse complement strand
ATTTGAGGGCTATATATCCATTCACGTTCATTCATTATCTCTAAATCCTCTAGCTTTAAGACAAAAAGAGTACAATTCATTAAAGCATTTGGTACAGAACGTACATTTAGATATATTATTTTTTCAGGATATATGGTTTTTTCATCTTCAAAATAATAGAAAGCTTTATTTGGCATAAATACGTTCCAACAACGTTGCCAACCTTTAATATAACAAGTATCAAAAAAACCTTGGTAATCATATCCTACTGTTTTACTAATGCTTTCAGCAGAAAGCAAAGATCCATAACCAATTACAGCTATTTCATCTGTTTGCAAATGGACTGTTAACTTTCCCACGTGTCATTCCTTTCATTTAATGCTCTAAATCCCAAACCAAGTCAATTACACCTTTATCAACATTGCTTATCTTCCATTTCCATTGCCCTGACTTGTCAAACACTTTTGGATTGATTCTTTCTCCTAATTCCCTCCTCTCACACAAACCATGATCTTGTGGATCATGACCATGGAAATAAAATGTAGGTTCTGTCTTAACTTTAAACCCACTAGAAATATACTTCTCCAAGTTTAGCATAACCCAAATTTCCTTATAGAAACATGCTTGAGGGTTGTTTAAATGGAAATGAATGTCTCGATTTCCTCCACTAAACCCATTATAAATAACATATTGCATTTTAAAATCATAATTAGAACGCGGAATAAATCGAAAAATCACTTGGTTTTTATGGTTGTTATAATGCCCATTTTCTGCTGGTGTACATAAATTGTCAAAATTTATTATGGGCTTATCAATGAATCCATTACCACAGGTTGAATAACGACGATAAAAAGGTTCTAAACACTGATTATCTTTCGCAAAACGAACCTTGTAAGTAATACTAGCATGATTATCACAGTGAATTATTGGGTTCTCTTTTCGTTGAACCTCATAGTTTTTTAACTCTACTGGCCAAACTTCAATATTTACTTCATAGTTTTGAATACAGTATATATCGGTGACTAAATTAATGGGCGGTTGTTGCGATTGTTTAGCTTCTTGTTGAAGTCTAAAAATTTCTTGTTTACACCCTTCAATTTGTTTTCGTAATGTAAACTTTTGATTAGAATCAGCACATTTAGCTAGTTCTACTTCTAAAAACTGCTTTCTCTCTTTCCAAATTTTTAATGGGTCATTCATATTATTTTGCATAGTAATAATAGGGGAAATATCATTGTAATACTTTACAGAATTTCAAGATAATAAGGAAATAAAAAGAGATATAAAAAAGATAATAAGTGTAATGATCAAATAGGTTGCTGTACAAAATTGTGAGTAGGAATGTAGGCACCTTGCCCATATCTTATAGAATGTTAAGCACATGCGGACAAGATGTCCACGTTCCCAGATTAAAAAATGTACAACAATATAAATAACCGCTACAAATTTTTGAAATTGCTCATCTGTTCCCATGTGTTGTGTTTTGATTTAGCTCTGCTTCATTTATGTAACTAAAGAGCCAAGCAATATAACCTTGTCGAGCAAAATATATTCGCTTGTTTTTTAAATTTAGTTCGTTAGATATAGCTTGCATAATTTTTGCCCCCGCTATAAGTTGGTTAGGTGTAAAAGTGTCTTTTACTCTCTTTAGATCCTTTTCGGCTTGTTCTTTTGCTTTTAAGCTATGTCGCGTTTTGGAGGTAAATATCTTTGACAAATTGGGGTTTAATAGAGCTTCTGGATTGTTTACCGCTTGGTTATAAAAGGTATCAATATCTTGCGGCATTAATCTAACAAATAGTTTACGGTTTGTAGGATGAAGTAAAGTTGTCATAGCCCAAACAATACCGCCACTTAGGTAGGCACGATCTCGATTTAAAAACCCTGGTGTTCTATCTATCTGCTCTCTTATAGGTAAAGAAATCAAATCAGTAGTTAGCTTATCAGCTTGTTTAACAAAATTTACACTATCTGGGTTATTTTTAGTAATAGCATCTGTAAAAGTTACAGTTCCGTAGGGAACACTCATTGTAAAAAATGGATCATCTTTTCTTTCAATTGAGGATCTGCTTACTCTGTACCCGCCTTTAGTATTTCCACTACCAATATCAACTAGAAGGGCAGTATTGTTGTATTTTGAAGGAATAAGACCAGATATAGCCAAAATCACTTCTTCTTCAACAGTAATAAAAGACATTTTCTTACCAGTTGCATCAAGTACTTTCTCAGAAAGCTCCTCTTTATTTTCTGCTATTGAAAGTCCGCTACTACCAATAATATAGATATGATCTAGAGAAACCTTGTTTTTTTCTTTTATGTCCATATAAAGCGTTTTAACTGCTTTGACTGTATCTGTAATTGCTTGTGTCGAGAATTTTTTTGTTTTTTCCACACCTGTCATGATTCCGGTGTTAATCGTTTCAGATTGTCGAATATTTGCGTCATAGCCTTCTTTTTCTTTAATAAGCTCAACTATGGTAGATTTTACACCTTTAGAACCTATTTCTACGCCACCATACAACTTATGGGAGGGTTGTGTATAGGCATAGGAAAGAGAAAATATATTTGTGAATAATAGAAAAAGCAAACCCATAATTAGTTTATGGATTTTTAAGTTTGGTAATAGCCATCGGCAAAATATAGAAACTATATTCATATCAAGATCTCCTAAAGTTAATTGTAAAGTTGTGTGAAATTACCTTGTAAGCTGAACAGTCTAGGTTCAGTCAGCCTTTGTGTTTGACGTTTTTATAATTCAGAGAATTATATTTACTTGGAACCATGTATCTTAAAAGTCTTGGAACTAGGGTCTTCTATTTCAGGAGGAGGTTTTGGTTTTGGTTTTGGTTTTGGTTTCTGTGGCCTTCTTGGTTTATCATTATTGTTTCCACCTACTGAAGGCTTCTCCGTAGGCGTATTAGTAGGTGCAGGGTTAGCTGGTGTTCCTCTTGAAAGGATTGGGTTTTCCGGTTTTGGCGCATTTTGATGGCCAGATTGTGCATTAGGCGCATTAAAGAATTGCCATCGGATTGCTACACCACCACTAATTAGCACTATTAGGATAATTGCTGTAATAGGTGTAGCCAGCCGAGACTTACCTTTAGTTGGAGTCGTTTGTAGTTGGTTAAATAAATCTTGATTATTAGCTTGATTATTAGATAAAGGGACTTCCTTTGTTTTACCAATATTTTGTTCTTGAGTAGTTACTTTTGCTGTAGGCGTAGGCGTATTAATAGCTATGATATTGCCTGTGTTTCCTTTGTTACGTAGCTTTTTAGTTTGACTTATTAAAAGATGTTGTTCTGGGCTAATGCTTAAGTCATCAACAAAACCTAATCCTAATTCAATTAGTGCCTGCTCAAATTCTTCTGCTAGTTGTAAGGCACTTTGTTGTCGTTTTTCAGGATCTTTTTCTAAAGCACGCATCACTACTTTTTCTATGACATCAGGAATATCTGAACGAAACTTGGCAAACGGTGGAGGTGCTTTAGTAATTTGCATCATTATAATTAATAAAGCAGTATTAGCTGAAAAAGGAAGTTGTCCAACTAATAATTGATAAAGAATGATACCTAAACTGTAAATATCTGAACGAGCATCAAGTTCTCCGCCATGGCATTGTTCAGGGGACA
>CAZHXL010000341.1:0-1214 GCA_964536575.1 uncultured Clostridia bacterium | reverse complement strand
GACATATAATAAGGAGTTCCAACAATCATTCCTGTACTAGTAAGAGCTTCACTCTTTGCTTCTTTAAGTTTAGCAATACCAAAATCTAGTACTTTAACAATAGTGGTGCCATCTTCATTAGTAGTCAAAAAAATGTTATCTGGCTTAAGATCTCGATGAATAATTCCTTTTGTGTGCGCTGAATTAACTCCTGAACAGATTTGATGGAGTATTAAAGCTATTTCTTGGTAATCCAATGGATTTTGAGAGGAAATTTTATCTCTTAGAGATGTTCCTTTTAAGTACTCCATTACTAAATAAACGATAGCAGTTTCTTTAGCGATGCCAAAATCTGTTACTTGTACAGCATTAGGATGGTGTATTTGAGCAGAAGCACGAGCTTCACGGCGGAAGCGTTCTACAGCAGTTTGATCAGAAACTAAAGACGGGCTAAGTACTTTAACAGCAAAACTAGTTCCTATATGTATATGAGTAGCAAGATAAACTCGTCCCATTCCTCCTTCACCTAAACGTTTTTCTAGGCGATATTTATCATCAAGAATAACGTTATTAATTAAAGTTTGTCCATCTAAGGTACAAAACGTAGCATTATCATCAAAATCTTGTTTACATACCTTACAGAACTTCATAAACTCTCCGTTTTGACAACAATTTACTATGGAAAAACTAACCAGTTTTATTACTTCTCTACAAACTCTTTATAATGTTGCTCAAATATCTTTTGAACTCCTCTAAATCAATTATGAGTATATATAAAGATAGAGAGTTAACTATTCCACAGTTCATAAAAATTTATTGACCTGTGCGGATGAGTTAAAAATCACAAAAGATATTTGTTCAAGAATCAATAGGTTGACTAATTCTAAAAACAAATCAATAGACATTATCGGGAATAACAAAAAGTAGGGGCGAACCTATGTGTTCGCCCTTCTTAAACATCAGACAAAGAGGGCCAACACATAGGTTCGCCCCTATATGATGATATTTTATATTTTTCACCCATTTACAAAAAATATTTCCTTATTTCCGATAACGTCTAATATCTTTGGAATATATTTTTTACCCCAACCTTTTAATCGTTTATTTTTAGTAAGCAGGTTTCTATTTTTATAAAGCCATCCGCACAGGTCGATAATTTTTTAATAACTCAGAAGAAGTAGAAATAAGCATCGTAGGTAGGCAAAAAACTGGTAGATTTTCTGATCAAAACCTCA
>CAZHXL010000340.1:4215-5509 GCA_964536575.1 uncultured Clostridia bacterium | reverse complement strand
TTTCTTTGCGATTAACATAGATATTCAGAAACAAGAAGATGCTGGTGCGCGAAAAGCAGTAGCTAAAGAAATTCTACGAGAAATGAAAGTTATAGACTAAAACATATTATTTACGCAAAAATCTCACCCAACATTGGTTGTACTAGAACCATCGCAACCAATGCTGCAATTTTTTCAATGTTTTGTCAGCGATTGGGTGAATTTGATATTTAGATATAGATTTAAGGGGTATTTAATGACTGAAGAACTCTCTCAACTCACAACACCTACAGAGCAAGAAAAAAAGCAGTTTCACTTACTTGCTTTAACACATTTATTAGAAGAGCAAAAAGCTAATCATAGTCTACGGCAAATCCATGGTCTGATTGGGTTACTAGAAGAAGGGGCTACAGTGCCTTTTATTGCTAGGTATCGCAAGGAAGTAACTGGTGGAATGGATGAAGTAGTAGTGGCTAACTTAAAAGACCGCTTTGAAGAATTATGTGAGTTGGAAATTCGCAAACAAAGCATTTTGGATGTGATAGAAAAACAAGGAAAACTAACTCCTGAACTAGAACAACAAATTACGTCCTGTCACAATAAACATTTACTAGAAGACCTTTACTTACCTTATAAACCAAAACGAAAAACAAAGGCTTCTGTTGCACGCGAACGGGGTTTAGAACCTTTAGCAACAGAGATTTTTGCTACTCGTGGTAGGGCTTTGGAGAAAGATTTAGAAACTTTGGCTAGTGGTTATATTAATGCTGAACTAGGAGTAAATACTAGTAAAGAAGCTTTAGACGGGGCAGGTCATATTATTGCAGAATGGATTAATGAGACTGTAGAAATACGCACAGGGCTACGTAGCCATTTATCTAGCAGTGGAGAAGTAGTTGTTACTAAAGGTTCTAAGGAAAAGACAGCAGAACCTACTAAGTATGAAATGTACTATGATTTTCGTGAAGCAGCCGCAAAAATTCCTTCTCATCGCTATTTAGCCATTCGTCGTGGTGAAGAGGAAGGAGTGTTAAAATACACTATTGAAGGTGATCGAATTCAAATAGTTTCAATGCTAGATGAACATTTTCTTCTTAATCGTAACGGAGAAACAGCAGAATTTCTTAAGGCTTGTTTAGTAGACGCACTAGATCGTTTGCTCCAACCTTCGCTTATTACCGAAGTACGTCTAGACCTTAAACGACGTGCAGAAGCAGAAGCAATTGCTGTTTTTGCTCAAAATTTGCGCCAAGTACTTCTTTCTTCTCCTGCTGGTGAAAAACGAGTATTGGGATTAGACCCTGGTTATCGTACT
>CAZHXL010000340.1:1113-4205 GCA_964536575.1 uncultured Clostridia bacterium | reverse complement strand
GATGAAACTGGCAAATTACTGGCACACACAACAATTTATCCTCACCAACCACAAAATAAACTAACGGAATCAAAACAACTATTAATTGATTTGTGTAAAGAACATCAAATTAGTGCTATTGCTGTAGGCAATGGTACTGCTAGTCGCGAAACTATGCAGTTAGCACAAGAAATTAGTTCTGAGATAGGGGTTAGCGTGATTCTAGTTAATGAATCAGGGGCAAGTATTTATTCTGCCTCAGAGGTTGCTAGGGCAGAATTTCCTGATTTAGACCTAACCATTCGTAGTGCTGCAAGTATTGCTCGTCGTTTCCAAGACCCTCTAGCAGAACTAGTTAAAATTGATCCTAAATCCATTGGCGTAGGGCAGTATCAACATGATGTTGACCAAACAGCTTTGAAAAAATCCCTAGATAGTGTTGTTGAATCCTGTGTAAATTATGTAGGTATTGATCTAAATACATCTTCTGAAACTTTATTAAAATATGTTTCTGGAATTGGCCCTGCGGTAGCAAAAGAAATTGTTCTTTATCGCAATGAAAAAGGGCGATTTAATAACCGAAAACAGCTTTTGGATGTAGCAAAAATTGGCCCTAAAACTTTTGAACAATCAGCAGGATTCTTACGCATTCGTGATGGAGTTAATTCATTAGATAACACAGCTGTACACCCAGAAAGCTATCCAATTGTTGAAAAAATGGCGACTAAATTAAATGTTACTACCAATGAGCTAATTGGTAATCAAAACCTATTGAAAAGAATTGATTTAGAAGAATTTGTTACTGAACAGGTAGGATTACTAACCTTAAATGATATTATGGCAGAACTTGCTAAACCAGGCCGTGATCCTCGTAGTGAATTTGTGGCTATTACTTTTACTGAAGGTGTAAACTCCTTAGATGATCTAGAAGTAGATATGATCCTAGAAGGGGTTGTAACTAATGTAACTAACTTTGGTGCTTTTGTTGATATTGGCGTACATCAAGATGGTTTAGTCCATGTTTCCCATTTAAGTCATCGCTATATAAAGACACCTACAGAAGTAATTAAAGTAGGTGATAGAGTAAAGGTAAAGGTTTTAGAGGTAGATATTGCTCGCCGTCGTATTAGCTTAAGTATTAAAGATAGTCAACCTGCTCCTGTTAGGACTCAAGCAGAAAGACCTACACGTCCTCAAATTAATAGAGGACAAATTGAAACACAAAATAAAGTGGAAATAAAACAAGATACTAGAACAAAAACTTTTGAAAAACCTTCCCAAGAAGTACAAAGATCTAATATACAAAAGCCTGTAGAAAAAGCCCCTGATACAACTAATTTAGCTGATAAATTAAGTGCTGCTTGGGCAAAGAACCGGTTAAAATAATATGGCAACTAAACTTATATTTTGGGGAATGTTTTTAATTTTCTTTGTTTGTGCTTTAGGTTTTGGTTGGCATGACAAAATATTTACACTTAACAGCACAATATCTGCTGGCAAATATGTTGTTTGGGCAGTTTTTCTAGGGTTTCTTGCTTACTCTATTTATTGTAGTTCCAAGGAGAATCTTTTCAAAAGTATTGGAAAAATGGCTGAGTTACATTGGGGCCGCCAAGTTGGAATAGATCTTTATCTTGGCCTATCCTTAACACTTTTTATTATCTACTTAAATGAAGGATCTATTTTTGTGGTCGCTCTTTGGTTCTTACCTACGCTTATATTTGCAAACCTAGCTACCTTATTATATTTTGCTATCCATTTTGATTCGATAGTGTCTAAGTTTTTATCCTAAATAAAGTACTTAATAATCAACGGTTAAGTGGCTCTTCGCTAATCCAATGAAAACCACGATTATTAAGTAAAAAATTAGACTCATCCAATCGGTGCAACTTAGCATTAATTTGATGATTATTAATTTTACCCTTTAACCTTATAACTGTATCTTCTAAAGGTTCAATAGAAAACTCGCCTCTTAAAAAAGGATCGCTACCTTTAGTGAGAAAAAACTTTCTTAGTTGTTCGTTAAAGGAAAGGGTGAAATATTCTTGAGTTTCAGTCATAGAATTTATTGCTAGTATTACTGGAGAATCAAAAATCACTCTTCGCCATCTTGTTTCATCTGTGAGTAAAGGAGGTAGTACTTTGCCATCAAATTCAAACTCTTCAACCTCCCAAATACCATAAAGCGGGGACTTAACACCAAGATCTCCATAAGAGTTACGTCTATAATCAGCCGTCCATAAGCATGTTGTTACTACCATTATTATAAAACAGGCTTTTATCCCTTGAGCTAAATGATTTTGCCACTCCTTAGCAAATAGTGGTTTGAGTTCTACTGTCTCAACTGTGCGATTAAAGAAAAAGAAATTTATTAATCTTTTTAAGTCTGGAATAAGTAAGAAAAAACTCATTAATAATAGATGTGAAGAAAATATTTTTACTGGCACATCATAGAATAAATTGAGCATTAAAATGTTGCTGATTACTCCAATACATAGCAATACACCTAGGGTAGTGGTCTGAGGAAAAACTAGCAGTATACCGCCTAGCATTTCTGCCCCACCAGTAAAAACATTATAGCTTTCTGATGCCCCCATAAAAGTCCATACTAAGCCCATAGGAGAAGTATTTCCAATTGGTTGTACAAGGCGAGTGAGTGGTGGGTCAGGAAATTGAGACTTGACCACTTTAATTGCACCATAAAATATCATTATACCAGCTAGCGAAAACCGAATATAAATTCTTAACCACTGATGAAGTCTGTCATAGTTGGTAACTTTACGATCTCGTAACGACCATATAAATGCTATTGCCATGGCTATTAGAAAGAAAACTAATATCTCAGCATAGTTAAAAATCGTATCACCACTACCATTATTAAGCCTGGGGAGTTCATCGCTTATACGTAGGATATTTTTACCTACCCAAATTACAAATAAATCAGAAGCATCTTTATAAAGTTGAGACACGCCAGCAAGGTAAGGGATATTGCGTAGCGGAAATGGAAGGTTATATAAAATTAAATAAGCACACAAAAACCGAAAAAAGGTTAGTTTTGCTTTTGGCCAATTGGGATTAGGGTTTAAGTTTGTTTCTTCCATAACCTCATTCAA
>CAZHXL010000340.1:0-1103 GCA_964536575.1 uncultured Clostridia bacterium | reverse complement strand
AGGGGTTAGTAGCAGCTTACAAAACCCAATCTATATCAGCAGGCATTTCTACTCCAAGTTCTTCTTGGGTTGGCCAAGTAAGCCCTGTAGCTTTAACTTCAGCACGAATATCATTAATAAAGTCTTTCATCACCTCAGCACTGTCACGTTTTTTAAGTCCAGTTTCAATAGCGTATTTATTTCCCTCATTGTGTGGACGACCAAATGAAAGCAAGCCTTGACGTAGCCATTTAGCAAATACTTTTTGTGCTTGAGTACGGTTGGTTTCTTCCTGGCAAAGGGCTACAGCGATTTTAGCTCCATGAGATTGATGGCCTCGTTCTTCTTGGATTATTTTGTCTACAATAGTACGGTACGGTTCCCAAGAACAATTTTCATACTCTTGTAGTTGCCAAAATCCACCACGATCATAAAGCCATTGTGCAACACCTAGTTCTAACCAGGAGTCAACAAAAGGAATAGGTTTAGACTTTAATCTTTCCATTACCCAATCATCAACTGACTCACCTGTATATTGTTTATAGAGGTTAGCTACTGCAAAATAATGTTCAGTTTCTTCATTAATATGCCAAACCATAAACTTAAAGCTTTTAACTGGGACAAAATGCAGTCCATAGCCAAAGAGTTGTGCGGCGGCAAGCTCGCGATAAGCTTGTGACCGCATCATTTGAATCAATGTGTCTCGGTATCTAGGTTCTTGGTCTTTTAATGCATGGGATGCTTCTGCCATAGTATTTTCCTCATTATAAAAAAGTTGGTGAGTAATAGAAAGAAAACTAATTATCACTAAATTTGCTTTAACACACCAGAGAAAAAAGCTATAGAATAATGGCCAATGTTTTTATTAGGAAACCCAGCATATAGACTGTTTGCGTTAAAATGGGGGATTGTGGTATTAATCCAAATGTAGGAAATCTTAGTATCACAAAAGTAAATCTTTATAGTTTAGGTGTAGGATATGCAAATTTATAAACTTTTTCTCTATCTATTTCTAATAGTTGCTCTAGTTGGAGTAACAACACTTCAGGCCAGTAGCGAGCAAACAGCTATAAAACATAGGAAATTTGAGTTTACCTATTCTGCTACAGTGCAAGTTCCTGAGG
>CAZHXL010000339.1:0-5556 GCA_964536575.1 uncultured Clostridia bacterium | reverse complement strand
TTTTCAAGGTGATCCATAATCACCTGTGTTGCTTTATGGATTTCAAGGCCATCCTTTACGTAAAGATTTTCCATTAAGAGGCTATTAAATTAGAAATAAGTTAGAGTGAAAGGTTTAATATGTCAAAAGTGCTGGAATACTCGCCCACAAAGGCTTTTGAACAGCAAGCCCGCGAAAATGCAATAGATTCTAATGTTACCGTGAGTATGGGGCCACAACATCCTTCTACTCACGGTGTTCTTCGTTTAGAAGTAGTACTTGATGGTGAAACCGTGGTTAGTGCTACCCCAGATATAGGCTATCTCCATACTGGGATGGAAAAAATCATGGAAACAAAGAAATACCAACAAAATATTACTGTTACTGACCGAATGGATTACCTTAATCCTATGGGTAATAACTTAGGTTATGTAATGTGTGTAGAAAAACTACTAGATATCGTTGATGACATCCCTCCCCGCGCTCAAGTTATTCGGGTAATGCTGGTAGAACTACAACGTATTAAATTAGTAGCTTCTTTCGTGTTGGTGGGCTTCCTTATGATATTCCTGATTTTGTCCCAGGCATGATTAAAGAATTTTGTGATAATTTTCCTGCTGCATTAAAAGAATATGACACTCTGCTAACAGGAAACAAAATTTATCAAGGTCGTGCTAGAGGCGTAGGCATTATTACAGCAGAAAACGCCATTGCTTGGGGTGTTACTGGCCCCTCACTACGTGGTTCAGGGCATGATTTTGATATTCGCCGTTATTTCCCTTATTGTGGCTATGAAACTTATGATTTTGATGTCCCAGTTGAAAAAGACTGTGATGTTTTTGCTCGTTATATGGTAAGAATGCGTGAGCTAAAAGAAAGCCATAAAATTGTTCTTCAAACATTAGACCGCTTAAAACCAGGCCCAGTAAAAGCTGATACACCAAAAATTTGCCTGCCAGATCGCGAAGTGATGCTTAAGCAAATGGATGCATTAATTCATCACTTTTTACTTGCAGGGCTAGGTTTTAAAGTCCCACCAGGTGAAGCTTATCATGCAATAGAAGGCTCAAAAGGTGAGTATGGGGTTTATATTATCAGTGATGGGTCTGAACATCCTTATCGAGTCCATGTCCGTGGGCCATCATTTGTTAACTTACAAGCCTTGCCAATAATGGCTAAGGGTGAAATGATTGCTGATACAGTAGCTATAATAGGTAGTTTAGATATTGTTTTAGGGGAGATTGATCGTTAAAAAACGATAAAAACGAAAATATGTTTTCACCAGAAATTGAAAAAAAAATAGACTCTACCATTGCTAAATACCCACACAAACGTTCTGCTTTATTGCCACTCATTCATATAGCGCAAAATGAGCAGGGTTATATTACCGAAGAAGCAATTGCTTATATTGGAGAAAAGTTAGACTTAGTTCCTGTAGAAGTTTATGAAGTTGCAACTTTTTATAGTATGTATTTTCTTGAACCTATAGGTAAATATAACCTACAAGTATGTCGTACTATTAGTTGTATGCTTTGTGGTGCATATGACATTTTAGAGCATTTAGAGGGCAAATTAGGTATAAAGAATGGTCAAGTAACCTCAGATGGACGCTTTCGTTTAACTGAAGTAGAATGCTTAGGCTCTTGTTCAACTGCTCCAGCAATGCAAATTAATTTTGACTATCACGAAAATCTCACTCCAGAAAAAGTAGATCAAATTTTAGCTAAATTACCTTAAATAACTATGGCAGAACTAAAAATACTTACAGCAAGATTTGGCACTCCAAATCCAACAGATATTGATACTTATCTAAAAGATGGTGGTTATCAAGCGTTAGGAAAAGCGTTAAAGATGACCCAGGATAACATAATTAACGAAGTAAAAAAATCTGCTCTACGTGGTCGTGGTGGAGCAGGTTTTTCTGCTGGTGTTAAGTGGAGCTTTGTTCCTCGTCAGCTAAATAAACCAAAATATTTGGTTTGTAATGCAGACGAAAGCGAGCCAGGCACTTGTAAAGACCGACCTTTAATGGAACTTGACCCACATCAATTAATTGAAGGTATGGCTATAGGTAGTTATGCTTTAGGCGCGAATCTCTCGTTTATTTATATTCGTGGTGAATATTGGTACATAATTGATATTTTAGAAAAAGCTATAGAACAAGCTCGCAATCGAGGTTATCTAGGTAAAAATATTTTAGGTAGCGGGTTTGATCACGACATTATTGTTCACCCCGGTGCAGGGGCTTATATTTGTGGCGAAGAAACTGCACTGCTTAATTCCTTAGAAGGCAAACGCGGTCATCCACGTATTAAACCTCCATTCCCTGCCGTAGTTGGGCTTTATGGCTGTCCTACTGTAGTTAATAACGTAGAAACACTAGCTGCTGTGCCACATATTATTAACAAAGGTGGCGATTGGTACCGCAATCTTGGTACAGAAAAAAGCGGTGGCTCAAAAATGTTTTCTTTAAGCGGGCATATAAATAAGCCTGGTAATTATGAAGTTCCTATGGGTTATCCTCTAATGGATATGATTAATGTTGAAGGCGGAGGAATGCGTGGGGGTAAAAAGCTAAAAGCGGTTATTGTAGGTGGTTCATCAGTGCCTATTATTAACGCAGAAGCAGCAGCCAAGTGCAAGATGGACTATGAGTCTTGTCAAAGCGTTGGGACAATGCTTGGTTCAGGTGGCGTAATTATAATGGATGAGACTGTAGATATTTTTGAGACTACCTTTAACCTAATACGCTTCTATAACCATGAATCCTGCGGTTGGTGTACGCCTTGTCGTGAAGGTACAGACTGGCTCTTAAAAATATTTAAGAAAATAAAAGCTGGAATAGGTGAACCCTCTGACATAGATCTAATCTTAAAACTTTGTGTAAATATTGAAGGACGCTCACATTGTCCATTAGGTGAAGCTGCTGTATGGCCAATCACAAGTGCTATTAAGCATTTTCCTGAAGATTTCAAGAAACATCTACGAAAATCCTTGCCAGTTTTAACTATGGCTAAATAACCAAAAGCTCATCTTGGGCTATCTAGAGACGGAAACAATTATGGGTGATATAGTTAATTTAAAAATTAATGGGAAAGATTACCAAGCCCCCAAAGGAAAACTTTTAATCGAAGTCTGTTTAGAAAATGGTATTGAGATACCAAACTTCTGTTACTACCCAGACCTTACCCCTCAAGCAGCTTGCCGAATGTGTTTAGTACGCATTGAAAAAATGCCTAAAATGGCAACTTCTTGTACGGTAGAAGTCGGTGAAGGTATGGTGGTACATACTGAAACAGAAGAACTCCTAGAAGCCCGTAAAGGGATGCTTGATTTTATCCTTGGCAATCACCCGCTTGACTGTCCTGTTTGTGATAAAGGTGGACAATGCGAGCTACAAGATATGGTTTTTGACCATGGCACGGTTTATGCCCATTATGATGTGAAAAAACAGGCTACCCCTGAATGGCGACTCTCTCCATTTATCGCTTATGACCCTCAACGATGTGTTAGGTGTTATCGCTGTATTCGTGAATGTACCGAAGTAATGGATGTAAATGCATTAGGTAAGATTTTCCGTGGTACTCATGAAGTCATTGGCCCCTATGGTTTAGGAATGGATAAAGGGGGAATGGACAAAGGACATCATGCTTTAGATTGTGAGCAATGTGGCAATTGCGTAGAAATTTGCCCTGTAGGAGCACTGCTTTCTGTAGACTCACGTTTCCGTTCACGTCCTTGGGATATGAAAGAAACTGTTACTACTTGCACACATTGTGGTGATGGTTGTCAGATGAACCTTGGGGTTCGTGACAAAGACTATGTTCGTGTAGCGTCTAAAGATATGAAAGGGGTTAATGGTGAATTCCTTTGTGTTAAAGGTCGTTATGGCTGCTCATTTATTTCTAGCTCAGAGCGAATTACTAAACCAATGATTCGTCGCAATGGTAAGTTTGAGGAAGTAACCTGGGAAGACGCCCTAAAGTTTACTGCTAGTAAATTAAAGGAAGTTTCGGCTAAAAATAAGGATGCTGTTGCTGTTTTAGGCAGCCCAAGACTTACTAATGAAGCAAACTTTACCCTACGTCGCTTTGCTGAAAAAGGTTTAGCTACTCGTAGTTTTGGACAGGTGGCAGATTCAGATTGGGACAGATTTTTTGCTAATTTAACTGCTCCAATTGCTACACATAAAGATGTTAAAAAAGCAAAAAATATCTTGATGATTGGTGGTGATGCAACAGAAAATCATCCTTTATCAGGAATGGTAATTCGCTACGCAGTACGTAAGGTTAATGCTAGTTTAATGGTTGTTAATTCTCGCCGTACTAAGATTGCTCGCCGTCAAGCAAAGCTTTTCCTGCATATTCGCCCTCAATCAGAAGCAGCAATAATAGCAGCATTATTTGAGTCAGAATCAGAACTGCCTCGTTTAGCAGAATTGGCCAAAGTAAAAGTAGAACAACTACAAAAACTTAGAGAAAAGGTCTTTGGTAGCGAAGAATTAATGATTGTTGTTGGGCCAGAAGTTCGTGGTGCAGCACTAGAAGCCATTGCTCAACTAGCAGGGTTTCTTAATAAACAAAAAGAAAGAAAGATTCAATACTTACCACTAGCTACATATAACAACACTATGGGTACTATTGATATGGGCTTAGCACCTAATGGGCATAACCTAATGAAGAGTTTTGGCTCTCAAGTTCAAGCACTTTATTTGGCTGGTAGTAACCCTGTTGAGCAATATGGTGCAGATTGGGAAAACGCATTGAAAAAATTAAGCTTTTTAGCTGTTGCAGAATTATTTATGACAGAAACAGCTAAACTTGCTGATGTGGTGTTTCCAGTAAATAGTTTTGCTGAGCAAGATGGGACTTTCACCAATAATGCTACACAAGTTCAACGTGTCCAACGGGCATTAGAAGGTGCTGGACAAATGCGCCCTGATTGGATGGTGATTAACGCGCTAGCTCGTGAAATGCGCTTAGATATTGGTGCTAAAGGCTCATCTGTTTCTATTTTCCGTGATATTGCCGCAGAAATAGCTTCTTATAATGGTATCACTTATGAACGCATTAAGAAGGAAAGTGCAGTACAAACTACTAAAGTACTAGCTTCAGTAAAAGACGTAGCAGTTATTTGTCAAAGTTTAGTCTCAGAATGTGCCAGAATAAATACTAGTAGCGAATTAAACCTTACTAATGTTGCTCAAGGCGAAGGGTTATTCCGTATTGGCACAATGGCTAAACATTCACCTGTAATGCAGGATGCATTTGGGGAAGAAGAAGAAGCTGCTATAGTAAATGCCTAAATATATAATTATAGAGCCTTAATGCTCTGTAAGATCTATTTGATAATAGCTCATAGACTTGTCTATGAGCTTAATTTTGCATTCTTTCATTTACCTTATCTTATTGATTATAGACTTCTTACCCTCTATTTAAAACTCGCAACCAACACATAAAAAGAAAAGCGGAAAACTTTACCTTACTTCTACCGGAAAACTTAAAAAAACGTCGTCTATACATATGAGGTAGTATCTACTCCCTAGAAAAGAACTATTAAAAATCAATATAGCCATTA
>CAZHXL010000338.1:0-5559 GCA_964536575.1 uncultured Clostridia bacterium | reverse complement strand
AATGGATAAGCATTGTATTTTAATTGCAGATGACGATTTCTTGACCTTGAAAATTCTTAAAAAGGCTTTTCAAGATTTAGATTGTGACATAATAACAGCCGAGAATGGGCAAGAGGCATTACAACTCTGTGTAGATCAACGCCCTAGTTTAATTATTTCTGATTGGCATATGCCAGTACTTGATGGTATAGGGTTATTTCTGCAAGTAAAAAATTCCCCGCATACTCATCATATCCCTTTTGTATTTCTTACCACCTCAGATGATGAAGAAGTAAAAATTGCTTTATTAGAAACAGGTGTTGAAGATTATTGGAATAAACCTTTTAATGTTCGTGAAATAGCAGTAAGAACAAAAAAAATATTAAGTCGCCTAGGTTCACCTCAACAAGCACGCCATCCTGATTCAAATATAATTGATCAAAGTGCAACCAGAAATATTAATATAGATAAAATACTCAATAATAAATATGGGTTGATAGAGCCTCTTGGCCAGGGAGGTATGGGGCTAGTTTATCGTGCTAAAGATCTAGTAAAACAGCAAGATGTAGCCTTAAAACTCTTACGCCATGAATATGTTTCTAATATTGTTGAAGTTAGGCGTTTTGCCCGAGAAGCCTCTGCAGCAATGCGTATTAAGCATATTAATGTTATAGAAACTTATGAATATGGCATTATTCCTTCTGGACAAGCTTATATTGTAATGGAAGTACTTTCTGGCATTTCCTTAATGAGTCATTTGGTAAAACATGTAATGGTTGATACTGGGTGGGCAGCAAAGGTAATGAAGCAAGTTTGCTTGGGGGTTTTAGCTGCTCATCAACAAGGAGTAGTACATAGAGACTTAAAACCTAATAATATTTTCCTTATAAATGATGCTGTTGTAGACCCATTTGTTAAAGTCCTAGATTTTGGCATTGCATTTTTGCAAGGAAACTCTGATGAAACAGACAGAGAAGGAGATCTAGAACGACTTACAGATCCTAATATTATTGTTGGTACTCCAGAATATATGTCTCCAGAACAAATTCGAAAACGTGATGTTAATAAAGAAACAGACATATATTCATTAGGAATCATTTTTTATGAAATACTTTCTGGACAAGTACCTTTTTTAGGCTCAGAGGTGGATATATTAATTTCTCATATAAACGTAGAGCCTACTCATATTAGTAATAAAATTAGTATTGACACCAGGTTAGCTAATTTGATTATGCAAATGCTTGCTAAAGACGCTCAAAGCCGTCCTCAACTAGAAGAAATTATTACTACTTTAGAGCATTATTTAGTTTAGTTTTATTTGATCAAAATTTAAGATTTTCTTTGGCACGTTTAGCTAGTATATGATTAGGTACTATTTCTAGAGCTTTTTCAAACATTTGGTAGGCTTGTTTAGCCATATTCATTCTTTGGTAAAGCAGCCCTAGTTCTACGCAATAATCAGGGTTTCTCGGCTCAAGTTCAACGGCTTTAATAAAATGTTCTCTGGCTTTAGCATAATCATTTAAGTGTAGTAAGGTTCTGGCTAGAAACATTCTATACTCAGCCTGTTTAGGGGCGACATCTACTGTAGCTTGAAAAGCATAGTAAGCCTGTTTGTATTCATACCCTTGATAGTACTTCATCCCTTTTTCAAACATACTTTGAGCAGCATTTTGTTGGGAAGGGCTACTTTCCTTACTAGTAGGAGTAGTGTTGTTGCGGGTTTCTATTATAGGAGCAACGGCTCTTCTATAATTATCAGCATTAGAGGAAGTATAAGTACTAGCAGTTTTTGGTTCGTTTCTAGCCTGCTGAGAAGGTCTATCTTTAGATAAATCACTTACTTGATGGGACTTAGTTGTTGTTCTAAAAGAGCGATCGTAGTTTTGTCTAGTAATAGGATTAATCAACACACGGTAAGCTTCAGAAATACGGGTAAAGATTTTTTCTAAATCATTACGTAGACTTAAGTTATATTTAGCAAGTAATGTATGGTGGTCTGGGTGGAACTTTTGTGATTGTACTGCATAAGCTTGTTTAATCTCTTCATCTGTAGAAGTACGCGATAGGTTTAGTAAAGCATAATAATTAGTGGTTTCCAAAATAGTAAGGGTGTTTTCTACTTCATAACAAAAAGCCGCAGCACTTTGCATGTCAAAAGCAGGAGTTTGAGGTTTACGATTAACAATTATTTGAGAGATGGATATTGCTTCTTCATCTTGATCTACTTTTTCTTCTTTAACCCATTCAAGTAACCCTACTGCCAATAATCCACAAAGCGTTCTAATTGTTTCATCTTCTGGTAAGCCACCCATTGAGAGAATTTCCTCAATTGAACGAGCATTTTCAATACGTGAAACAATAAAAGCTTCTTTAGGATTAAGATTAATAGATTGATAAAGTAAGATTGGATCTTTAGTAACACAGAGTTTCCATCGAAAATCGCCCAGCCATTTTTTTATTAAATCAATATTTTTAATTCTACGTAAGCCTTCAAAAATAATATCTGCTGTAGAAAGAGCTAGTTTTACCGAACTTTTACGAGGGGGTTCGCGATGAATTTCATACCTTCCATTTTCCCAGGAAAAAAGCGAGTAAGTGATTTCACAAAATTGTTCAGAAATTAATATCTTTAGATCATCAGGAGAAATCCAACCCCCTTTAATCAAAGCTGTTCCAAAACGCAGACCTTTTTCTTTCATCAGCTTAGAAACACTTTCAAAAGTTTGTTGATTTATACGCCCTATCTTAAGCATTACTTCGCCAAAATTATCTTCTTCTAAAATACTTTTAGCATAAACGATAGCTCCTTGGTCAAAGTAAAGAGTTTTAGTAGCTGTAATGTTTAAGCAAGAAAGTTTTCCACTTAAACGCTCTCGATTAATACGTCTAAGCAAAAAAGGAAAAGGCATATCATAGAACTGGCCTACTTCATCTGCTGGTTTTTCTTGTGCACCATAAACTTTAGATTCGCTTAGATTTCCAGAGCTTTCAACAGCAGTATTAATAGGGGAAGTCCAATTTTCTATTGGAGCAATATCTTTGTTTGATAAACCAGTTTTGGATTGCTCAAAAACAGATGGATTAGCATTAGAAACATCAACAGGTTTTTGTACTCTACTTTGTTGTAGAAGGCTACTGGTTTCTCCTAGCATTTTTGTAGAGATAAACTCATCAGCAAATGCATTTGGTTTTTTAGGAAACTGAGTTGTCAATTTCTGAACTCTGCGTTTAAGCTCACTAGCACTTTTCAAACGCCTACTTAAATCTACTAGTAAAAGCTGAGTGAGCAACTCTGCAAACCCCCAACTTACTTGTACTTGCGATTCCCACTCCATATGTTTAGTGGTGTGGTTAAACATTTTACTTGGGTGAATTCCTGTTAGTAAGTAAAGTATTGAGGCTCCAACAGCATAAAGATCGCTTTGTGTAACAGGCGAGCCAATTATTTGTTCTGGTGGAGCATAACCTGGTGAGCCAATCAAGGTTTGAAAAGTACTTTTTGCACTAGCAGCCTGATACACAGCCCCAAAATCTATTAACTGAATTTTGCCATTTTCATGACGCATTAAATTTTGCGGTTTAATATCACGGTGAATAATAGTAGGGTTTTGTGCATGCAAATACTCAAGAATATCAGATAGTTCTAGGAGTACTTCACATGCTTCTTGTTCGCTAAAGGTTCTTCTACGCGTTTTTAGTTCATCGTAAAGGGTTTGCCCAGGGATCCAGTCTTGAACTAAATATGAGTAGCCTCCTTCAGCAAAATAAGCATAGAGTTTAGGTATACCAGGGTGTTGTAAGTTTAGTAATACTTTTGCTTCCCTTTGAAAGAGACGTTCTGCTGTTATAGCTGGATCTTCTTCTGCCTCATCGGGGGCTTCGGTAATATGAGGAAAAAGTTCTTTTAATACGCGATGTTCCCCAAAACAATCTTTATCTTGCACCAAATATGTTATGCCAAAACCTCCTTTACCAATCATTCGCTCTACTTCATAACGATTGCGTAGTACTATATTCGCATATAACCCGCGACAATTTGAACACCGCCCAGTAGCAGTTGGTCTAATATCCACACAGCGAGGATTAGAGCATTTTGTCATTGCGAAAAACTCCTAAACTTTCAACTAAAGGTTTTGTTACGTAAAGAAAACCCATTTTACAGCAAAATCACAGTTTTTAACAAATTACTAAAAAGCTTTTAAAATATTTTTCTTAAGTAAAAATAGTACTATATAGAATAGTTTCATTATTAAAATCAATTGTATTAAAATCAAAATCTTTTTACGACCAATATTTATCTTTTATTAACTAATATTTAACTAATATTTAACTAATATTTAATGAGTCCTGCTTTACCTATTAGAAGTCTTAAGTAATATTAATAGATACTTGATTAATGCTATAGTATAGGCTCTAGATAGAATTTAAAATTAGT
The DNA here is from genome assembly GCA_964536575.1 of uncultured Clostridia bacterium. Taxonomy (GTDB): domain Bacteria; phylum Acidobacteriota; class Blastocatellia; order Chloracidobacteriales; family JADJPF01; genus JADJPF01. Next base: position 1,142 of record CAZHXL010000338.1, on the reverse strand, counting down.
GCTTTGGGTAGAAGTTTAGAGCTATTTAGATATTATTATTTATCTCATAATTAAATTAATAAAAGTTTAGGTAAAAACAAGTAATTTATAAAAAGCTATAAGTTAATACTTTAATTAACTAGAGCCTGTTTGTTCTATTAAGTAGTTTTGATAGGTAGGGCAATGTTGTTTACGAGTGGCATAACGACAAGGTTGTGGTGCTAAAGCGCATTGAAAAGCGGGGGCAGTTTCTACTTGTGAGCTATCTTTGCTTGGATCAAGGTCTTCAAACAAAGGTTTGTTTCCTACTTTAATGTGTTCACAAAACACGCTTTTTGGGTCTGACATTATTACCTCATTACTTCTTTAACTATGTTTTAAAGCTAGCATTGGTTATCGGCAGTAATCAATTAAAGTTGTTTTTTGCTTGTCAAGAGCATAAGACTGGGACTAACTAGCACAATTTATTAATTAATATAAGGTAAGAAAATAACTATTTTGTAATTTACTAGGTTTTTTTATTCTTAAACTAGTAGCATAACTATTTTTGTTGTTGCTACTATAGCAAACAGTTTTATGAAAACTATCGTTTTACTCTGGAGAACTACTTTTAGATTAATGAATAATACTATATTTTAAGAGAAATACTATAATGCAACTATCAAATAGCCGCAGAAAATGGATTACAATAGGGGTTTTAACTTCTACATTACTAGCTGCAATGGAATCTACTATTGTTTCTACCGCAATGCCAACTGTAATAGCAAGCCTAGGAGGATTATCTAGATATAGCTGGGTTTTTTCTATCTATTTACTTACTTCTACTATTAGTATGCCAATTTGGGGAAAGATCTCAGATCTTTATGGTAGGCGTAATTGCTATTTAGTTGGTATTATTATCTTCTTAATTGGTTCTATGCTTTCAGGGTTGTCTCAATCAATGAACCAGCTAATTATTTTCCGTGCAATACAAGGACTTGGATCAGGTGCCATAGTGCCATTATCTCTAATAGTAATTGGAGAAATTTATACATTGCAGGAAAGAGCGAGGATGCAGGGGGTCTTTAGTAGTGTTTGGGGGGTGTCTTCAATTCTTGGCCCAATATTAGGTGGGTTTATTGCAGATAATTTTTCTTGGCGATGGATATTTTATATAAATATTC
>CAZHXL010000337.1:0-5566 GCA_964536575.1 uncultured Clostridia bacterium | reverse complement strand
GATTATCTTTCAAGGAAAACTGGGAATTTTCAACTCTTAATTCGCATTTTAAATAGACATTTAATAAAAGTAAAGCTGTTTTCTAAAAACTTGTTTTACCCACCAAAATTAATATATTATCAGTAATACTAATTATTAAGCTAAGAATTAATAACTAAGTTTAAGATATACTTAAAACAAAATCTAAAAATTTTTATTATTACAATTAGGTTATGGATAAAGGTGCAAATGAATGAGGAAGACCTATTTAGTAGTTTAATTGGTAAAACTTTAAGTAATAACTATCAGTTAGAAGAAAAAATTGCTGTTGGTGGTATGGGAGCAGTGTTTCGAGCTATTGATCTAAAAACTAATGAGCCAGTTGCTATTAAGGTGCTTTCTCCTAGCTTGACAATGAAGCCAACTTTTCTTAAACGATTTGAACGGGAAGCCAAAGTAGGTTGGATGTTGTCTCATCCAAATATTGTTAAAGTTTATGAATTTGGCGTAACACCAGATAATCTACTTTTTATTGTTATGGAATATGTTATTGGTAAGCCTCTAGATGATTATTTAGAAAATATTCTTCCTATCACTCCAAAACATTGTTTAGAGATTGTTAAGCCTTTAGCTTCAGCCTTAGAAATGGCTCATAAACATAGTATTTTGCATAGGGACGTTAAGCCAGCCAATATTTTAATAAACAAATCTGATGGACAAATCACAGTAAAATTACTAGATTTTGGAGTAGTTAAACTACTTGAGTCAAATATTGGTTTTAATGAATCAGGTTTAACAGTTATAGGAGAGGTTTTTGGTACGCCTCAATATATGGCACCAGAACAATTAATGGAAGAATCTATTGGCCCATCAGCAGACATTTATGCTTTAGGTATTATAGTTTATGAAATGCTAGCAGGCGAATTACCTTTTAATAGCCTTGACCCAAAAGAAGTTTATCTTTTTAAGACCGAAAAAGTTACTCCTGAGCTTTCTCAGAATTACCCTTTTATCCCAAAAGCTTTTGATTCAGTAATAAGAAAAGCTATTGATTATGATCCAAAAAGACGTTATCAAAATGCAGAAGATTTTATTAAGGAATTTGAAGTATTAGTAGAAAAATATCCAGAAGGAAGAATAGTTAGTCAACAAGAAAACTTAGCAAAAGATAAAGAACGGTTTTTAGAAGATTCACAAAAATCTAAGAAACACAAAGAACCTATAAATTCTCCTTCACTCTCTTTTTCTACTCATAACCAAACAGAAAAACAGCATGGTAGAAGTATAGAGAAAACCTTATTAGTAATTTTATTGGCATTAGTATTAATATTAACGGTATTAGCAGTAGTTATGTTTAGACAGCTTTGAACCCTTTTCTAAATAAGATTTCTTTTTCTAAATAAGGTTTTCTCCAGGGTTTAAGTTACGTTTTTGTAAATTAAATAGTGTTCCTCCTAAGGGGTTTGATTGCCAATTAACCTCTGCTTCAATTAAGCTAGCACGCGAGCGAATATTACTTAATCCACGACCCGTTTTTTTTCCAACTGTAAACCCACAGCCATCATCAGAGAGGGATACAGTAAAAACATTATTATCAGAGATATCAACAGTTAGGCGTACTTTTTTGGCTTGGGCATGTCGACAAATGTTACTAATTGCTTCTTGGGTAATACGATAGATTTGAATCTGGATTGCTGAATCAAAACCTATTTTATCTTCTAATTCGTCATCACAAATAAACTCATACTCAAACTTTTGTTCTTTAGGCAGATGTAGAATGGCCTCAGTTAATGACCATTCTAGAGCCGCAGTTAACCCTACATTAGTTAATACTGAAGGGCTTAAATCTTCACAGATTCGCCGAATTTCTGTAGAAATAGACTCTATTTCTGTACGAAACACAGTTGATTGAGAACCTTTATCACCGTTTTGCTCTTTAGGTAGTTGATCTGTCATCATTATTAATTGTCGTAAATCAGAAAGAGTTTGGTCGTGCAGATCGCGAGCAATACGTTTACGTTCATTTTCTGTTTCGCTAGCTAGTTGTAGGCGAGTTTCAGCTAGTTGTTTATTTGCAGTAGCTAAAGCTTTATTTGTACCAAATAGCTTAGCATTTTGATGATATCCCCACCATAAAGCAAATAAAGATAAGGCTAAGAGTATTGATAGGGATAGGGTTGCCCAGGGAAAAGGCGCACTAGCAACAGTAAAGTGTAAAACAATAGGCTTAGAGTCTGTTAAAACGCTAGTATAAGCACGTACTTCAATACGATATTTTCCAGGAGGCAGATTTTCAGTTAAAAACTGAGGATCTTTTGCTAAACGTTGCTTAATAATTTTTTCTTTGTCACCAAACAACAAAAATAAATATTGAAATTCTTCTGGAAACGTACGGCTACTAATAGCCGCAACTTCTATAACTAGACTGTTTTGAGGATAAGCTAGATCTAGGCCACGCTCTATATTTGTTAGTTGATAAATTTGGCTACCTAAAATACGAGTAAGCCTTAAAATAGCAGGGGTTTTTCCTGGGTTATATTCTGCAATACCACGATTAGTCCCAATCCAAAGAGTTTCCTCTGTTGGTGGAGATTTAGAAAATAAAGCAAAAATTTTATCAGAAGGTAAACCATGTTCATTACCTAAACGACTAAAAGCCACACCAGCCCAAGAGTTTATCACTATCTTAAACAAGCCTTTGCCATCTGTAGCACACCATAAGCCATTATTTTCGCTCCCAACTAACGCCCAAACATCAATATCTTTGATAGTAAGAGTTAGTTGGTTGTTTTTATATTGGTAAAGTCCATTGTCTGTTCCTAGCCATAATAGGTTTTTATGACTGCCTAAAATTGCACGAATAGGAGTATTTTTTAGCCCTTCAAAAAACTTCTCAGACCTTATTTGTTGACCATCGTAATACCATAGCCCACCCTTAGTCGTGCCAATCCACATTCGTTGGTCTCCATCAGCATATAAACAAATAATTTCCTTTAAGGTTGGATCTAGATTTTCTGTTGGCCAAACTAGGGTTCTTTGCTCTTTGTCTAAAGTCTCTAGCCCTCTTCCATGATTAGCTATATAGACTTTTCCCCTAAAGTAACAAATTGACCGGATAGTATCTTTTGAACTAGTGTCACTCTCTTGTTTCTCTACTCGCTTAAACTCTTGAAATATTCCTTGTTTGTTAATGTAGCCAATATAAATTCCAGCAGAACTAGCTATTATTAACTCATTAGTTGCTGTTTCATAAATAGAATAAATCGCATTATTACCTAATTCGGTGATTTGTTGCCAACCAATAGCCTTTACTTCTCTAGTAAATAACCCACGATTTGATCCAGCCCAAAGTTGTCCACTAGAAGATTGGTAGAAAGCCCGTACAAAATTGTTTTCAGAGATATCAGAAATTTTTTCTGCATGAGGGCTATTAGCATCATAACGACAAACTCCACGATCAGTACCAAACCAAACAACAGACTCTTGATCGATAAATATTGTATAAACTTGGTTTGATTGCAGCCCACCGCCACTATTTTCAAAAGTAAATCGCTCAACCTCTTGATTATCTCGGTAGTGAAAAGCTCCTCGTTCACTTGTTCCAGCCCAAAAATCTCCTTGACGTGAAACACAAATAGATGTGACATTGCCTGTTCCACTGCCTATTTTTTGTGTTTGAGTAAGATTAGCGGTTTCAAATACCCCACTGTCATCTTTGGAGGTTTGGGCACCAATCAAAATATTGCCATTTTTATCTTTAGCTAATGAATCAATAAAAAATGAACGAGGTCTTAAATATATTTCTCTTAAATTTTTATTTTTAAGCTCTAGTAGCCCTCTACCAAGTGTTCCCAGCAAAAGGGTATTGTTATCTACAATCGCGCTAGTTATTGGTAAGGCAATGGCAGTATTAGAAAATGTGGTTAATAGCAAACTATTGTTAGGGCCAAAAGCTTCAAAAGAACTGATTTTGTGGTCACTTATTGAATAGAAAAAAATTACACCTTGTAAACTAGTGAGAATTAACTCTCCTGGCTTAGGGTTGATTATAGCACTAATACTATAGCCTACAGTTTCTGTTATAGGGATAAATTCGTTGTCAACTAGGCGGGTCGCCCCTGCATCAGTGCCTACCCAAAGTTCTCCAGAGAATTCTAGTTTTAAGACAGAAACCTTTTCACTAGGCAAACTTGCTAGTACTTTTTGAGTACGACGGCCATCATATTTAGCTAGCCCACTATCAGTGCCAAACCATAATGTTCCATCCCTGTCTTGGGTAATTGCACGAACGTGATTAGAAGGAAGACCATGAAAGAGCGTTACTGCTCCCCACTTATGTAAATTCAGTGAAGGAGGAGGGTAGAATTTTTCTTGTCCATAGACAAAGCTACTAGTAAAAAAAAATAGAAAAAGAATAATATCTATTAAAAATACTAAGTTAAATCGCTTGATCATAAAATTATTAAAGATTTAACTTTTTAAGTGTTTTTGCTCTTCAGTAAAACGCTTACGATCGCGTTCAATCCAAGCTTCTAGCTCTTTAGAGGCTTTTTCTAGCTCGTCACTATTAATTAATCCTCGTCGTAGTGCTTCAAAAAAGGCACGTGTGCGGATGTTATAAACAAATTTGTCATAAGCTTCATTTGTTGTTCCTTCAGAATTTGTAACAAAAAGCTTTTCATAAAGTGTCGCTAAACGGCTTTCTACACCACGTTGGGAAAGACTACACTTACGTGCAACAGCCCAATTAGAAAGTCCTAAGGCTAAATAATAGAGTGCTTCAGCTTCAAACTCTGTTAGTAGTGGCTGTTTGAAAGAATCCTTAAAAGCAGGATCAATCATATCTGCGCCATCCTCTAAAACAGCCGCAATAAACCGTAAAAAACGCGTGTCAGGGTTATTTTTATGAATAAATCCATAAGCAGGAGGAGGTTGAACAGATTTAACAATTTTACGAATTTCATTAATGTAAATTTCATGAGGGAATTGTGTCCAAAAGATAATTCGTGCAGCCGGAAAACTGCGCCAAATTGAACGAGCAGCTTTTACACCTGAAAGCCCAGGCATTTGTATATCCAAAATACACAAAGCAGGTCGATGCTTAAGTGCTAGCGTTACAGTAGTCTCACCATCACCAGCTTCAATAATTGGGCCATGAGAGGAGAATTCTCTTTCTATTAATTCTCTTAGATAATGACGTTGGGCAACGTTATCTTCTGCAATTAAAATTGCCATAGTTTTAAGCTTTGTTTTCTAAATTATTAATTCTTAAGTCTAGAGGTTTGGTTAAAAGTAACACAAAAATTATTATCTGACATCTATTTTGGACGTCTGCTTATATAAGGGTACTCTCCACAACTCCAATAGGCTTTTCCTATAATTTTTGAAAGTTTTCGGGAATATAACTAGCTACAAATACAGATTTTTCAACGACTAATAGCAAAAAATACGTTAAATAAATTACATGTCTTGTATAGCTATCTAGTGTAATTACTTGCATTTACATTGGTTACAATGGGATTTGCCTGGCGAAGTGACACTCCGCATGCGCTGAAGAGCAGCGGCTTCTTTGGGCGAAGCCGAGACT
>CAZHXL010000336.1:3455-5626 GCA_964536575.1 uncultured Clostridia bacterium | reverse complement strand
TTACCTAAATGATCAATATCATCAGCATCGCCAATATTACGCTTAAGCTTTAATACATATCTAATTACATCAAAGAAGTCTTTTGGAGTAAGTATTTGCTCATCTAGGTTATCATATTGCTCATAACCCATTTTAATATTGAACTTTAATCGTCCTAGACGAGAAAAATCAAACTTTCTTTCGTCAAAGAACATGCCATAAAACAAGTTCCAAGCAGTTGAAATAGTAGGAGGATCACCTGGGCGCATTTTACGGTAAATTTCAAGTAGAGCGTCCCTTGGCATCTTAACTGTATCTTTTTTAAGTGTTTGGCTAATTACCGCTCCTACTTCATCTCTTTCAGGAAAAAATATCTCAAATTCAGTAACACCTGCCTCAATAATTCTGGCACAATCACGAGCATTTAACTCTTGATTGCTCTCTACCATAAACTCGCCTGTTTCAGCATTAATAATGTCATCAACAACAAAAGCACCTTCCAAATCTAAAATATCTACTGGTATTTGAGTAACATTTGCTCTCTGTAGGTTTTCATAAGCAATAGCAGAAATCTTTCTACCAGCTTTTATTAAGGTTTCTCCTGTTTTAGGATCTACTACAGCACTAGACACTTTCATATCTAAAATAGCTGGGGAAACCGCTAACATTAATTTTCCTTCTTGGATATAAATCTTATTGGTTTCGTAGAAAATTCTTAGTATATCCCCATCTGAATAGCCACAGAATTTTATTGATTCTTCTAGCTCATTATCTGTGATATCTCCTCTTCTCCACTTAGGAATTTCTAAGTTTTGAATTAGTCCTAATGCACGTAAAAAGATTGTTGCCAAAAACTTACGTTTACGGTCAATCCGAACATAGAGTAGGTTCTTAGTATCATATTCAAATTCTACCCAGGATCCTCTGTAAGGGATTATCTTTGCCAAAAAGGCTGGTGATTTTTCAAAAAACACGCCTGGGCTACGGTGCAATTGACTAACAATAACTCTTTCTGTTCCATTAATAATAAAAGTACCATTATCAGTCATTAAAGGAATATCGCCAAAATAGACTTCTTCCTCTTTAATGTCCCGAATGGATTTATAACTGCTTGATTCATCTTTATCCCAAACGGTAAGACGAATCTTTACTTTTAGAGGAACAGCATAAGTCATACCTCTTTCTTGGCATTCTTGGACATCATATTTGTGCTTAAGCCCTACTGGTTCACCACAATTATCACAAAGCTTAATTACATTTTTATTAAAATTGCCACAACTACGACAAAGAACATCATCAGAAGAAAGAGGATTAACTCTAATTGTAGAACCACAGCTACGACAATTAGAACGTAAGTGGTAAAGCCCATCTTGTCTTCCACACTTACATTTCCATTCACCAATAGAATAATCAACAAAATCTAGTTGTGAAGTATCACGAAAATCACTTATAGGAAAAACCGATCGAAATACTGCTTGAAGGCCAGCATTTTCTCTCTCTTCTGGCAGTAAATCCATTTGTAGGAATCTATTATAAGACTCGCGCTGAATTTCAATTAAATTTGGAATACGTACAGTAGTATTAATTTTAGAAAAGTCGTGTCGGGAACGCTTTATCACGCCACTAACATTGTTTACTTGGGGTTGAGATGACATATTCTTTCCTTTCGTGTGGCATTATTTGGCCAAACGTATCTCAAGAAGGTTTTCGCCAAATTTATTTAGTTTGACTCTCCGAATGTTTCATGCAGCTTGGTCTGGCGATGCGAGAAGATATCTGTAGCTTATTTTTATAACTTTCTTCTTAAACTAAGGAGAAATATACTAAATTAATTTACTAATAGCTGTCTGTTTTTAGACACGAATGCGAAGAACACACCTAAAGCAATCTTGCCTTAATTATGCCCTTCGCGTTGCTAAAATGATGTTTTTCGTAACTTTGTAAATGGTATACAAAATCTGTCTATATATCAGTTTTTAATTTATCTAAAAACAGGCTAGTAGAATTCTCTCACTAGCAAAACTAACTTTGGCTAAACTAACAGAAAATTAAACTCCTAAAGAGTTAGAACAACTAGCTCTTTAGTTATTACTTAATTTCAACTGTAGCACCGGCTTCAGTAAGTTTTTTCTTTATGCTTTCAGCTTCATCTTTAGAAACAGCTTCTTTAACTGCTTTTGGTGCTGCTTCTA
>CAZHXL010000336.1:3072-3445 GCA_964536575.1 uncultured Clostridia bacterium | reverse complement strand
TAAATCTTTAGCTTCTTTAAGACCTAAAGAGGTGATTTCGCGAACAACTTTGATAACATTAATCTTATTTGCACCAATAGTAGCAAGAACAACGTTAAATTCTGTTTGTTCTTCTACAACTGGAGCAGGAGCATTGCTAGTAGCAGCAGGAGCGGCAACAGCAGCAGCAGCGGCTGAGACACCAAAAGCTTCTTCCATCATTTTTACTAGTTGAGCAGCTTCTAAAAGGGTTAACCCTTTAACTTGATCTAAAATGCCTTGTAATTTCTCTGACATGAGTAAAAAATCCTCCTTAAAACCGGACGTACAGCTCTTTAAGAGCAGACCCGGACATATTTTAGTTTAATTTTATTCAGATTCCTTTTTTTGATCA
>CAZHXL010000336.1:0-3062 GCA_964536575.1 uncultured Clostridia bacterium | reverse complement strand
CACAAATCTGGCCCATAACAACAGTCAAATTACGAGCAACACCAGAGGTTGCTGTAGCAAGCCGTTGTGCTCCAGAATTAATTAAAAACATAATCTTGGAAAGCAGTTGTTCTTTAGAAGGCATATTTACTAGTGCTTCTAAATCAGTTGCACTAATAACCCGACCTTCTACAATGCCAGACTTAAACTTAAATTGAGCGTAGTCCTTAGCAAACTTTGAAACAAGCTTTGCCAGAGTTACTGGGTCATCAAAAATGGCTACTGCTGTTGGCCCTGTAAAGTCTTTATGTAAAGGCTGTAGAGGTGTTCCATCACTAGCTCTTTGCGCTAAAGTATTTTTGACAACTTTATACTTAACATTGTTTTTACGCATTTCACTGCGTAAAATTGTATCGTTAGCAACATTTAAGCCTTGGAAATCCACAAGAAAAGCATGATTAGATTTCTCGAAATCAGCTTTTAGTGCGTCTAATTCTTCTTGTTTACCTTTTTTATCCATAAGATATCTCCTAAATTTTGCTATAGCGCGGATGAATCAATTTTTATGCCTGGCCCCATCGTAGCACCAACATAAACGCCTCTAACATAGCGGCCCTTACTAGTTTGTGGTTTAGCTTTTAATACAGCATCTACCAAAACTTTTGCGTTTTCAAAAATTTTTGTTTCACTAAAAGAAACTTTACCTACAGGAGCATGAATTACACCTGTCTTATCTACGCGAAATTCTACTTTACCAGCTTTAGTTTCAGTAATTGCCTTAGTCACTTCAAAAGTAACTGTACCTGTTTTTGGATTTGGCATTAGACCACGTGGGCCTAAGATTTTACCTAGAGTACCAACCACTTTCATCATATCTGGTGTAGCAATAACAGCATCAAAATCCAGCCATCCTTCTTTAATACGCGCTACCATTTCTTCACCACCTACTTCATCTGCTCCAGCCTCACGCGCCTCTTTTTGCTTATCACCACTAGCAATTACACAAACTTTTTTGGACCTACCTAACCCATTTGGTAAAACTACAGTACCACGAACCATTTGATCAGCTTTACGAGGATCAACCCCTAGAACCATAGTCACTTCTACAGTTTCATCAAATTTTGCAAATGCAATTTTCTTTACTAGTTCAAGTCCATCATTTAGTGTATATGCCTTTTGTTGATCTATTTGAGAAAGAGCTTGTTTATATTTCTTTCCAATTTTCGGCATTTTATTTCCTTAGTGAGGTACAACGGCCAAAGCCTCCCTCACAGATATTCATGGGCTAGCCCACTACTAGTCTATAATGTCTAAACCAAGGCTTTTTGCTGAACCTTCTATAGTTCGCATAGCAGAATTAAGATCAGTACAATTAAGATCAGGTAGTTTAGTCTCAGCTATTTCCTTAATTTGTTTGCGAGTTATTTTGCCAACCTTATCACGATTGGGCTTTGCTGAACCTTTTGCTAAACCAAGGGTTTTCTTGATTAGATCAGCAGCTGGAGGTGTTTTAGTTATGAAAGTAAATGAACGGTCAGAATAAATTGTAATTACTACAGGAATATTTATTCCATCACCCATTTGAGCAGTTTTAGCATTAAACTGCTTACAAAATTCCATAATATTAACGCCATGCTGACCTAAAGCTGGGCCGATTGGAGGAGCTGGGTTAGCTTTCCCTGCCGGTACTTGCAATTTCACATAGGCAGTAATTTTCTTCATATTTTTCTTAGCCTTTATTGATTGCGCATTTTAAGTATAATTTGTTACTAAATTACAAACTATACAAATCTCTTAACTATTCTTCAGTAAATGTATGTTTTTCAACTTGTAAGAAGTCTAGTTCTACAGGCGTAGCACGCCCAAAGATAGTAACCATAACTTTTAATGTGTTTTTGTCTCCATTTACTTCTTCAACTATTCCAGTAAAGCTAGTAAATGGCCCATCTATAATACGTACTGTTTCGCCAGAGCCAAAAGTAAATTTTGGTTTTGGTTTTTCTGCTGCTTCTGTAACATGATGGACAATTTGGTCAACTTCTTGTTCAGTCAAAGGAGTGGGTTTTTGCCCACCAACAAAACTAGTAACCTTAGGGGTACTTTTGACGGTATGCCAAGCCTTGTCTGACATTTCGCCTTTTTCGTCACAGTCAATTTCTACTAAAACATATCCTGGAAAAATAAGCCTCTTTGTTTCTACTCGCTTATTGCCGCGCATTTCTACTACAGTTTCTTCAGGAACAAGCACTTGAAGGATCTCTATTTCCATAGTGTAAGCTTTTACACGGTTTTCGAGACTTTCCTTTACTTTCCTTTCAAACCCAGAATATGTATGAATAATAAACCACTTTCTTGGCATTATTTATCACTCTATATTTTCTTTACATTCTCTATAAATTAGATTTTGCTTAATAGGATAGCAATGGCAGGTATTAACCTTATTTAAGAAGATCCGTTAAAAACTTGAAAGCTAACCCAATTATGTAATCTGATACCCACAAAAAAAGCCCAAAGAAAAATACGGCTATTAGCACTACTACAGTAGTCCCATAAACCTCTTGACGGGTTGGCCAAGTAACTTTTTTTAATTCTGATTGGACATCAGTATAAAACTGCTTAACTTGTCCCAACCTACCAGTGGGGTCTTGCTCTTGGGTGGTGACATCTGTCACTTCGCTCATTATAACTACCTCTTAAGTTTTATATAACTAAATACGTTAGCATCTAATAGCTAAACAGCAGGGGTGGGGGGGATCGAACCCCCAACCTACGGTTTTGGAGACCGCCACTCTGCCAATTGAGCTACACCCCTAAAAGCCTAGTAAAACTTACTTGGTTTCTTTATGTGGTTTATGTTTACGACAAAAACGGCAAAATTTAGAAAACTCCAAACGTCCTGTTGTTTTCTTTTTATTTTTCGTTGTCACGTAGTTACGGTTTTTGCACTCACTACATTGTAAAATAATATTATCTCTTGGCATAATCTACCTACCTAAAAATTTCAGCTACTACTTTATTCACTACTTACTCAATAATTTCAGAAATAGTACCAGCACCAACAGTTCTGCCACCTTCACGAATGG
>CAZHXL010000335.1:5350-5629 GCA_964536575.1 uncultured Clostridia bacterium | reverse complement strand
AATAGCAAATGGAAAAGCTAAAGTAATAAGAGCTAATCCATTTACTATAAGACTGCTTTATCAAACAACTAAGCATAAGCAACCAATAGTGTTAGGGCTAGATAGCGGGTATGAAAACATAGGTTTCTCTGCTGTTACGACTAAAGAAGAAGTGTTGAGTGGAGAAATGAGTTTGCTCAAAGGACAAAGTAATAGGCTTAAAGAGAAAAGTTCATATCGTAGGACTAGACGTTCTCGCCTTCGTTACCGCAAACCTAAGTTTGATAATCGCAAAAAAGT
>CAZHXL010000335.1:4315-5340 GCA_964536575.1 uncultured Clostridia bacterium | reverse complement strand
TACAAACCCATATCAGACTAGTAGAGTTTGCTCGCTCAATACTACCAATAAGCAAAGTAATAGTAGAAGTAGGTAATTTTGATATACAAAAGCTAAAAGACGAAAGTATAGAAGGGGTTAGCTATCAAAAAGGAGAGCAATACGGGTTCTATAACCTAAGAGAATACATACTCTATAGGGATAATCATAGATGCCAAAACCCTAATTGTAGTAACAAGTCAAGTGAGAAAATATTGCAAATACATCACTTAGGATATTGGAAAAGTGATTCTAGCAATAGACCCTCAAATCTGATAACCCTTTGTGATAAGTGCCATAGGTCAGAAAATCACTTGAAAGGAAAACTACTGTACGGTTGGCAACCTAAGTTAAATAGCTATAGAGCAGAAAGTTTTATGAGTACAGTTAGATGGAAGTTGGTAGAGAAACTGAACTCTAAAGTAACATATGGTTATATTACTAAAGGTAAAAGAACAGAGCTAAAGATAGAAAAAAGCCATTCTAATGATGCATTTGTGATTGCAGGTGGCAAAAATCAAAATAGAGCTAATACTATAAAGATAGAGCAAGTTAGAAAAAATAATCGTTCACTAGAAAAGTTTTATGATGCTTCTTACTTAGACTCAAGGACTAGAGAAAAAGCAAGCGGACAAGAACTAAACACTGGTAGAAGGACTAGAAACACTAGTCTTAACACCGAGAATTTAAGCAAGTATAGAGCTACTAAGCTAAAGCCTGGTAGACGTAGTATCAGAAAACAACGCTACCCATTTCAACCTAAAGATAGAGTTATCTTTAATGGTAAGAAATATTTAGTTTCAGGTGTTCAAAACTATGGAGATTATATCAAGCTTCAAGGTTTGCAAAAACCTGTTAAAATTTCTAACGTTAAACTCATATATTATGGTAATGGTTTTAGAGTTACTTGAGAATTTGACTACTTTTGTAGTCAGGCAAATTCATCCCCCACTTACTCGCTTCGCTTCCTTGAAGTGGGGGTCTTCTTTGCCCAAGATGATAAAAAT
>CAZHXL010000335.1:0-4305 GCA_964536575.1 uncultured Clostridia bacterium | reverse complement strand
AATTAAATAAATGTTACAGGACTTAAAAAGCCCAAAATTAATTCATTTAAAAGGCTGTTTATTTTTGTTTATTGGGGCTTTGTGTGCTGTGCTGATAGTCGCAGAAACAGCAAATTATAAAGTCACTTTACTTTTAATTTTTTGTGTTTGGGCGTTTTGTAGGTTTTACTACTATGTGTTTTATGTAATAGAAAAATATGTTGATTCTCAATATAAATTTTCTGGTCTACTAGCGTTTCTTTTGTATTTAATAAATAAAAAAAGTAACAAATCTTAATGACTTGTTACTTTTTAAGTGGAAAATTTAAGGCAAAAAGCTTTTAGAAACTAACTTAGAAACTAATACGGAAACCAAGTTGTAACTGTCTAGAAGGAAAAGCACCACGAAAACGATCAGGAGTAACAATAAATCTGCCGTTATCTTGAGGAGGTAAGTTAAAATTACCTTGTGCATCAGGAGGGAAAGAACGAGAAAAATCACTGATGTTGACACGGTTAAAGAGATTAAAAGCTTCAAAAGTTCCTTCTAGTTTGTATTTTTCTTTAATAACAAATTTGCGCGATAGCCTTAAATCTATATTTGCAAATCCTGGAGTGATACCTAGGTTACGCCCTATGCTAGTCCCATTAGCAAAAGGTCTATCTCCTGGAGGGTTGTCACCGCTTTGATTTAAGTCTATGCCAGCCAACAAGTTATAAGGACGACCAGAGTTAAGAGTAATAATGGTAGAGAGTTGAAAGCCTTTAAGGATTCTATTTTGGCGATAGCTAAGATCTACTCCACCAGATAAAACAAAACGGCTACGAGTGTCTTGCAGCGAAAGGCTACGCTCATCTCTAAGCTTAAAGGAATCTACTAGTTCTAGTAGTCCAGACTCAATACGAAAATCAATAAAATTATCAATAGCTTTAGAGAAAGTGTAGCTAGCAAGTAAGCTAAATCGATTCTTAAACCTTTGATTAAATGTTACTGTAAAGCCATTAAAATAACTATCAAAGGCATTCTCAAACTCAAAATTGTCTCCTTGATTAGGATTAACACGACCAGTTAAAAAGCTAGCAACAGGATCATTTGCAACTGGTCGCACAACAGGGTTTATATTACGAGCTGAAAAGATTTTTAACCCTCGTACGTAAGTATACTGTAGCGATAAAGAGGTTTGTCCATTAAAGAAGTAGTCTAAGCCAAAATTGGCTTGTTGGGTGTAGCTAGCACGTTGATCTGGTTGGAATGTAAGTATTTGAGTAAATTGTGGGCCTAGGTTTAATGCTGCTGGCACAGTGTTACCATCAGGGAATTTGTGTCCTGGCAGTGAAAAAGGAATAACTGAAAAAGGAAACACTGCTAAAGCTATGGTAAATTTTTTAGAAGTAGTGCTATCTACTGGTATAGTTGGCCCTAAAAAAGGAACACTAAAAAACAGTCCATAAGCAGCATGGATGTTAAGCTTTGATATTTTAGTTGGTCTGTAAGAAAAAGATAATCTAGGGCTAAAATTGCCATTGTTTTTAGCTTGTAGCCTAACACGATTAAGGTCATAGCGAACACCAGCTTTTATTATTAGAGAAGGATGAACTTTAATATCATCTTGGAAAAACAAAGAAAAAAACTTGCTTGTTCCTCCCGAACGACTATCACCAAACCCTTGAGCAAAGGCTACAGGCAAAGCAAGCTTATCCAAAGGTAGTAATGGGAAACCTTGTTGGCTTAACCCTGCTGCAAAGACTTGTAGAAAAGCTAGTTGTTGGGGTGAGCGTAAATTAGGGTCAAATGTTTCTAAGCCAGAAAAACTTGGGCCTCCCAAGAACCCAAAATCAATGGGACTAAATTGAGCAAACCCTCCAGGGGAAATAGGTACATTAGACGCATTTGGGTTAAATTCAAGAAAAACATAATCTAAGCCAAACTTAATTTGATTTTTACCTTTAGAAATCGAGGTGATATTGGCAATTTGATATAAACGCGACTTACGATTTTGAGTTAAAAAAGTGCCACGCCCAAATATATCTGCACCTTCAGGGGCAATTAAGCGTACTTGAGGCCCAACATCTGTCGCTAAAACATCCTGAGTGCGCCTATTATAAAGAAACCGTGTCTCATTAACTAAATTTAACCCTACATTAATATAAGTGTTACTTATTGCAATAGAATTGTCTTCTAGTTTTTGAACTCCAGAATTAGTCTGTCCTACTAGCCCTCCAAAAAGCTCTAAAGCTCCATTATAGGTAAACCCACCATTATAACGGACTTTTACTGAATCAGTGTTTGATAAACGAATGTCGGAACGTGCTAAAAGGGCTGTGTTACCAATAGAGAAAGGAATAGGGCCGTTTTGTAATGCTAACCCCAGACTATTAGCAGATTTTACAGTTTGATCTGCAATGGTAACAAAGTTGTTTTGTTTAATAGACAAGCGTTCAAAAGAGGTAAAGTAAAAGATTTTGTCTTTCTTGACTGGCCCCCCCAGTGTAGCACCAAACTGATATTGATCGAAATTAGGCTTAAAACTAGTAAAAACATCACGAGTGTTAATACCATCATTACGATTAAAGAAGAAAAGTGACCCATGTGTGTCATTAGTACCTGTTTTAGTAACAATGTTAACAATGCCTGCTGAAGCACGGCCAAATTCTGCTGAAAAACTATCGGCCAGAATCTGGAATTCCTGGATAGCTTCTTGGCTAAAAGTAGATCGTACTGAGCCTGACGCACTCTCGTTATTGTCTAAGCCATCAATAGTAATATTATTATTACGTGCAGGTTGACCATTAAATGATAAACCAGAGTTAGCCGCCACACCTTGAGTAGGGACTCTATCGGCAGTTACACGAGAAGAAGTTAAAGAAAAATCTAAGAAATTGCGCTGATTTATTGGCAAATTTGCAATTGACTGACTGTCAATATTGGTGCTGCTCTCTGTGCGGGTTTCATTAAGTGTTGTGGTAGTAGCTCTAATCTCTATTACTTCCGTAGTCCCTTCAGGAACAAGTACAAAACGTGTTACTGCTGTTGTGCCTATTAGTACTGTAAAATTACGAGCTTCAGGCTTAAATCCATCTACTGTTACTGTAACAACGTAATCTCCTGGAGGGAGTTGGATAAAACTATAGCTACCATCTTCTTCTATTTGAGTAGTTCTTTCAGCATTTGTGTTTATATTTTTAGCCGAAATAGTCGCACCTGCTAACGTAGAACCTTGAGAATCAACAACCGAACCTGTAATAGCTCCAGTAGTTGATCCTTGGGCTAGTACAGAAATTGCAAAGTAAGTTGTGATAAAGAACAAAAATACTAGGCATAGGCTTTTACGCATAGTGACCTCTCTTACAAGTACTTGCGGTACTTTGTATAAATTAAATTACGGGGCAAAAACTAGGAATGATTTCTAGGGAATATGTTTTATAGAAAAGTATTATAAGGGAAGTTAGTTTTATTTCAAAATAAGGGAAGTTAGTTTTATTTCAAGTTTTTATAGGTTGTAATTTGCTATTGATTAAGAGTTATAAGTATCTATAGATCTTACTGGTCAAATGTGCAAGTAATTTGGTGCTAGAAGAGTCTTTGCGTATACTTTCTTTTGTACTGTATCTATGGTTTTGAAAAGGATTGTTAAATATGCATAAAACCATAGCTGAAATTTAAATCTATTAGTTATAATAAGCCCATTAATCAACTTAAATTGTACTAAAACTCAAGACAGACTAAATTTAATCTTTTACTAAACGAATTCTTGTAAGGCATGAGTAATGGCAAATCTTTATCAAATAGCTGTTGTGGACTTATTTTGTGGGGTAGGTGGATTAGCTCACGGATTTTTTTTGGAGGGGCTTAATGTAGTCGCTGGTATAGATAATGATAAAACTTGTGAATTTGCTTTCACAGAAAATAATAAGGCAAGGTTTATTTGTAAAGATGTAAAAGAGCTTAGACCTAATGAAATAAGAGACCTTTATCCCAAAAATTCTATCAAAATTCTAGTTGGTTGTGCTCCTTGTCAACCCTTTGCAGATCTTCAACAGCATATTGGTAACGCTGTTTCCGTTGAACTTGGACGAGCTATTGCAAAAAGTATAAAAAATATTTACAAAAGTATTTTGCTTTTTAGTTAGAATTTATACTGTAACTCATTGAATCTAAAGGATAGTGCAATGTCAACTAAAAGAATAACATCTGAAAAATTTGAAGAAGCTGAAGAGCAAATTAAGAAACTTCAAATTCCATATGAATATGATACAAAAGAATATCCAATAGAAGTGTTACTTTTTAAGTTCAGATCTTCTGACCCTGAAAGCTCAACTATAATC
>CAZHXL010000334.1:4929-5634 GCA_964536575.1 uncultured Clostridia bacterium | reverse complement strand
AAGTTACGCGAAACACATTTTCAATAATTCTTAAAAGCTCTAGGAGCAAGAACTTAGACCTAAAAGGTTTAAGTTTCTTAAAGAAGGCTGACTTATGAAAGAATGTCCTATTTGCCATACTTGTTTTGGCGATCGCATGGAGGTTTGTAATAACGATAAATCTCTATTACTAGACTTAATTCCTGGTGCGTCTGTCATTGATAATAAATATCGATTAGACAAAAAAATAGGTATTGGTAGAGTTGGAATTGTCTTTCAAGCTACTGTGATGAAAACAGGAGAAGTTGTAGCCATTAAGGTCATTTCTCCAAATCTTGTTACTGCTGATTCAAGCTTACCAGAAAGATTTCTTATACTAATTCGCGCTTTTGCTTCTCTAGATCATGTCAATATTGTAAAGGTTTTTGACTTTGGCCAAACAGAAGAAAATATACTTTATTTTGTAATGGAATATTTATCTGGTACTAATTTGGCTGAATTACTACAACAACAAAAACAGCTTTCCCTAGAATTAGCACTAAGTGTTAGTTCGAAAATTTGCGAAGCAATAGCAAATGCTCATCGCAGTGGAGTTTATCATTTAGACTTAAAGCCCAGTAATGTTTTTGTTTGTGATGGCAAGGATGGACAGCAAATCGTTAAGGTTGTAGATTTTGGTATGGTGCGGCTAAAAGTCCCTAGTTTAATTTCTCAGCTTTCCCCAAT
>CAZHXL010000334.1:4578-4919 GCA_964536575.1 uncultured Clostridia bacterium | reverse complement strand
ACTATGTATTAGGTAAGCCCTACTATTTTGCGCCAGAACAGTTTACTACTGACCAAATAGATCTACGCTCAGAAGTTTATGCAATTGGTGCTATTCTTTATCATTTATTAGCAGGCAATCCGCCATTTACTGGTGGAAGTTATCCAATGCTAAAAATGCAACATATTGGTGTGACTCCTCCTGCGCTACGAGAGATACGACCAGAAATTCCTCCAACCTTAGAATCAATAATTATTAAGGCTTTAGAAAAACGTAGTTCACAAAGGCATAGCTCGGTAATCGCTTTGGCTATACAACTTTCAGCACAATTAGCAAAATACCGTGAATCTTTACTCAATCAA
>CAZHXL010000334.1:2686-4568 GCA_964536575.1 uncultured Clostridia bacterium | reverse complement strand
AAGCCATGCAAGTAGTACATCGTCAGGCTTACCTATACCACCAGAGCCTTTTTACTCAAATGATCCAACTCCAGCACCTCTTGGTAAATATACTACTAAGTCTGGTATAGATAATACTTTGGCCGCGTTACCAAACCCACCAGAGCCATTTTATTCAGGCGATCCAACCCCTGCACCTACACTAGAGAGACCAAGAGCCTTAGCCTTTAAGTTAGGTGACACCTTGGGTGCATTGCCTATACCACCAGAACCATTTTATTCAGGCGATCCAACCCCTGCACCAATAGCTAAGTATTCACCTATTTTTGTATCTAATGACACCTTGGCTGCGTTACCAAGTCCACCAGAACCATTTTATTCAAGCGACCCTACACCTCCACCTATAGCTGAGGATCCTCAATCTTTCTTAATAAAAATGAAAGAAACACTTGAAGACTTTTCAAAGTCTCCAGAGTCATTTCGTTCTAATGAACTTATTTCTAGTTCTAGTGATGAAAGGTCTCTTTCTACTTCTGTTAAATTAGAAGAAACCTTAGGAGCCTTTCCAGAAGCTTCTGACTATTCTAGAGAAGAAACCCCTATTATTGATACAACTACAGTTTGTGAGGTAGCCAAAGATAATTCTAATCCCATCAACAAGTCCTATGGTATTACAGCACCAGTATATTCTATCCCTAGTTTAATTGCTCCAACTCTACGTATAGAAGAAGGTAGTATTGTTACTAGACCACTAGCTTCAGAGTCTTTTTATGTTGGAGAAGCATTTGATGAAGTTAGTCAAAAGAGTATTGAAGTAGAAATCCAAACTTTTGAACAAGTTGATATAGATAAAGCCTTTGAGCAAGCAGGCATAGGAGAAATGGCAGAAAGAACAAGTATCAGCAAGTTTTTAGCATTTCCTTCCTCTATACAATCTCCACTTTCCACCCCAGTTTATGAGCTAAGCCCAAACGCGATTATCTACTTGTTTGTAGAACAATTTGTTCCTGCTCTATTATCAGGCCAACGAGGACGACAAACGCATAGTAATTTTACTGCTGAACGGGAACGCCTAGCTGCATTATTACTAACCACAGCACTTTTTTCTCTTGCATGTCGAGGAGTAGTAGAGGTTTCTATTGGTAGTGGTAGCAGTCAGAAAAAGCAAATAGCTTTAAGCCAACATGAAGGGTTTATTGTTCGCGGGGTTAATCTAGACATCCCAGCATTAGATATTTTAGAAAGTAAAATAGTTGATAGCTTAAAATTAACTAAGGCTACAAGATTTTATAATATTTTTCTCTATATTGCTCAAACAAGTGTTGCCACTGTTGAACGTGAGGCAATATGTGAGATTGTGGCAGATATGATTGCTGATGAATTGTGCGTGCATAGCTTTTTACGCTCAAAACAAAAAATTAGAAAACTTGAATCAGGAGAAAGTGCTATTTATTATGAACTTACCTGTGATCTAAGCCCTTATCGCAACCAAGCCCTAGCTATACAAGATTGGCTGCAAAACTTACAACAACAAGCAGAAATAGAGTTAGCAGGAAAAACTGTTCAGCCTTTTATGCATATTCTTAAATACTATACAGATCTCTTTAGACATAACTCCAAAGAACTTTCTAAATCTTAGTATGGTTTTCCCGTCCCAAGGTTGAAAGGCATTTAATAATGCACTTATAATAAACCTACCTTTTTAATCAGGTCTAAATTAGGAGTACTAAATTATGCGTAGAGTGTTATTTATCTTTGTTGCTTTGATGTTTTTATTTTCTTTAGCTACAGAAGGTTTTGCCCAAGGTTCTTACGGGACAGGTAAATTACCTAATACAGCCCCTAAAATTCGTAGAGAGCTAAAAACTATTGTAATAGTAGAATCTGTTGATTCTCAAGAGCT
>CAZHXL010000334.1:277-2676 GCA_964536575.1 uncultured Clostridia bacterium | reverse complement strand
TAAGGGAACAGATGAAATTACTGGCGATAAATTTAAATATCGCGCTAGCAAACGGACTTCTATTTATGCAGAAAAAAGCTTATTTAAGGTTATTGGTAAGAAAGAATTAGCCTTTTCTGATATACAAAAAGGTCAACGATTAGAGATTAAATATAGCGAACTACTACCTACATCAGTAACAGAAATTAAAGTATTAAAACCAAAAGAAGAGAAATAATGATGTGTAGGATTTTTTGAGGAGAAATTTTTATGGCTAGAGTTGCTTTAGCAACAGAACATGCTCGATTAGGTGCCCAAACTATAGAACAACTTGGTTGGGAACTAAGTGCTAACTATGGAGATAAATGGCAAGAATATCAGGCCATTCGAACTGGTGTTGGCGTAGTGGATATTTCTAACCGAGGACGTATTGAAATTACAGGAAAAAACCGTATCCAATTTTTACATAACTTGGTAAGTAACGATGTTAAATCAATGCAACCAGGCCATGGTATTTTTGCTGCCTTCCTAAGTATTCGTGGACATATCTTGAGTGATTGCTTTATTTACATGATTGAAGATTCTATTTTACTAGATGTTCCTACTAGTACTAGAGAAAAAATCTATTATCATTTAGAAAAATATAGTCCTGCTGGTGAATTTAATGTAACAGACATTACGGAAGCAAGCTCTTTACTAGCCTTACAAGGCCCTTTAGCTCGACCACTCTTAAACAAACTTGGTGCTGCCAATATTGATAAACTACAGCAAGAATTACAGATAACAGAAACACAAATTGCTGGGCATCGCTTGATGGCGGTTAAACATTCACGTACAGGTGAAGAAGGTTTTGATTTATTTATTTCTAATGAAAATATTGTTGCTATCTTTGATACTCTGGTAAAAGCAGGCGCAAAACCTGTTGGACAAACGGCTTTTGATTTACTGCGTATTGAGGCTGCTGTTCCAGAATATGGTATTGATATGGATGAAGATATTATTTTACTAGAAACAGGGCTAGAAACAGCAGTTAGCTACACCAAGGGTTGTTATTTAGGTCAAGAGCCGATTGCTAGAATTCATCATCGAGGACGTGACCAAACCGCAAAACGTTTAGCGGGTTTAGTTATTAACAGCGAAGATGTACCAGCAGCAAAAGCCAAGGTTTTTAATAAAGATGGTAAAGAAATAGGTCATGTTACTAGTGCGGGCTTTTCTCCTATATTAAGTAAAGTTATAGCATTAGCTTATCTTAAGCGTAATAATTTTACTGTAGGGTTAAATCACTCTGTAGAAATAAATGGTAAGCAGGTTCCAGCAGAAGTTTCTAAATTACCGTTTTATTATAAAGGATAAACTTACATGTTAGAGGAAAATGATAAACCCTTAGACTTTGCCACTGCCCAATCAACCTACAAAATCATTGTTGCTTTGCTTGAGCAAGTAGATGCTTCTTCAAGCCTAATCACTTTACTTGCAAGCGCGTTAGGAGAAAAAGCAACTCAAGGTATTACTCAAACTAGTGCTTGGGCAAATTACCTTACTGCTAAACGCGCCCTAGAAGCCCTACACCCAGAGTTAAACCGTTTTGTTACAACAGTAAGCAAATTAGCTGACAAACAAGCTGAACAGGCTGAGCAACAAGCTAAAGCGGCAGAAAATAAGGAATAAGAATGTTAAAAAAATATTGGAGTTTAATATTAGTTTTATTTCTTGTAGGTTTGCTTGCTTGTAAAGGGTCTCAAAGTAATAAGGCGAATAATGCAAGCAATCAAGCTAGCCTAACCTCAGCAAATGAAACCCCTACAATTAAAAAACTTAATTATTCTCTAGAGTTACAACAGTTTAGCGAAGGCTTGCCAAAAGACTTAAAGCTAGTATCAGGTTTAAGCCTTGCTTACCAAGAAAAAGATCAGATTCGTTTTCGATTAACTTCTGACCAGCAAGGCTATGTTTATTTAGTTAGCCAGTCAACAGAGTTAATGGATAAAGAGCAAGAAATACCAAAATATAATTGGGTTTTTCCTCCTGCAAAAGTAAACAATTATTTTAAGGCTACAGAAGAAAATAAGCTTCCTAACCCAGATTTACCAGCACTAGAATTTGATCAAACAAAAGGAAAGCTTTGGCTTATTTGGTCAGAAAGAAAATTAATGGGGCTAGAAATGGTGAAAATATCTCTTAATAGAGGAGATGAACAAGACATCGTAAGAGGCAATGAAATAATAGATCTTGAGCTTGCTAGTTCTCTAAAAAATATGTTAGAAAAGTATGCTGGTAATAAAAACGACAAAGTAAAATTAACCGACGATAAAAAGAATAGAATAACTAATCTAACCACATCAGAAAACATAATGACAGTTGCAATAGAGCTAGAAAAAACAAAATAATTTAACTAGTGATAACTTTTGGAGGTAAAC
>CAZHXL010000334.1:0-267 GCA_964536575.1 uncultured Clostridia bacterium | reverse complement strand
GTAAACAAAATCATGTTAAAAGATGTTGATCCTAAAGTAACCAAAGAGCAATTGTTAAAACAATTAGACGATGCTGTAAAGAGATATAAAGCAGCTAAAGCAATAGGTAAGGAAAATATTAGCCAGCAAACATTTGAGAACAAACAGAAAACAATACCTTTAGCTAGTAATAGACAAAAAAGGTTGGAAATGTTAAAAGCGTTAAAATCTACATAAAATAGATGAGAAGTGATGGTCAACGACCCCCACTTAATGAGCGATGCTGAT
>CAZHXL010000333.1:0-5634 GCA_964536575.1 uncultured Clostridia bacterium | reverse complement strand
ACTAGTGATGATATTGTTTATCTAGTAATGGAGTATGTAGATGGTTTAACCTTAAGAAAATTATTAGAAAGAGAAAAAAGACTTGCACCTGAAAGAACTGTAAGCTTAGCCCGCCAAATCTGTGCTGGTATTGGGGCTGCGCATCGGGCAAGCATTGTTCATCGCGACCTTAAACCAGATAATGTGATGGTAGAAATTATTGATGGCCAAGAAGTAGTTAAAGTCCTAGACTTTGGCATTGCTAAACTTAAAGATACTCAACAACAAAACCAAATTACTAAAACAGATAGTGTGCTAGGCACCCCTCATTATATGTCTCCTGAACAATGTAGCGGAGGCACAATTGATTACCTATCAGATATTTATTCTCTAGGAATTATACTTTATGAAATGCTTGCTGGACATGTTCCATTTCAAGCCACTTCAGCCCCAGCCGTTATTGTTCAACATGTTACAAAAGATCCAACACCTCTTAAAAAACTTTGCCCTGATGTGCCTGAGCCATTATCACATGTTGTAATGCGGGCACTCGATAAACAACCTTCTAGACGTCAACAAAGCGCATTAGACCTTGCGAATCAATTAGAAGCAGCTTTAACAATTTCTGGGCTACCAAATAACGCACCTATAAAATCCGCTAGTGATCCTACGCAATGGCGAGTAGTTTTTCAAGGGGTTCTTGATGACTCAGAATCAGGTCAAAAAAGACTTCTAGAAGGTCTGCAACGTAGCTTTGGACTCTCACAGTCTAGTGCTCAAGAATTGCTTAAAGGCCGCAAACTTAGCGTAAAAAAAACCTCTTCTCAACAAGAAGCTATAAAAGTAGCAGAAAAATTACGTGCTATTGGAGCAGATGTTAAGATTGAATCTATAATAGAAAAAACTGAACCTAATAGTAATAATCAAACTATTGCTTATCAACAAGAGCAAGCTAACTCTAACAGTCTTACAGATAAAACCTTAGAAGCACAATCTAACGCAATAACTAAGGTAGACGTTGCTTGTGATCCTCTACTAGTAACTGATGGCAGCGAGATGCTTAGCTATGTAACTGAACAATATGCAAAAACTAAAGCCAAAGCTAAAGCTAATAATTTAGAAGCAGAAGCTATTCAAATAGGTGTTAACAAAACTAGTACACAGTCTGAGGGTAACCCTACCAATGCGAATAATGCACCAGCTACTCAATATCAAACCTCTAAATTAGCTCCTAAGGTTTGGCAAATTGATATAAATGGGTTTATCTATGAAAACCAAACCCCAGAAGAGGTAGAAGCCTTGATTCGTGCTGGTCGCATACGCCATACACATAAAGCACGCTTAGGTAACACTCTTTGGCAAGAGGTTGGCACTGTCCCAGAGTTTAGACAAATTATTGAGCAAATCAACCCTAATGCCTTTGAGCCTCTAACGGCTATGCAAGAACAGGTAAAAAAAGAAGAAAGCGAGCATGCCAGCCGTATTTTTGTTAAACGAATGGTAGAATTTTCTATAGCAGTTCTAATTATTTACATTGTAGTAACTTTCACGATGCAATACTCTCAAAGGCGTTTATTAGAAGATGACCTACGTGTAGCACTTGGAGATTCAAATACTACAGTTAAAACCCTGCGCAGTCGCACTAGAATTGCTGTTGAACAAAGAGGACTCCAAATTCCTACTGAAAATATACATATCACTGTTGACCCCCCGAATCGTCAAGTGATAGTACGTATTGATTACCAAAGAACTATCTTAGGCATTCCACTACATTATCAAGCAAAACGTGGTATTGGAAATTTTAACTTGCCAACTGACCAACTAGCCTCACTGCCAGAAGGAGAATTAGACATTATTGGCTTAGCACCTGGAGAAATAGAGCGTTATCGTCGTGAACAAGCAACTAAAAAAGCGGCTGAAAAATTAGCTAATTATGAAGGTGAATCAGCCACAATAAAAGAACGTAATGAAATAAGAAAAGAAATAGGCCAATTTGAATCGGCATTACAATTATTTAATGTGACTTCTGTTGATGATAAAGGTAATCAAAGTTACAGTAAATCTATCAAAATAAATGAACAAGAGTATGATAAAGAGCAAGCAGAAAACCACCTTTCTCAATTAAAAACTAAGCTGACAGATTTGGAAAATACTCTTTATCAACAACGTGCTAATAAAAAAATAGAATTAGAAAGTCAAATTGAAAAACCTTCCTCAAAGCCTTAAAAAATTTTTGTCTTTTCTAAGTAACCCTTTATTTGCCAGAAAAGAAAAGTTTTTGCATCTACCCTGAATGTAAAAAAATTCTTCTGCATTTATTGCTTGACACTGAGCAACTTTTTGCCTATATTTCACTACTAGCTTTACTGGCAAAAATAACCCAAATCAATAAAAAATTATAAATATAGAAAGGCAACATTAATTATGGCAGACCTGAAAGCAGAACGTAGCAAAGCTATTGAAATGGCTTTAGCACAAATTGAGAAACAGTTTGGTAAAGGCGCGATCATGCGCTTAGGTGATAAAAAAATAGCTGATATTTTAGCGATTTCTTCAACTTGTCTTAGTATTGATGCAGCTATTGGTATTGGAGGAGTTCCTCGTGGGCGTGTTACAGAAATTTATGGCCCAGAAAGTTCTGGTAAAACTACTCTTGCCCTACATATAGTAGCTGAAGCCCAACGCTTAGGAGGTAATGCTGCTTATATTGATGCTGAGCATGCCCTAGATTCAGACTATGCTGGCAAACTAGGCGTTAGCATTAGCGAATTATTTATCTCACAACCAGATAGTGGTGAACAAGCTTTAGAAATTACTGAACATCTTACACGCTCTGGAGCATTTGATGTAGTAGTTATTGACTCTGTAGCAGCACTAGTACCTCGTGCAGAATTAGATGGCGATATGGGTGACAGTCAACCAGGACTGCAAGCCCGTTTGATGTCACAAGCAATGCGTAAATTAACTGCGGCTGTATCTCGTTCTAATACTTGTTTAATTTTTATCAATCAAATCCGAGAAAAAATTGGAGTTATGTTTGGCTCACCAGAAACTACTACAGGTGGTCGAGCACTAAAATTCTATTCCTCTGTACGTATTGAAATCCGTCGTATTGGCCCAATTAAAGATGGTGAAAGTATTGTTGGTAATCGTACTCGTGTCAAAATAGTAAAAAATAAAGTTGCACCACCATTTAAAGAAGTAGAATTTGATATTATGTATGGAGAAGGTATTTCCCGAACTGGCGATCTATTAGATATGGCTGTAGAACATAAGATTGTTGATAAAAGCGGAGCCTGGTTTTCTTATAAAGGTGAGCGTCTTGGTCAAGGTCGTGACAATGTAAAGAATTCTTTAGCTCAAAATAAAGAATTATGTACTAGAATTGAGCAAGAAGTACGTAAAACTCTTAGCTTACCAATAATTGATAGACTCTTCCCAGAAGAACCTGCTGAAGAAGTTAAAGAAGCAAAAGAAACCAAAAAAGCTCCCCGTCCTGCTGCTAGTGCCAGTTAAAGTAAAAGGCTGGCATTTTAGTCAGCCTTTCTCTATTTGTTATTAAAAATTGTTTTTTGACTAATAGTTTTATTTAGGAGGTTCATGGTAAATCAACACTCCTGCTTGAAAACCTCCTGTTGGGTTACTTGCAGGAGTACACCAAACTATTTTAGCAATTTTGACTCTTTGAGCATCTGAAAAGCGTAATTCTAAAAAGCTATTTGGC
Source organism: uncultured Clostridia bacterium (assembly GCA_964536575.1). Classification (GTDB taxonomy): domain Bacteria; phylum Acidobacteriota; class Blastocatellia; order Chloracidobacteriales; family JADJPF01; genus JADJPF01. Next base: position 1,931 of record CAZHXL010000333.1, on the reverse strand, counting down.
TGTGGTTGATGAGAAATATGCAGTCCAGCCCCTCGTCTTGAAACATTAACAATTAATGTTTCTTCCTCAAAGCGTTCTCCTGTTATGGTTTTACCTCGAACCAAAACAGGAATAAGCTGATTTCGGCGTTCATCACGAGCTTTTTTGATATAGCGGCTTTGTAAGGTTTTTAATTTTTGTGCTACACGTCGGAAGTTAATATCAATCGCATAAACATCAAAAAAAGCTTCTGTAGCCTGCTCTATACGATCAGTAGCTTCATAAAGTAATGCCAAATCATAACGCAGTGCTTTATATTCTGTATCTCTATGATTAGTTAGCTTTATTCCTTTTAATAACCATTCTTCCGCCTCATGAAAATCACCTACCCCGCTATAACATAAGCTAAGTGTTTCACAACATTGAATATATCTTTGTTCTTGTTGTCTATTTACTAAATGGTCTTCTAGTAAATTAATTGCTTTTTCTAAATCTTCTATTGCTAAAATATAAAGTGCCATCTCTTTGTAAGCAATACCAATATTATAATGGAGGTCAAATTCTGCTCCACGTTGTTCTAGGGTAAGATCATTTTTAGCTAATTCATTTTTGATTGGTAAAGCAATTTGTTCTAAATCTGTATCTGGCAATGTAGGAAAATCTTCTTCACAACCCATTAAATTATTTGTTGGTCGCAAAGCTAGTACTTTTGCTGAATGCGTGTTGGTTTCTGGCAAATCAGGAATTACTTGTTGAGCAATATGTTCAATCAATTGCTTAAGCGCGCTGCTAGGATAGAATCTAATCAATTTTTCTTTTTGATTCCCAAACTCATTATTTAGCTTATCACTATCTCTAGAGTAAATTTGAAATGTACCAAAACCCTTTATTTGAGCTGCTTTACCAGTAAGCAAAGTATCACAAATATGGGTAAATAACATATTAAATATTTCATGTGATTGCCTACGGTTAAATCCTGCTCTCATTAGCAAGCCTAAAAAGTAACGGTTGGGTTTATATTCTATTGACACAATGCTTTCCTCAACTTAGTCCAATATTTTAATCATTTTTCTTAAATAGTTCTTTAGCTTCAGCAACCGTTTTCCGAGTATGTTCTAAAGTTGATTCCGCGCTTCGCATTTTGGTAAAGATTTCTGGCAATTGTCTATTAATTGCTCCTCCTTGCTCTAACCATTCTGCTGCTGTTCGTAAAACCTCCATTTCTGCCCGCAAAGAATCTGAAGCTTTATCTAAATGATGGGAAAGACGTTCAAATTCTGCCATTAATAATTCCCTTTGCGGATAGCTAGCAAGATCTCTATTATTAGCACTTAACCCTCCTACAGTACTAGAATATCTAGTTGTTTTATCAGTAATAACAAGTGGAGAAGATAATCTTTGAGTACGCCGCTTTGGTTTTGGTCGATCTGGATCAAAAGTAGACAGTGCTTGTAAAGTAGTAGTAATATTGCCAGTAGAAATTTTGGTCGGTAGTCCTAAACCATTAAATTTAGCTAGTAATGCAGTAATATTATCTTCTCCACCACGATGACGAGCAGCCACGATCATATCTTGACAAGCAGGTTGAGTTGCGCCTCGTTTAGTAATAAATTGCGCCATTTCAAGTGCTTTCACTTTGTTAGAAAGACCATCACTACATAAAAGCAAGTAGTCATTGCTTTGCAATGGTAAAGAGGTAATGGCTACTTGGATTTCCTCTTTACCTCCTATAGCTTGTAGTAGAATGCCTCGATTAGTAGATTTTTCTGCATCAGCTGGTGACATTACCCCCCTAGATATTAATACTTCTACTAAAGACTGATCCGTAGTTACCTGTTTAATACGACCATCCCGCATAAGATAAGCGCGACTATCGCCAACTTCAGCAATATAAACCTGATCACCTTCAACTAATGCAGCAGTTAAAGTTGCTCCCATTCCACGATATTCTG
>CAZHXL010000332.1:0-5664 GCA_964536575.1 uncultured Clostridia bacterium | reverse complement strand
CTGTAGATCTAAGAGTAATACGTAATTTTTCTGTTAAGGAAAATTATAAATTTCAAGCTTTTGTAGAAGCTTTTAATTTATTTAATCGTGTCAATATAGACCCTAATCAAATTAATCGTATTTTTTTACCTGATAGGTTTACTAGACAGTTTTCTTTACCTCCAAAAGAACAAGGTAGGTTTACTCTACCAGAAGGAAATTTTAGAGGAGCTTTTTCTCCTAGACAATTTCAAATTGGATTACGAGTATCATTTTAGTTAATTTGAGAGTTACATTGTGTTAAATTCCCTTTTGCAAGAAAACAGACAGGTTTTGATTCTATTTCTTTGATATATGTGGTTATAATATGCTTTCTCTCATTCTTGACATCAGCAAATTCCCATCTAACAAACTTAAGTATATCCTAGCATTTTATATTACTCGCAGTTGTTAGAGTGAAAGTCTTCTTGAGAGTACCTTAAACTAAGAAAATAAATGAGATATAGTCTATGGCTAATAATGTTCACTTACAAATGTTAGTTTCTTCAGAATGGAATGATTGGCGTGCTGCCAATAAGATTGGCACTCCTGATTTTACTGGAGCTAATTTACGAAATATGGATCTTTCTAATAGAGATCTTTCTAATGCTGATCTTAGCCGAGCTAATATGGAAGGAAGTAATTTATCTGGCGCGATTTTTAAGCTAGCTACTTTTTCTGACACAATACTACGAGGGGCCAATTTAACTGGAGCTACTTTAGAGAGAGCAAACCTAACTGGTATTGACTTTCGTGATGCAATCCTAGACCGTGCCAATATGAAAGCCTGTATATTAAATAGAGCTACTTTAACTAAGATTTCTCTCAAAGAAGCACAAATGGAAGGAGCTAAGTTTGAAGCAACTAATTTAGAATCAGCTAATTTTTCTAATGCAGTAATGAAAGATGCTTCTTTTAAGGGCACAGGCTTATCTGGTTCAGTTTTTGAGAATACCAACTTAGAAAATGTAGTTCTAGATAATATGGATTTAAATAAAGTAAATATGCGTAATGCTAATCTTAGTGGTGCTAGCTTAAAATACACCAAACTACGAGATGCTGACATGTTTTCTGCAAAGTTTTGTCGAGCAAAAATGATTGGGACAGACTTTGCTGGTGCAAACCTACAACGTACAGATTTTGAAGGTGCAGAATTAATTGAAGTAAAGTTTGATAATGTTACTTTACAAATGGCTAAGTTTAATAACGCACGGTTAGAAAAAGTTTCTTTTTCTTCTGCTAATATTAGAGACACTTGGTTTGAGAATGCCCGTTTTCAAAATGCTAACTTTCAAGGAATAGACCTAAGAGTCGCTAAATTTCCAGGCGCGGAGTTTGTTTCTTCTAACTTAAATGGTATAGATATACGTGGAATGGACTTACGTGGAATTAAACTTAAAAGCTGTAACTTAATTGCAGCTAAATGCTCTGATGCTAATTTAGAAAGTGCTATTTTAGATAATTCTGTGCTAACAGGTGCGGTAATGCGTCAAGCTAACCTCTCTAAAGCCACATTGATTGGAACCAGCTTAGAAAAGGCTGATCTAACAGGTATTAATCTAACAGCAGCCAACCTTAACAAAGCTAATTTTACTGGTGCAGACCTACGTTTTGCTAAATTAATGCGTGCTAATATGGCTGAAGCACAATTTGTTAATGCTAATCTTGCTGGTATTAATATGACAGATGCTATTGCTAGAAAAGCTAATTTTTGGAAAGCTCGCCCCTCAAAAACTTCTAAGATTGTTTGTGATTTTTATTGGAAACCAATACTTTTAATTTTTCGGCTTACAAGTAAAGAATAATTTTACTATCTTAACAATTTTGTCCTACTATAGTAACCCTAGGAGCACCACTTTTAGGGTTATTGTCTATTAGTAAATGTGTTTCAAACACTGACTCCAAGACACTTTGAACCAAAACTTGTTTTGGGCTTCCCTGCGAAAACACTCTACCTTTTTTTAGCAATAAAATTTTATCAGCAAATTCCGCGGCTAAGTTTAACTCATGAGTAATAAGTAAAACCGTTAGGTTTTGTTGGCGAGTTAACTCTCTTAACAGCTTAAATGTAGCTACTTGATGGGAAATGTCTAGGTTTGCTGTAGGTTCATCTAAAAGCAGTAGTTTTGGCTCTTGAGCTAGAGCACGCGCTAAAAAAACTCTTTGGCGTTCTCCACCAGAAAGAGCATTTATTCGCCTTTCTACAAAGCTATCTGTAGCTGTTAGCTGCATAATTTTATGAGCAAGCTGTAAATCCTTGTCTTGCTCAAAACCAAAACCTTGTCCATAAGCAAAACGCCCTTGTAGGACAAATTCAAAGGCACTTAATGGAAATTCTATCTTTGTTTCTTGAGCAACATAACCTATTTGCTGAGCTAATTGACGTTGAGAAATATTTTTTAATAGCTGATTGGCTAAAAATATTTTTCCTTTGTTAGGAATTAAGAGCTTTGCTAACATCTTCATCAAAGTAGATTTACCAGATCCATTAGGCCCAATTAACACACCTAAACTACCTTGTTCAATGGTTAATGAGACATCTTCAATAACTGGATTTTTATAACTAAAATACAAATTTTCAGCTTTTAACATAGTAGCAAAGGGTTAATCGAAAACTTAACATATGAAAGTGGCTTAATCTAAATACTTTAAGTAAGCAACTGTTGCGCCCCAACTTCCTCCTGTTAGACCACCATCAGAAAAGCTTTCCACATATGGGCTATTGCTTAATATTTTCCTAACTATTTCTCGTTGAACCCCTATGCCTTTGCCATGAATTATGCGCACTATAGGAAAGCGTTTTTCATGGCATTGATAGAGATATTCTTCTACAACAATCTTTATTTCTTTTGGGGAAAAACTATGTAAATCAATAGTATCTTCTATTGGTAATTCTACAATCTCTTGCTCAAAAAAACCTTCTTCATCAAAGTTATCTTTGCTCATTAAAACTAATCTCGTTAATAGTTAGTTGTTGGTTTTGTTTGAGGGCGTTTCAACTCTTTAGTAGTGCGTTCTGTTACAGTTGGAGGCGGATAAGGGTAAGAAGGATCGTGGTTTTGTCGTGCAATAGGAATAGGTTCTTGTCTAGCTGTTTGTGATGCCATATCTTGGAAAAGTGGTCTACCTGGAGGGATCTGGGGGTTGAAATTTTCTGATAATGTACTAGCAGGAAGTGCTATTGGCTCTGGTGAAAGCCCTTGTGACTGTGATTGTGATTGTAAAACTACAACTTTTGCATTAGAAGCACCATACATAATTCTACGATATATTAAAGTCATTATTCCAATTACAAGAAACAAAGCTCCTAGTGGAGCGATTCTTTCTATTATGCGCCCTGCTTGCCAACTAAATTGACCAACAAATTCTGCAATAATAGCTAGGAATATACTAAAAGTCATTCCTGATCCCATAAATATCAAAGCTTGCTTTTTTAAGTTATGTCGGGCTTTTTCTATTTCTAACCAATGACCAGAAACTTGTGGTTCATTTTGATGTGGTTGTATTGGTATTGCATTAGTTATCGCTTGATGCACCGCTTGGAGATTAATCCCACAAATATTACAAAAGTTACTATCCCCTAAAATTTCCCTGCCACATCCTGGACAAAACATATCTTTCTCCCTGAAGTTTTAATTAATATTTGTTTATGTATGGTAAATTTAGCAAACGAATAATTTTTCTCACAAGTTTACACGAAAGACAATATTTTTTCCCATTAAAAAATCTCTTTTCAACCTATTTTACCTCTATTGACGTAGATAGTTTACCTAATTGCGTTGCATTAATACTAACTTCAAGAAACCTCTTTATCACTTCAATATTAGTAGTAGTGTGCAAAGAAAGGCCAAAGGTAGTAAAGGCTCCTTCTCCAGCTAAAGCAAAAGGAATAAGTAGTTGATCGGCTAAATATTCTCCTACTGGGACATTAGCAGCTAAATAGTGCCTAGCCTCTTTAACTGCTTCACCTGCAACAGCTTCAGCCCTAACACCACGTTCACCATAAGCACTAAATATTTCTGTTAAGTTTTCACTCTCAAGCTCAATAAAAACTACATTACCAGGCCCACGAGAGTTATTTATGATCTCTTTATGTAAACAAGACTTATCCCAAGACATTCTTTGTCCAATAAAGCTTAACTCTCTATCAGCAATCTCTGTAGGTAAAGAAGCAATTAAAGCCCTAGCACGACGTGCAAGAATTTCACCTCTTGAAGTAAGCTCAAACCCTTTAAGCTTTTTAGCTGGTTCAATATGTACCTTAATTTGCCCACCGCCAGCAGGGTAAAAACCTGGCCGCATTAGCTCCACAGTCACTTTTGCTCCCATACGGTTAATTTGTTTAAGAAAAGTTTTTTCTAAAAAGTCAAAAGGTGGAGCACTAGGATTGTGCGTTCCTCCTTCCAACACTAAGCTAGTAGCCCCATCAGCTATCAGTAAAGCGGGTAAAATAGTCTGTAAAACCAAAATAGCACTACCTGCTGTTCCCACTGCAAATGAATAATCCCCTGTTAGGACTTTTTTAGGAATAAAAGTTAGTTGTTGGGAATTAAGCGAGGCTCCAGACACTTCTGCCTGTCCAATTTTAGTAGCAGCATTAATTGCTGTTAAATGTTGACGTAATATTCCAGGACTTTTACGTCCAGCACGAATTTTTTCTATACGAAAAGGCGTTCCTGTAACTAACGACAACCCTAAAGAAGTACGTAAGATCTGTCCTCCGCCTTCACCAAAAGAACCATCTATTATTAGCATAATTTTTTCCTCTCAAAATGCCCAACTACCATTAACAAAAACCCTTGTAAAATGTAATTGTAAAATAAAAAATAGAGTCATTATCAGACCTAAGACAAATCGATTTTTAATCATTGATAGAGTAATAAAAATAGGAAATAGAGGTAAAGTGAACCTTGGTGCGCTAATTGTCCAAGTAAAAGATGAAAAAAATAAAATATAGCTTAAAGCATAAACAGAATAATCTTGTGGAAGTTTTTTATAAAAACCAATACACACAATAATTAGAGCAAAAAATGTAAAAATCGCACTCCAACCAAGTGTCATCATAAAATAATCATCATAAACACCTGCCAGTAAATTTCCTAGCAAAGTAGGAAGGCTGCTAAAGGCTTCTTTTAGCGGAAGAGGAGGAAATGAAGGAGTTTGGATGGACGCAGGATTGTTTTTATGTTCACTTACAACAAAAAATGGGCTACCAAAATAATAAATATTTATTAGTAATTCAATAACTAGCCCTAGTGGTGGTAATACAAGTAAAAACAAATATTTATAAGTTAATTTATGCCGATTTTGCCAAATAATAAACAAATAAGCTGTAAGGATATTTATTCCTATATAACGAGTTAGTATTGCACAAGCCTGGTAAGACAAAATGTTTTTGGCGTAATAGACAAAAAGCTAGCAAGGTTAAAAAAGTAAACAGTGCTTCGCTATAAATTGTGTTAGTAAAATAAGATACAGGATATAGGTTAAAGAGCAGCACTGCTAGTACAGCCATTTGTCGATTTTGAAAATCTCTAATTACCAACCAATAAATCAAATAAGAACTAGCAAGTCCAAAAATAAATGAAAGTAAAAACCCCGCATCACGAACCGAAATAAAAAGCACACTAGCACAAACTCTGATTA
>CAZHXL010000331.1:0-5669 GCA_964536575.1 uncultured Clostridia bacterium | reverse complement strand
AAATGGCAAAGTGTGGATAATAGAGCAGTAGCAAACCAAGCCTTGTTGCTTTCACTAGATGGAGGGAAAACCTTTGCAACAGTTGCAACTTTTGGAGCAAGTGACAATTCATTTGTAATTAAAAACATAGAGGAATTAAATATCACTAACTCTCAAGGTATAGTAAGAATAACAGCAACAGACAGTAGCGGAAATATTGGTCAAGCTAATGTTGAATTTGTAATTAGTCCAGCCATAACCAATGCTATTTATAAGGCTAAGATACTTACACTTAGCGGCATAGGTTTTATGTCTAATTCGGCTAGTAGTACAACTAAGCTTTTTGTTAATGAAAAAGAAGTAGACTTAACGCCAATGACTATTTCCAACACTAGTTTCACTATCAAAGGTAGCAAGAAGAAACTAGGAGGCATTGTTCGTGGTAACAACACAGTCAGATTAATTATTGATGGGGTCGCTAGCAATACACTTACGTTTACTTTCTAGTGTTACTCTTAGTATACAAAAACAACACAGGCTTGTAGTTAATTACTGCAAGCCTGCGCTGCTTTAATACTTGTCAATATTTACTGGTAGTTTATTTTTTCCAATTTTCTAAAACCATTTGCCAATCTAACAAAAGCTGTTTGGCTTCTTCCAATGATATTTCTATACTTGCAGGATTATCTTCATTTTGCGGCCATAGTTCTTCAATAGTAGCGTGATCTGAATAAAAAGAAATATCAACTGAATTACCAGTAAAACCTGTTGGTAATGAATGGCCGTTTTTAGCTTTTTCAATTTCTGCTAAATAATCTTCTACATTTCCTATGCGGGCTTCTTCTAAAAAATCTGACAATAAATGGCTATATGGCAGAGGATCATTATCAAAAATAGCTATTGGTCTATTATTAACTTCTTTTACATGAAATTTCATTTTTACCTCTTATTTGTTATAAATTGGATAGGCTGTAGCAATAGTACTATCTTGATTAAGATACATACCTATTATAATGCCTTGAGAAGTATTTCCTTCAAAATAATTAGCTTGTTTTCCAGCAACAGAAGCGCGGTTATTATAAGCTTCCTTTATAGTAGATACCACTTTTGATTTACTCCAACTTTCAGGAAAAAAACTAGAATTGGCCTGTTTTGTTAAACCTTTTACTTGAACTTTTGCTGTATAAACTCCATGTATGTCTGGCACAGATCGTGTTATTTCATCAACTTTGGTCCCTTTAACATCTTCCATTTTAGTTCCCTCATAATGAAAACCAACAGCTTTATTACGTTTATTTATTTTACCATGAAAAACATGTTCTAAAGTTTTACTTGTAATAGGGTTACTGTTTGTAGAAGTTATATTATTATTTGTAGAAGAATTTTGTATTGGTTGAGGATGACCTAAAGGGCCACCAAAGCCATTGTTAGAAAGGGTTTCTCTAACACCAGAAATAGAGTAAGGAGGAGTAAAAGAATTAGGACGAGAAACGTTACCACCAACATCAGGAACAGCAGGCTTAAAAGAAGGCGCAATAGGAATAGGCCAATTGTTAAAAGTAATACCTTCAGGAGTAACCAAAGCAGGTGCAGTTGGGTCAATTGGGGTAGTAGGTAATGTAGGTAATTCTGGGGATTCTAGTTTTGGTTTAGAACTAGCCGATAAACTTGCTCCACCTAAAACCCCACCTACAATTCTTAATGCTCTGTTAGCAATAGATAGTTCTTGATAAGTCCCGTCAGTATTTTTACTAGTAGGGTCAAGTCCTGCTGCGCCTGTGCCAAGGTTATAGGCAGACTCTATGGCGATAGAGGCTCTACCAACAGGGTTAGACAAGAGTATTTGACCTATTGCACTATTAGTAGCAACAGCTAAACCCAAAGTAGTGCCAGTTTCTTCGTTACTAATACGGTCGCCCTTATTCCAATACTCGCTTTGTTTTGCTATATCCCAGCGAGGTAAAACTAGGCCAGAAAGATCTTTTCCAGCAAGACTAGCAATACCACGAATAGGCTCAGTTAATCCATTGACAAGGTTAATAGGAGCATTAACTCTAGCAGCAATATACCCTATCATTAGATCGTCAACATATTTTGTACCATCGCTATAGGCTTTTTCTGCTATTTGGCTTTTGGTTTGACGCTGAGCAAGTATAGTTTGAGTTCCAACTGTTTTGGCTACAGCCAAGTCATATTGGCTGACTTGTACTGTTAACTCGCCATTAGTAGTTGTGTTACTGCGTAACTCTGACAGAGGATTTTTTAGATTAAAGTCTTTACCTGTAGCAGTTTTATATTGCTCTTGAAAAAGTTTTACTTCTGAGCTAGTAACATTATTAATTCCAACTTCGCTTAAGGTTTCTTTAATAAATGTATTTTCATAGTCTGATGCAGTAAGTTGATTAGGATCAATGGGTTGATTTTTTTCATCCTTAGGTTTAGGTAAAGAAATAGTTAAAAGATAATTTTTATCTTGGCTTAAGCCTTTAATTTCATCAAGTTTATTGGAAAGAGTTGAAGCAGTTTGTGTAGTGTTAGGTTGAGTTTGATTATTTGAAGATGTTTTAGCTAATAAATTCATTTTCAACATATTAGCTGAAAAATTAGTGTTTTGTGTTTTACTTTCAGGGTTCGTATTGCTGCTATCGCTTGTATTAATAAGAGTGGTAGTTGGAGTAGGTTCGTTTTCGGAAGGTAAAACATTAGGAGGAGGTTGACTGCTTTCAACAGGGGAATTGATAGGGTTTTGGCCAGATAATGAGTTTATATTCATTTGGCTTCTCCATTTTGCTTTAATTTAAGTTTGTGAGCCTAGCCCACAGCAAAAATTGAGCCAAAATAAATTATTTAAGTATAAATCGTTAATACCTGATTTTAGTACTAGTTATAGCAACTTGGTTTTTACAACCAACTTTTGTCACCTGCCATAAACGGCAGTTAACAGGTTGCCATTTATGACAAATCTGCCAAAAATGGCAGGTTATAGCAAAGTAGAACTTACAAGTAATTTATTTTCAACTACAGTGTAAAATCTGCAAAGTTGGTTTTTCCACCCAATAAAGGAATGAGGATTGTCATAAAAAAGCGTCTATAAGATAAGGAAGCAAGGAATATAGCTTCTCTAAGAATTAAAGAGCAAGCTTATAATAGAACTAATCATATGAGTATTAATTACGATAATAGGTTTGGGTGGAATATTATCTTTCCCAATAATTATTTGTAATTTGGAATAGGATGCTTTATGAATAACATAGACAATAATTTACACAAAGAAGCTAATAATATTACTGAAGAAGTAGCACCATTTACCCAGATAAAGCACTTCTTTACCAAAACACTAATAGAAAAATTTAGAGAGAAAAAACATGCCTTGATGAATATGTCTAGACAAAGAGGATATGCTTTAATTGTGTTAGTATTCTTCTTTTGGTACTTAGGAGTAGTGGCAACATCGCAAATCGTACTAACAAACACAGTACAGCTAAGAGATACCCAGTTAGAAATAGCACTAGACCAAGCAGAAAACATAGGAATAGGAACAGCAAGCCCAATACGAAATTATATAAATGATCAAGTGTATAAACGAGTGCAAAACCAAGTTATTGAACACTTACAGTTAAACAAATCAACAGCAGAAAGCTATATTTGCCAAGATCAACCAACACCTACAGAGAAAAATGGAGGGAGTCTGACTCAGCAATTTGGCTTATGTAATCCGGTAAGAATAATGGATGGACTAGATGGAGACACTAACCAAACCTTAGACTTACTATCATTTGCTTATCCTAACTCTGACAAACCCTTAAATGATCCTTACAAAGATAATCTAAGACTATCAGTAGTAGAGCAAGCACAGAACAAATACCACTATACACTTCGCTCTACATTTGTAGGGCAGCAAGTATTATATTCAGGAGTAGGAGAGCGTGTTAACCGTTATCGATATCTAGTTAGGGCTGATGTTGAGACCTACACTTATTTTAATGTTATCAACCAACTTGTTATGCACTTTGATGTTATGGTTGACGAATCCTATTACCCTATTCCTTTTGATGGCACTGGTTGTGACCAACCTCCTCCTAAGCTTGAGGAAAACCTCATCGGCCTAACTTTTATTCTCAATGCTGGGACTGAGCGTGCTATGGTTTGTAATGATCAAGTTGGTTGTGTCCCTGTTGGCTTTAAAGACAAATTTGGTAATTTTTGTCCTTATGGTAAAGAGTGTTATGAAAAGGAATGCGGAAGAGACCCCTATTGTGGGATTCCTCCGGGAAGAATAGGAGGATGTGTTACATCATTGGACAGAGCAAACGCAATTGAGTGTCCAAGACCAAACGGAACATATGTAGGTGATGTAAGGCCCATTAATGTAAGACCAAGAAGAGGATGTGCTTCTGCTCGTACTAATGAACCTGGCGCAACAGGGTTAGATCCTGATGGTTACACCTTTACTGTTATTACTAGACTTGTTTCTATTGGTAGTACTTACAATTAGATAGAAAGGATTAGCCATATGACAAAACAAATACTCAGTTTACTTTTATTCTTATTGGTTTTTCTTGTTTCTGTTCAAGCACAAGAACAAAATAATCCTATTCTTTATCAAACGTTTATTAGAAATGATGGTGATTCTAGTAACGGGGGTTATGTGTCTATTTTAGACGCTTTAACATTAAAAGAATTAGGGCAAGTAGATTTGATACCATCCAATCCTCAAAGAATAGAACTGACGGCTGATAAGAAGTTAGCTTTTGTAAATAATAATCCATTTGTAGATGATAAAAAAGGAATGACAGTGGTAGATTTGGGACAGAGAAGAGTAATAAGGAGAATGTTTGAGAATATAGGGGTATATGAAATGAAACTAGCCCCAAATGGAATGATGTGGATTCTATTAGATGAACCTCAACAAATAGCCATCGTTAGTCCTGAGACTTTAAGAGTAACTGAGAGATTAACCTTTAATGAAAGCCCAAGAGGTTTAATCTTTAGCCCTGATGGTAAAAGAGCGTATGTATCTTTATTTACTAAAGATGTAATAGTACTAGATGCTACTACTAGAAGTAGAATTAATATCATTCAAGACTTACCAACAAGAAATCCATTCCAAATTAGACCTCAAGAGCTAGAAATTTCTCCTGATAGCAAACTCCTTTTTATTAGCAGCAAAGACACTGTTTCTATTGTTGAAACTAGACTTTTTCAGGTTGTTAGTAGATTCAAAATAAATAGTATGGCAACTGGTACTGGCGATCTATTATTAAAAATAAGCCATGAAGGTAAATTTTTATATGTTGCTGGATATATTGGAGTGTTTTTATCCATTTATGATGTAAATGCTAAGCAAATCATTAAAGTACTTCCTGTTCCTTTCCTTGGTATGCCAGGACGAGGCACAGGTACTATTTCTTATCTACAAATTTCCCCAAATAACGCTTTACTTTACCTTAACCAGGACTTTGGGATCACTTTTTTAGATACTCAAACTAACTCATTTATAGCTAGTCTTCAAACTAGTACAGGGCTAAATTTTTCTAACCCATTTAGTCTTGGTGTTGTAGCTACAGGCGATTTCTCAGTAGGACAAGCACCAATATTACAAACAACATCACCGGTAACAAGCCAGCAAGTAATAGCAGGACAGCCAGTTACAATAAAATGGCAAACAACAGTAGCAGCACCAAGTTACG
>CAZHXL010000330.1:0-5708 GCA_964536575.1 uncultured Clostridia bacterium | reverse complement strand
ATTTTCTGAGCTACCTAGTATTATCACTAATCCAAATGGCGAGGTAGTAGTTTTTTGGGATGGGGCAAAGTCACTTGGTGCTGCAAAGTTTGAGATTTTTGCTAGTAAATCTGCTAGTGGTGGTGAAAAGTTTTCTTTTCCAACAGCAGTTGTTAGTGATGGTGGCAGAAACCTTTTTACTACTGCTGCTGCTAGTGATGGTAATGGAAAAAGTTACTTAGCTTATGAAAGTTGTAGTAGTGGTAATTGTCGTATTGAGATAAAACACTCTAGCAATGGCTTTGACACTTTTACTGATGGAGGACTTGCTTCAGGTGATCTAGGTTTTGCTATTCGACCAGCACTAAGTGCTGCGGGCAATGGGGTAATTTATGCAGCTATGACAGTTAGCGTTCCTGATCAAGCTAACCGTTTTGAAATTTTTGCTTCTAGCTCTATAAATGATGGGATAAGTTTTAACAATCCTAAAAATGTATCTCGAACAACAGAGACTTCTAATGATGCAACCATTCTAGCAGTTAATAGGCAAGTTTACGTAGCTTGGATGGATAGATCATCAGGGAACCCTGATATTTTCTTAGCTAAATCCTTTGATCAAGGAAATACTTTTCTACCAGCCATTAATGTTACTACTAACAATACAATTTCCCAAATACCTACTTTAGTAGCTGATTCTGGTGGTCGCACATATATTTCATATCAAGATGAAATGGATGGTAATGACGAGACTTATTACTTAAGAATAGATGGGAGTCCGCTTCCAACTATTCTTGATAGTTTTTCGCCAATGAGCGGGTCAAGCGGCACAAATATTACTATTAAAGGCCAGGAACTAGCTCAAACTACTGCAATTAGTATAGGTGGCGAGCAAGCCAAGTTCTTTTTTTCCTCACCAACAGAGATTGTTGTAATAGTACCAAATAATGCTCGTAGTGGGGTGCTTTCTTTAACCACTACAAATGCTGTTATTAGCACTACAGATGCTTTTACTGTGATAAACCCAACCATTACGTTACTTTCCCCTATTGGGAAAGAAAAACTAACCAGTGGAAGTAGTTTTGAGATCAAATGGCAAATACAAAATATTGAGCCAACAAGTTTTGATCTTTTACTATCTACAGATAGTGGCGTAACCTTCCCTATAATAATAACTACTAATTTGGCTTCAACAGACCGTATGTTTACGTGGAAAGTACCCGCAGTTAAAAGTAAGACTTCACGCATCGCATTAGTAACGCGAACAGCCAGTGGGCTAAGCTTTATGACTGTAAGTAAAGCTAATTTCAAGATCAAAGCTAAATAAAAAACAGGTTAATTTTGGTCACTAACTTAAGACTAGTAGAGATCATTTGATCACTACTAGTCTTAAGTTTTTTTCTAGATACTGAGTGCTAACTCTTACTAACCACTAAATGATGTGTTAATGGTAGATATTTGTTCTTGACTTTATTAGAGCATCTCTATAGATTGTCTGTGTAATCCTCTACAATACTACAGATAGTGATTAACAACAGTAATTATGATCCATTCACCTACAACTCGCAAAATTAATACTATAGATTGTGACTCAGTTGTTCATACACCCTATCTATCGGTGTTACATGGGGAATTTCCTTGGTGTTTAGATAATTCTGAAGAAACTAGTGATAGTGGTGATATTGTTAGTAGTTTTGATCTAGTGATTGCTGATCTGACCAGTAATACTAAAACTAGTGCACGGCAAAAGAAAATCCAAGAACATTGTCATCCAAATACCAGTTGGATCCCTTACACTGAGCTTTTTATGAAAGAACATAGCTCAATGTTAGTATTTAGTCCTTTAGAATCTATTGGGGCTTATGTTGATGCTTTGCTTAAAGCAGGATTAAGCTATCATACTACTTATCTTTGGCAAAAAACACGTACAGAAAAATCATTAGATAATAGCGATCCATTTTTAGCTATTTTATGGGCAAGTAAAGGTACTCCTGATTCTGTTCCTTTTGTTACAGAAACCAGGCTGATTAATCCTTCTCTTATTGCAACGACTAATAACTCATTACCAGTAATAGGAAATAGTGAAAAGTCTAGCTTACTACAATTTCTGGTACAGTCTTTTACTAAACCAGAAATGTTAATCCTAGAACCTTTTACTGGTGATTTAGAGTTGATGGCAATATGTCAAAAGCTTTCTCGTTATTGCTTAGCCATTTCACGTAAGCGAAGCTTGGTAAGACAAGCCGAGAGGCTTTTACTACAATCCTTACAACAAACAGCTTAAAACAGTTTAATGTTTACCCTCAGAATAATATTAAAGAGCGATCTATAGGTTCGCTCTTTATTTTTTTATCTTTAGTTCTACGCAACTTAATCCTAATTTCTCAAAAAATACCAATTAAACTAATTAA
Organism: uncultured Clostridia bacterium; assembly: GCA_964536575.1. Classification (GTDB taxonomy): domain Bacteria; phylum Acidobacteriota; class Blastocatellia; order Chloracidobacteriales; family JADJPF01; genus JADJPF01. The sequence continues at coordinate 3,321 of CAZHXL010000330.1, read as the reverse complement.
ACTAATTAAACTATTCGTAGCTATACTCTTTGCCCTGAGTTAATCTTTTTCGCAGTAATGTAAGCGTCATAAATTGACCAGAGAGTAACTACCCAGCCAAGTAAAAACCCCCATAAAATTACGCAAGTACCTAACATTAATATACCTTTTGCCACCTGACCATTATAAAGCTGTCCAGCACCAGTAAGTAAAAAGCTTAGTAAGACTGAAAGACCTGGGCTTTTTCTTTCTTGATAAAGTCCCATTGGATGGACATTGTTGACAATAAAAACTTGTTGAGGCTGTCCCCAAGATGATTGTGCTTGACCAGACCATTTTTGCATTTGCATTGGGGGTGCTTGTTGTTGTGGTACTGGAGATTGATAAGGATATTGTTGCTGGGGGTATTGTTGTTGAGGCACTGGAGATTGATAAGGATATTGTTGCTGGGGGTATTGTTGCTGGGGATAAACAGGATTACCTAAATTGGGTTGTTGTTGAGGTTGGCCTTGCCAAGAAGGTAAATTATTGTTTTGATATTGGTTTTGCCCATTTTGTCCATTGTTAGGATAAGTGTTATATTGGTTGTTAGAATTCCAGGGTTGTGGTGGTTGTGCTGGCATAGAGTTGTTATCATAATAGGTAATTGAACCAGGGTTATTAATTGCAGGCATTGAGCCATTAGTTAAAACTGTACCGCAACTACGACAAATTGTATCTACTACGCTGCCAATTACACCACATTGACGACAAGTTAATGCCATAATTATCTCCCACTACTTGAACTTTGCTCATTATAGAAACTACTGCTTCAGATGGCAAACTTTAATAATAAAATAGCTGCTTAATTATTCATTAAGAGAAGATGTGTCTATTTTCTCGACACCAATTTCTTGAAAATTAAATTTTCTATTTGGCAAAAAAGGCATCCAAAGAAACAATATCAGTAATACAACACGTTTGATTCTTAAGCGATAAATTAAGGGGTTGGCTATAGATATCAACCCTTTTATAAAACTATAATCTTATTTTACCTAGATAAAATCTTTGTTAACTCTTAAAAGTTAGAAACTTAAATATTAAGTTTACTTTCTTAGGATTAGAGAAATGAAAAATATATTTAAAATTGTTAATCAAATTTTATTGACTTGTTTGGTTGTTTTTGTTTCCTTAACAGTTCCAGCTTTTGCACAAGTACAAAAATCACAACATTCTGAAGCAGAATTAATTTCAGAAGTAGAATCAATTCAACCAGGACAACCATTTTGGGTTGCACTACGACTCAAAGCAGAAACAGAATGGCATACTTATTGGCAAAACCCTGGTGATTCTGGTTTAGCTACTTCAATTAAATGGGAAATGCCAACAGGTTTTTCTGCTGAATCTATTCTTTGGCCTTACCCAGAGAGAATAGATGTTCTACCATTAACTAGTTTTGGTTATGATGGAGAAGTGTTTTTACTTGTCAAGATTACTCCTACAGCTAATATATCTACTAGTTCTGTCAAGCTTATAGGAAATTCTAAGTGGCTAGTATGCAAAGAATTATGCTTACCAGGTGGTGCTAAAGTAGAACTAGATCTACCAGTAAAAAATGAACCCCCTAAACTTAGTAAATGGGCGCAAGCTTTTAATGATACTCGCACAAAACATCCATTAAGCCGTTCTGATTGGCAATTTAGCGCAGCCACTAACAAGGATCAGATCTTAATTAAAGCTGTTCCTCCACCAAATTTTAAGGGCGATGTAAGTAAACTTGCTTTTTTCCCTTTTGAAGGCGGTGTAATAGAACATTCTTCACCACAAAACTTCAAAAAAACTGCTAGTGATTATTCTTTAGAAATTAAACGTGCTGCTGATTCAACTGAAGCGGTAAAAAACTTAAAAGGGGTAATGGTTTCTTCTGGGTTTTGGAAAGAAAGCTCTCAAGAAAAGGCTTTAGCTATATCTGTTGTTGTTGCTGGAGATATTGCTGTATTAAATAATGGTGATAATGCTACCTCTACTAGTGCTACTACAACTCCTCCAACTAATCCAAATCAACTAAGTAGCCTTTGGGTAGCAATAGCCTTTTCCTTTATAGGAGGGCTAATCTTAAATTTAATGCCTTGTGTTTTACCAGTTTTGTCTATTAAGGTGCTAGGTTTTGTTAAACAAGCTAGGGAAGATAGCAGTAAGACTTGGCAACATGGAATGATTTTTACCCTAGGAGTAGTACTCTCTTTTTGGGCATTAGGTGGTAGTTTGATGCTACTACGGGCTGGAGGAGAAAAATTAGGTTGGGGTTTCCAATTACAATCTCCTATTTTTCTAGTTTTTTTAGCAGCTTTATTTTTCCTTTTTGGGCTTAATTTATTTGGAGTCTTTGAAGTTGGTACATCACTGATGGGTGTTGGACAAGAATCAATGAACAAATCTGGGTTGGTAGGTTCTTTTGCTAGTGGTGCTCTAGCCACTTTGGTTGCCACTCCTTGCACAGCACCTTTTATGGGTTCGGCACTAGGATTTGCAATGACACAACCTCTTTGGGCTTCAATGTTAATTTTCTCTGCTGTAGCAATAGGTATGTCTTCACCTTACCTTTTACTTTCTTTTATGCCAAGTTTGCTAAAGTTTGTTCCTAGACCTGGAGCCTGGATGGAAACATTTAAGCAATTTATGGGTTTTTTGCTTATGGCTACGGTAGTTTGGTTGGTTTCAGTATTAGGACAGCAAGTTGGAATATATGTAGTAACAAACCTCTTAATATCTTTAATTGTAATGGCTATAGGGGCTTGGGTGCTTGGTCGTTGGGGTACTTTAGTAAATAGCAATCGTAGCCGTCGTATTGCACAAGCTACTATGATAATCCTAGTAGCAACTAGTTTGACTTATGCTATTTCTAGTGCGCGTAATGATGCTGTAGCTCCTGGTAAAGTTGCAGTTAATAACAAAGATGGTATCGATTGGCAAGCCTTCTCTCCAAAATTAGTTGAAGACTTACGTGCTCAAGGTAAACCAATATTTTTAGATTTTACTGCTGCTTGGTGTTTAAGCTGTAAGGTAAATGAAAAGGTTACTTTTAGCAATCAAGAAATAAAAGATCAAATTACTAAACTAGGGATTGTAGCAGTGAAAGCTGATTGGACATCTCGTGATGAAACCATTACTAAAGCATTAGAAGGTTTTGGTCGTAGTGGTGTACCACTTTATGTACTTTATAACCCAAAAGAGAAAGAACCAACTATTTTACCAGAAGTAATTACTCCTGATATTGTCTTAAATGCATTCAAGAAACTTCAAGAGGGAACTCCGTTGCGGAAAGGTTTTTAAAATTGACAAATAGTAAGAAATGCTATCCTT
>CAZHXL010000329.1:561-5750 GCA_964536575.1 uncultured Clostridia bacterium | reverse complement strand
GTGACCACCTCACACGAGTTCAAAAACGAGAATAATACCCTTTCCGCAACGGAGAAGAGGGAAGTGAAAAAACTGCTGATTCTAATGCTAAGATTAACACTACTGCTAGTGGTCAATAATAAAAGATTGGCACTGGTAGCTAAATGCAGGTATTTGTAGTCTTTTTTTCTACTTGTGTTAGAATGCCGAAATATAATCCCAAATTGGATCCCAAATTGGGGAAAAATATTCAGTAAAATTCTAATACTTTATAAACAAAGACGAAGCATTAGGTGCTAAAAGATAAGGAGAGCGGATCATGGGAATTTTCGTTATTGCTTCGCCATGCATTGATACTAAAGATACCGCATGTGTAGAAGCCTGTCCTGTTGATTGTATTCATCCCCGTAAGGATGAGCCAGAGTTTGAAAAATATAAAATGCTTTTTATCAATCCTGATGAATGTATTGATTGTGGTGCTTGTGAGCCAGCTTGCCCTCCACAAGCAATCTTTCGTGAAGATGATCTACCTCCTAAAGAGGAACATTTTTTAAAAATCAACGCAGATTGGTATAAAGATCCTGATTCAATTCCTGATGAATTGAAATCTTAGTTTGTTTTGGAGGGGGATTTCCCCTCCACGTACTTCAATAAATTTGTCATTGCCTAATTAGCTAAAAGTTACTTTGATAAGCCTACCGTTAATTTGTTTTAGTCCTTAATTAGGTAAAATCAACTAAAGCAGAAAACCCAAAACAATGCTCTCAAGAGGTTTAAGGATAGCAGAGTGGGAAGGTTTTTCTCTAATTTCTAAACTGCTTAAAATGTTTAGAAACTTTGGAGGGTTAAGTGTCAGCAGACATTAAAAAAAAGCTAGAAGAAGAATTAAAAATATTAGAAACAGAACTAAAAATAGATTTGCCAAAAGAGCTACATAAAGCCGCTGCTTTAGGTGATTTACGTGAAAACGCTGAATACAAAGCTGCAAGAGATCGTCAAGAATACTTGCAAGCTCGTGTTGGTGCTTTGCGTAAACGTTTGTCGGATTTAGCTTTAATTAACATTGACACATTGCCTAGAGATCGTGCTGCATATGGCTCAGTCTTAACTGTGCTAGATCAAGATAAAGGTGAAGAAGTTACTTATAAATTAGTAACTGCTGAAGAAGCAGATTTGTCAAAAGGTTTTATTTCTACTACTTCTCCAATAGGAAAAAGTTTTATGGGTAAAAAGGATGGGGATGAAGTGGAAGTACGTACTCCACAAGGGGTACGACATTTTGAGATCCTTAAGCTACTAACAATTCATGACATGCGAGCATAAAGATACTTTCCTAATTTAATAATGAAGATTTCTTAAATAACATAAATTAAGCCACCAAATTTAGGTGGCTTACTTTATATGTTAAACTTTAATGTTTACATTATGGTATAACTTGGCCCACCACCACCTTCGGGAGTAACCCAGTCAATAATTTGATAAGGATCCATAATATCGCAGGTTTTGCAATGAACACAGTTAGCAAAATTAATATGTAATTTTTTCTGTTCTGTTCCATCTTCTACCATTTCATAAACTTTAGCAGGACAGAAATATTGACAAGGATTACCATATTCCTTAACACAACGATCAATACAAATATTCGGTTCTAGTACCTTCAAATGACAAGGTTGGTCTTCATCGTGTTTAGTTGAAGAATAGTAAACATTAGTAAGTCTATCAAAGGTTACTTTCCCATCAAAGTTATGTTTTTCTGGCTCACGGTTTTGAAAGTTATAGAGCTTTTGCATATGAGTATGGCCTGGTTCATTATGAGCACGGTCAAATATACCCCAATAGTTTCCTTCAAAAGCCATTTGTATACCAGCATGAAACATTGCTACTAAATTGCCATCTTTGAATGCTTGGTGGAAATTACGTGATTGGTGCAATTCATGATAAGCCCAACTATTTTTGAATTTTTTATCATAATTACTAAGTTGATTAGCTGAAAAATCATCCTGTAGTAAAGCTTCAAAAATAGTCTCTGCTGCTAACATTCCTGATTTCATTCCTAGGTGAATACCTTTAAGTCGTGCTGAGTTAAGGAAGCCTGCTGAATCACCAACAATTAGAACTCCATCTGCATAGAGTTTAGGTAAACAAAAAAGCCCTCCTTCAGGAATTGTTTTAGCACCATAGGAAATTAATTTCCCTCCTTCTAGTAAGGATTTTAAGTAGGGGTGTGTTTTAAATTTTTGTAGTTCAGCATGAGGATCTAGGAGAGGATTTTTGTAATCTAATCCTACAACTAAACCAATATCTAAAAGATCATCTTTCATATGGTAGATCCAACCGCCACCGTATGTATCATTATTCATTGGAAATCCCATAGTATGAAAAACATGTCCTGATTTAACACGGCCTTTTGGCAACTCCCAAATTTCTTTTACTCCAATAGCATAAACTTGAGGGTTAGAATCTGTATCTAATTTTAGACGAGGTTTTAGTTTTTTTGTTAAAGAGCCATGTGATCCTTCGCCTAAGACTGTTACTTTAGCAATAATATCTACTCCAGGTTCATAGTTGCCTTTTTTCTTACCTTCTTTACTAATTCCTTTATCGCCTGTGCGAACACCTATAACTTTGTCACCATCTAATAAAACTTCTGAGGCAGGGGTTTCTGTAAAAACATTAACGTCTGCTTCTTCCACTTTTTTGCCTAGCCAACGAACAATTTTTCCTAACGAAACAATATAATTGCCGTGATTAACTAAAGGTGGGGGAGTGATGGGAAGAGTAAAATTACTTTTTTTAGTAAGAAATAATACTTTATCATAAGTAACTTCTGATTCTACTGGGGCACCTTGTTCTAGAAAGTCTGGCATTAGCTCTTTTAATGCTTTTGGATCCATTACTGCGCCAGAGAGGATGTGTGCACCTATTTCACGACCTTTTTCAACTACTCCAATAGTTATTTCGCCTAGTTTGCAGCCTTTTTTTTGCCCTTTGTTAATAGCTTCGTCATGTGCTTTAATAAGCTTATTAAGATGATATGCTCCAGCTAAATTGGCTGGCCCCGCGCCAACAAAAACTACATCTAGTTCTAATGTTTCTCTTTCCTGACTCATAAGAAGCCCTCACTTAAAAGATGCTAAACAGCCTTCTTTGGATGATAACAATTTTTTGACCGGCGGGACAAGTATTTCCTACCAAACGACAGATAACAGCTTGTTTTTAAGCAAGATAGTAGGAAGAATTTAGCAGAATAAATCTTATAATTGGATAAAATGTTGTGAGCAAAAACTACTCGCTTATAACATCCTCTGGCCTCATCCCTTTAGGAATAATATAGAGTTCTTGAATCCAATCAGAAAGGATTGCTACTGAGCCTGTTTGAGTAATCAAAGACATCATTCCAGGATATTTCCCAGCTTCAGTAAAGTTAAGAAATAATCCATTAAGTTTTTCGCCATGTTCGTAATGGTTTAATTTTAAGACAAGTTCTGCACCAGTCTTTAGTTGTCGACAAATATTATTAAAATCTTCTGCTGTCATTTTTTTGAACCTAGGGTTAATTTTCTGCCTCTTGTAACATTTTTACTTGGAAAAGTCAAAGGAAACTATAACTTAATCTATATAGAATATATTACGCTAAATTACTAAGAATAAAAACTAGGTAGCTACCAGGCAATCACTTAGGGCTGTTTCTATTAGAACTTTCCCTTCGTTAACTTAATTATTTATCTTTCTTTTTTGCTTGCATAATTATACGGCGGACATATTCAGTATCTTGTCCTTGTACTAGTATAGTAATAGCGTATTTACCCACAATATATTGTTTTGATGCACTAAAGGCACCAAACTGATCTTGTTTAGGGCGCAAGTCCATATCTGTAAATTGAATGCGATTAGGACGAAGATAGGCAACAAACCCATCAATACTTCTTTTGTCTCCTAAAACCGTTATTCCTTCATATGGATCAAAATCAGCACTAGGAAAACGCCAGTCTAAACTCCCTCTGCGTACTGAGTCTGGTTCACCTAAAAGCTCTTCTGCATAACGAAAGCTACTTCCTAAACGTAAGCCTAAAAAACCATCTGGTTCTATTAAGTTAGATCGAAACCGGTCTTGTCCTACTTGACGTCCTGGAGCACCTGGGTTTTGGCCCTGAGGGAACACAGTTAATGCTGGTATAGTTAGTATTAGTATTAGTATAGTAATAGTTAATAGTAGTATTCGTTTCATTAGACTTACTCCTAATGGAAAAATTAAAAATTTGTAGATAAGAGTGGTATTTTAGCACAAAATTTTAAACAAACTAGTAAGCTAGTAACATTCTATTACTTCTGCGTCTTTAATATGGTAGACCATTCCTTCTGTAATCTCATAACGTTTTAAGATTTGTCCTCGAATACAAAGAGTTTTTTCTTTTCCTGGATTTCTTTGCCCATCTTTAAGTGCAATTATTGCTATTGGATAAGTATCTGCACTCTCACCAGTAATTAATTCTAGCCCTAATTTTTCATCCCCTGTTACTTCTTTAACCCAAGCCTTAATTTCTACTTTAGCACCATCTGCTTGTGTATTTAGCGTGCCTAAATAAGCTATTTTATTTGGGTTATGAACAGTTTGACAGTTTATTAGAATGCTAAAAACTAATAGTAAAACAAAAGTTATTTTATAAATTTTGAAAATTTTTGGCTTCATTTTTTTTTCCTCGCCCAGTACGTAGCAAATAAATTTCTTCACCGAGCTTTTCTTTAATTTTTTGTCCTATTTTGACATTCTGATTAAGTTTGCCGCATTGCGCACAACCAGGATAATAACGGCCTTGCATTAGCTTTTCACGTACTTCTTGCCACTGATTACCATACCATTGTTCTGAGAATTTACCTTGAGCAAGATGGCCTACTTCAACTTCAGTAGAGCAGCAAAATAGGATTTTACCTTCTACTGTAATACGAGAGTAATTCCATCCCATAAAACAGCCTACATCTTTAATTGGCGCAGTAGCAAGCCCTCCTGTTGTTACTTGTTCTCTAAAGACATCTAGGTTGGTTTCTATTTTTAGTTTTTCTGCTTCTTGATGGGCAGTAGGAATAAGATCTGTTAATAGTTGGTTACGTTGTTCTTTTGTAATAGCGCAAAGCTCTGTGCCATTTCCTAGACTAGCTAGTTTATAGGTAATACTCTTAGCATTATATTTATTTGCAAACCTGACCATTTC
>CAZHXL010000329.1:0-551 GCA_964536575.1 uncultured Clostridia bacterium | reverse complement strand
TGTCACGGTTTATTACTTGGACATGTTTAAATCGTTTACCTGCCCAAGCAAAAGCCTCTAACAAATGGCAAAGCCTATCAAAATCAGATGGTCTTAAATTAGGATGAAAAGCAGTATAAGACTTAGGCGAAACTCCATTTACAGAAATCAACATCATATCAACTTTTAAGGATAAAATTTTTTCTGGATTAGCTAGTAAAGCGTTAGTTAAGACAGTTACATGCCAACCATAATTTTTACACACTTCAATAATTTGATAAATTGCTGGATTAACAAAAGGATCCCCCATTCCTGATAAAATCACATCTTCTACAGAATTCATACTAGCTAAATCCGCAGCTAAAAAAGAAAAAGCCTGAAAGTCAAATTGTTTGCGTTTCCACTCTATTGTTTGGGCTAGAGTAAGCAAAGGCGAGTGATCCCAACAAGTAGTGCAATTAGTGTTGCAGCCATTAGCTAGGTCAATATGCACTGTTTGTGGGCCAGTTAATACTTGGCCATCTTTAATCCCTTGCATGCGCAGTTTACGGACTTGAGGAAAATCAATCGCT
>CAZHXL010000328.1:0-5765 GCA_964536575.1 uncultured Clostridia bacterium | reverse complement strand
AGCGAATCTCTTCAATGTGTGCATTAGCATCAGCACTACCTTGATTGGCTACACTAAATTCTACTCTAACACTATCACCAGGAGTTATATTAGCAGGAACAACGCTAAAGTTACTGACTCTTAAGTCTGGCATAGAGTTAACTGTAATTGGAGCACTAGCAGTATTATTAGTCTCGCTAGATTCAGTTATATTAGCACCAGCATCAGAAATTATACCAATAAAGAATTGCCCAGAATTAGTATTCATTGGAATAGGGACATTTTGTACAAAAGCCATTGTTCCTTGTGGGGCTAGAGTAGAGGTGTTTACTGAAGCTAGAATTATATCTTGAGCAGAAATATCAGCATCAGTAGAAAGAACTATATCTTGACGATTAGCACTAGCTGATGATGTACCTTGATTCCTAATGTTAAAAGCTACTCTTACCATATCACCAGAATTTACTGTAGTAGGGGTAACTGTTAAACCATTAACTATTAGGTCTGCTTGACCACCACCTAGTTGAAAGTTTGCTGCAAATTCTGAAGTATTACCTGCAACATCTAAAGTTACAGCAGTAATTACAGAATTAGGATTAGCCGAAAAAGTTGCAGTAAAACCTCCTGTAGCGTTAACAGTAGGTGATGCAACGAGGGTTTGCCCTTCACCAAAACCTGTTGGGTCGCCTCCTGGTACAGGTAATGTATTAGTGAATATCTCAACCATAGCTCCACTATTTGATAAAGCGGTAAGATTAACAGTTCCTGTAACTGTAATAGAATTGCCATTATTAATAACAGAAGTTATTTCAGGGAAATTAATTAAAGTATTTGGGCCGTTATCACCATCATTATTATCATTAAGTGTTACACCATCATTACCTAGGTCTATTCCTAGCCCAACATTCATAAAAATAGAATTACGACTTATTCTGTTTCTAACTACTCCATTCGCACTAGAATTTGCTCCTACTGTAATACCATTACGTGAGTTAAATGCTATGGAATTACCTGGCCCTATAGTATTAGTATCAGCATTATCAGTAATAAAAACACCAGATTGGCCATTACTACGAGCAGCGTTATTACTAAGTACTCCAATAAAATTACTTGAAATTTTATTATTATTAGTAGTAGTTCCAGTTAAAGTTATACCATTTCCTAAATTGCCTGAAATAATATTAGCTGTGTCAGAAGTACCAGAACCTATATTGTTTGATTTAGCACTGGCAGCGATTCTTATACCATCGTTTAGGTTAGGTAATTGGTTGCGTCCTGTACTAGCATCTACACCAATAACATTACCTGCTATTAAATTGTTATCACTTCCATTACCACTAATAACAATACCATCCATAATATTACCAGAAATAACATTACCAGTGGCTAAATTACCGCCAATAGTATTACTAGCAGAACCGTCTAAAAGGCGTATACCAGTTTGATTGCCAGCCATTGCTGTACCAGATTCATCTGTGCCAATATAACAATTACTGATAGTATTACTACGGCTAGAATTGGCAAATTGTATCCCATCTCCAGCAAAAAAATTTCTAATATTCACAGATCTAACAGCACAACTGCTTGCAGTGAACCTAAGACCATGAGAGCCATTTGGAGCTAGTGAGCCATCAATAACAATTTCTGGCCCAGCAGGATTAGTGTCATTTGTTGACGCTGTTTGAGTAGCACCATCAATGATTGTAGTAGCTTGAGTAATTGTAGGAAGTGCAGTATTAACCCTAATTACAAATACTTTTCCAGTATAGTTAGTGTCAGTAATAGGAATGTTAAATTGTATGGTAGTACCAGCAGTTTGGTTAGCAACCGCAATAGCGGCACGTAAAGAACCTGCGCCACTATCAGCAGTATTAATGACTAGAATTGGAGCTAAAGGTATTGGGTCTTGTTGGGCAAGATTTAAATTAGCTTTAGCTGTAAAATTAGATTTTATTGATAAAACTCCGAAAGAAATCGTCAGTAAAAAGGCAGTTGTTAGAATAAATAGCTTGGTTTTCATGTTGTTTTCCCTCAAAAAGATTACAATATATCCAAGACAGACAAGGTTGACTACTTTGTAGTCGATTTTTATTATTAAACTTTATTTTAGCCAGATATTTGATTTGGGGTTAATAAATTACAAGTAAATGATGCATTTTCTGTGCCAATAAAGTAACAAGGTTTAGAGAAAATATACTTCCAATTTAACTTGTGTGATTCCAACTAATAAGGCTAGAAACAAGTTTCTTGAGCTGATTCATTAGTATCTGGTAATAGAGCTTGTTTGACTACATAGTATACAAAAACATGTATACATCATAGTCGAAAACCCAGTTCCTAAACGCATTGCTCGTACTTCGGCTAAGTAACTATATAGAATAACAAAGGATAGTTGACACTTTTAACAAGCGAAAGTTATAGTGAGTTTTAAGGTTTATCAACTTTATCAATAGGTTTAATGTAAAATTTTATCACCGAGGCGGCACATTTTTTAGGTTTTACAAGTAGGTAACACCAGGCCGAAAAAAAGATGAAAAAGATTATTTTCGCACTAAGTTTAATACTAGTTTGGGTGGGGCTTGCTTTAGCAAATCCAGCAATACAAAATAGTAAAGACTTTTTCCCTTTAGAGCAGGTCAAACCTGGTATGAAAGCCATAGGGCGAACAATTTTTGCTGGTAACCAGACAGAAGAATTTGAAGTAGAAATACTAGGTAAATTTCCAAGTATTGTAGGTCATCCTGGTCGCTCACTAATTATAATGCGGCTAAAGAGCCAGCAAACAGACCGTACAGGCGTTTTTGCTGGTATGAGTGGTAGCCCTGTTTTTATTGATGGAAAACTAGTAGGTGCGATTGCTTATGCTTTTCCTTTGTCAAAAGAACCTATTGGAGCAATTACCCCCATAGGAGATATGATATCGATTTTTGAAAATAGAGAAGAAAAAGCAGAGGAACGCAATTTAGAAGGAATATCTTTTCAAGAATTAGCTCAAGCTAGCCAATCAAAAGAGTTAAGCTCAAGTTTTGCTCAACCAGTTAACTCGCTTCCTCCTATCCCTATTAGTGCTCAAGCAGTTGCTGCCATTCCTGCTTTAGCACCTTTTATGGGGCAAAGCTTGGTGCCAATTGCTACCCCATTATCAATTAGTGGCATTGACCCTAGTGTATTTCCATATTTTACTAATTATTTTCAAGCTTTGGGTTTTCAACCAATTCTAGCTAGTGGTAGTGCCTCTAAAGGTGTAATGGAAATGGCTAGCGAAGATACGTTAACTCCAGGTAAAACTATTGGGGTAGAACTAGTAAGAGGTGATTTAGCTATTGCTGCTTTTGGTACAGTTACTTGGCGAGATAAAGACAAAATATATGCTTTTGGACATCCTTTTTTTGCTCCTGGTGGTATTGGCGGCACAGTCTTACCTATGACAGAGGGGACTGTTGTTACAGTTGTTCCAAGTATTGCTAATTCCTTTAAGCTATCAGCTAGCGAAAAACTAGTAGGTTCAATGGTGCAGGATCGTGCTACTGGTATTTATGGGCAACTAGGAGTAGCACCTAAATTAATACCTTTGAAAGTTAATGTAACTACTAGCAGAGGTAAAAAACAAACTTACCAAATGGAGTTAGTTGTAGATGCCTTTCTAACTCCACTTCTGGTACAAATCTCTACATTAAATTCAATTTTATCTACAGAACGTAGTCTAGGGGATTTAACTATTAATTTAGAAGGTAAAATTAAATTAAAGAATCAACCAGAAATTAATTTTGGTAATAGTTTTTCTCGAGATAATGCTTACTTTAGTGCCATTCTTTATGCTGGTTATCCTGTGTCACTACTCTATAGCAGTGGGTTTCCTATGGAGTTAGAAGCCATAGAGGTTAACCTAAAGGCTACAGATAAGCGTGCTAATGGCAACTTAACAGGGATTTCTGTTGATCGAACAGAAGTTAAAAGAGGTGAAAAACTAATAGTTCAAGCATTTGCTCGTAATGAAAAGGGCGAAACTTATACTGAAAAAATCCCTGTCATTATTCCTAGTGATGCTCCACTAGGAAAACTTAATTTAACTATTGGTGATGGTGCTGTAATGGCTAACCTAGAGCAAAGAGTATTAATTAATGCTAACCCTAAAGACTTAAAAGCTTTAATTAATACAGTCAATAACCTACCTAGAAACGATCGTCTTTATATTAGGTTACATTATTCTGATACTGGAGCAATAGTAAATAACCAAGCACTACCTAGCTTGCCGCCTTCGATGATGATTACTTTAGAATCCTCACGCGCTACTAGTAGTTATATTGCTTTACCTGTTGCTACTGTAGTTACTCAAGAAGTTCCACCAGCAAGTTTCTTTATTGGTGGCCAACAAACAATTTCTATTAAGGTAGTACAGTAGGGAATTATCCTTAAGTCCAAGGGTTTTGGGCTATTTATTTTGATGAGTCGAAGGGAAGGAATTTTCAGTTGAAACGAATAAAATTTATTGGCTGTTTTTTGAGTTTATTTTTAGCCACTAACCTAGCACTAGCTTTTGGTGGAGTAGCTTTTTGGGAAATTAATAAACAAACTGATATTGAACGTGGTGATGCTCAGGGAGTTTCTGTGTCGGATAAAGGAGTAGTTAGTTTAGCACCTACATTTAGTGAAGTTTTTGCTACAGAACAACCTTTTGTTTTTGCCACTACTGCTGATACTACTGGAAATGTTTACTTAGGTACGGGGCATGAAGGTAGAGTTTATAAGGTTGATAAAGTAGGAAAAGGCACAATGCTTTTTGACGCAGGTGAGCTTGATATTACAGCACTAGCTGTAGATAAAAATGGAAATCTTTACATTGGTAGCTCTCCAGATGGTAAAGTTTACAAGGTTACTCCTGATGGGAAATCCACAGACTTTTTTGACCCAGAAGATAAATATATTTGGTCACTAGCTTTTGATAAAGCAGGAGATTTGTTTGTTGGTACAGGTGATAAAGGCACTGTTTACAAAGTAGAGGCTAATGGTAAAGGTAATGTTTTTATCAAAACTAACGAAAAACATATTATTTCTCTTATTGCAGATAACCAGGGAAATATGATTGCAGGTACAGATCCTGGCGGGCTAGTCCTACAATTAAACCCATCAGGAAAAGCTTTTGCTCTCTTTGACAGCCCCTTAAGGGAAATTCATCAATTAGCTATAAACTCAGACGGTAATATCTATGCATTAGCTGTAAGTAGCCAAACAGGGGATAAGTCTACTACAATTAGTAATACTAGTAATACTAGTGGGGAAGCAATTGCTACTGTAACCATAGCTGCTTCTTTTGAAGATGATGTTACTGTAATAGGGGCAAATAGTAGCAGTACGTCTTTTGTTACAACCTCTCAAGCTACTACTAGTGATACAACAAACTCTAAAGCCGTGCTTTATCAAATTACTCCTGATGGTGGTAATGATGTACTTTGGACAGCTAAAGATACTACTGCTTTAGGCTTAGCTTTAAGAAAAGATGGTGCAGTACTTGTAGGAACAACACAAAAAGGGCGTATATATTCTATTGAGCCAAAAACCAAAACTACAACTCTATTAGTTCAATCTTCTGAGGAACAAACTACATCTTTACTAAGTACTCCTAATGGTATTTATGCTGCTTCTAGTAATAGTGGAAAGTTGTTTCGTTTAGCTTCAGAGACAGTTAAAGAAGGGTTTTATACTTCTCCAATACATGATACTAAACTAACTGCTAATTGGGGACGGATTGCTTGCGGTCGTCGAGTACAACGTATTTCTTGTCGCCT
>CAZHXL010000327.1:1867-5782 GCA_964536575.1 uncultured Clostridia bacterium | reverse complement strand
CTATCCATAAGTAGTTGTCCTGAATATCCATTCCTTCTATATCTATTTCATTAACTTCATCATCCTCATCTCTTGCACCAGCAGGCAAGGTAATTAGATTTTCCAAGGGAAAAGATTCATGTTTGTGATAATTACCAAATTCATTAACTGTAAACCTTTCTATACTGATACTTTCATCTGATGCAGCAAACAAACAATTTTCTATTTTGGCGACCGCTGACAAACTTTCTCGATACTTTAATAATTCTTTATCTTTAGAAAACTTCTCAGAAAACTCTAAAGTTACTGTTCTTATTGGTTTATCCATATCTTTCCTTTAAATTTTTTATAGATACTATGTAAGTCTTTTAAGGCTTGTTATCTAGGATATTCTTTAGAAGACGTAAAAAAAGGCTCAAAACATACAAATTATTTGGGGAATTTATTTTTTTCTAAACTTAGTACTTTTCCAAAATTAAAAGGGGTAATACATACACGTATTACCCCTTATTTTAGAAAACCTGATAAAAATTTAGTGTGCTGCAACCTCTGCAACTTCATTATTATGGAATTGCTCTTCTTCAGTAGAACCAACTAAAGCTAATGTAGAAGCTTCGCCGCCAGAAATTACTTGAGCAAGTTCATCAAAGTAACCTGTGCCAACAAATTCTTGGTGTTTAGTAGCAGTATAGCCATAGGCTTCACCACCAAACTCATTGGCTTGAAATTCTGCATAAGCTGTCATACCTGTATCACGATATCCACGGGCAAGCTCAAACATTGAATAATTCAAGGCGTGGAAACCTGCTAGGGTAATAAATTGGAATTTATAACCCATTGCTGCTAACTCACTTTGGAACTTAGCTATAGTGGTATCATCTAGCTTGCGTTTCCAGTTAAATGATGGAGAACAATTATAGGCTAATAGTTTTTCTGGGAATTTAGCGTGAATACCTTCAGCAAAACGTTTTGCTTCTTCAACATTTGGTGAAGAGGTTTCGCACCAAATCATATCTGCATAAGGAGCATAAGACAAACCTCGTGCAATGGCTGCATCCAAGCCCCCACGCATACGATAGAAACCTTCTGAGGTTCTTTCACCAGTAAGGAATTCTTGATCACGTTCATCAATATCACTAGTAATTAGTTGTGCGCCATTAGCGTCTGTACGTGCTACAACTATTGTTGGGACACCTAAGACATCGCTAGCTAGTCTGGCAGCGTTTAACTTTTGGATAAACTCCATTGTTGGGACTAATACTTTGCCGCCCATATGACCACATTTTTTAGCTGAAGCTAATTGATCTTCCCAATGTACTCCAGATGCACCTGCATCAATCATTGCTTTCATTAGTTCAAAAGCATTAAGCGCGCCACCAAAACCTGCTTCAGCATCAGCCACAATAGGGGCAAACCAATAAACATCATCTTTGCCTTTAGAATGTTGAATTTGATCAGCTCTGGTTAGAGAATTATTAATTTTACGTACTACACTTGGTACGCTATCAGCAGGATAGAGACTTTGATCTGGATACATTTGACCAGCATTATTAGCATCTGCTGCTACTTGCCAACCGCTAAGGTAAATAGCTTTTAGCCCTGCGCGGACTTGTTGAACAGCTTGATTTCCAGTTAATGCACCTAAGGCTGCAATATATTCTCCTGAGTGTAATAAATCCCATAACCTTTTGGCACCTGTTTCTGCAAGAGTATAACTGATTCTCATAGATCCACGAAGACGAGCAACATCTTGTGCTGTATATTTTCTAGTTATGCCTTTCCATCGTGAATCAGTTTGCCAGCTTTGATTTATCAAATTAGCATCGTGATTAATTTTATCAAAATTACTCATAATAATATCCTTTCATTAATTTATTAATTTAAATATTCGTAAGCAGGTAAAGTGAGAAAATCCACAAACTCCTTGTTTGTAGATATTTTCTGGAAAATTTCTCCTGCTAAGCTATATTTGCCAGCAGAAAATGTTTCCCCTCCAACAGAAATTTTTATTTTTTCTAATTCTTCGGCCAAAATTCGTTCAACTAGTTCTTTGGTAACGCGTTGACCATTGTCTAGTTGTGCATTATGTCTAATCCACTGCCATACTTGCGCCCGTGAGATTTCTGCTGTTGCTGCGTCTTCCATTAAGTTATAGAGCGGAACACAACCACTACCTCTGAGCCAAGCTTCCAGATAGAGCATTCCAATATTAATATTTGTTCTAAGTCCTGATAGTGTAATATCACCATTAGGAACAGTTAATAAATCCTGTGCTGTTACTTCCACATCTTCACGTAAACGATCAATTTGATTAGCAGTAGTCATTACTTGATCAAACTCTTGCATCGCTATAGGCACTAGTCCAGGATGTGCAACCCAAGTTCCATCATGCCCATTAGAAACTTCTCGCTTTTTATCAGCTATTACTTTTTCTATGGCGATTTGATTAGCAGCAGGATCATTTTTTATCGGGATTTGTGCAGCCATTCCACCCATTGCATGCACACCTCGACGGTGGCAAGTTTGAATTAGACGTAGTGAATAGGAGCTAAGAAAATGCGTAGCCATTGTAACTAATGCACGATCAGGTAAAACACAGTTGGCATGGTTGCGGAACTTTTTGATAAAACTAAAGATATAGTCCCATCGTCCACAATTTAATCCTGCTGAGTGTGCTTTTAATTCATAAAGTATCTCGTCCATTTCAAAAGCTGCTAGGATAGTCTCAATTAAAACAGTAGCTTTAATTGTACCTTGGGGGATTCCTAGCGAGTCTTGGGCTAAAACAAAAGCATCATTCCACAGTCTAGCTTCCCAATGACTCTCCATTTTAGGCAAATAAAAATAAGGGCCTGTACCTTTTTCTATCAACCTTTTAGCATTGTGAAAGAAAAACAACCCAAAATCAAAAAGCCCTCCAGAAATGGGTTTACCATTTATTAGTACATGCTTTTCTACTAAGTGCCAGCCCCTAGGTCGTACCATTAGTACAGCAACTTTTTCATTTAGTTGGTATTTCTTTCCCTCTGGGCTGTGGTAAGCAATAGTTCTATTTATTGCATCTCTTAAGTTAATTTGCCCTTGGATAGTGCTTTCCCAAGTAGGAGAGTGAGAATCTTCAAAATCAGCCATAAAAATTTTTGCACCAGAATTTAAGGCATTAATCACCATTTTTCTATCTACTGGGCCAGTAATTTCTACACGGCGATCTTGTAAATCAGAAGGTAAGGGAGCAACTTTCCAATCACTACTGCGAATTTCTTTTGTTTCTGACAAAAAATCTGGCATTTCACCAGCATCAATACGGGTTTGTCTTTCTACTCGTTTATTTAATAGTTCTTCGCGGTGGTTAGAAAATTGTTTTACTAGGGTAGCAACAAAACGAAGTGCTTCAGGGGTTAAAATCTCTCTAAATTCTTCACTAACAAAGGATTTAATTTCAATATTATCTGCTTGCAAAAGCTGGTTTAACTCAGCTTCTTTTCCTACTTTTAAGCTTAATTTTTGTTCTGTTAGCATAATACATGCACCTTTCCTATCAATAAGTTGCAAGCTTTATTAAGGTTGGTATGGAAATGTTTACCTAATATAAGCAAAACGAAGTTTCTCGTCAAGCGAATTTTCGCTAAATCCATAAAATTAGCTGAATCTATATAATTTGCTTATCTAAGATTTTTCGCTAAGACTATTTCAAGAAATAAAATTACAGTGAACACCCAAAAGCTAGCTTGGTATATGAATGGTAAGCGCAAGTGTAACAAGTAGTTAGGGTAAACGCAATGTGCTTTTATTGTTTAATACCTAAGTATGCCGAATTTTATTAAACCTGCGAGTTTTTCTGAAAAGTTTCTTGACAGACAGTTATAAGATTCGTATACTCCCCTTTCCTTTAGCAATAAGGGATTGGCGCGGGGTGGAGCAGTCTGGTAGCTCGTT
>CAZHXL010000327.1:1270-1857 GCA_964536575.1 uncultured Clostridia bacterium | reverse complement strand
GTTGGGCTCGAATCCGCAACATTGAAAATATGAACACAAAACTCAAAGGCGATATAGCAGAGCAAGCTGCTACCCTTCAAGCATTAAAGCATGGATGGGGTGTTCTTAAACCTGTTGGTGATCGATTGCCATATGATTTGGTTTTTGACATAAATGGGTCTTTAGTTAAAGTCCAAGTTAAGTCCGCTTGGCTAGATAAAAACCGTAATAATTACGTGGTAGATAATCGACGAACTAAAACTAATCGTCATAGTATGAAACGTGATGCTTACGATTTATCAGACTTTAATTTTGCTCTTGTTTATATTTTAGACATAGATATTTTCTATGTTTTTCCTGTGAGTGTTTTTATCAGTTATGCTAGTGAAATTCACTTAATAGAAACTGATAAGCGACAACGAAAACCTCGTTCCGCCGAGTTTCGTGACGCGTGGCAATTAATGTTGCAATGGGCTGCATATGAGGAAACTTATATGCGAATACCTGTCAAAGTCGGGGAAGCCTCTAGCGGGGGTAATCCCGAACCAAGTTCTAAGGTTTTGGCCTTAGAAAAGGCGTAGAGACTGGATGGCAGGCACCTAAAGGCG
>CAZHXL010000327.1:0-1260 GCA_964536575.1 uncultured Clostridia bacterium | reverse complement strand
AAGGTGAAGGGACAGTCCAGACCACAAATAGGTAATAACTATATTATTTAAGCAGTGAAAACTGTAGTGGTAGGCATAACCCAAAGGTCAAAGGTTCAAATCCTTTCCCCGCAATCTAAAATAAAAAAGGCTGCTAAATTAGCAGCCTTTTTTATTTTTATAACCTATTTTTTCAGCTTGGCTACCTACCTTCACTTAAAAAACCACTTGGATTACGCTAGAAACATTAGAAAAAACATCGTAACCGATTGGCTGCTCTATTGAACATATTTTTCCTCAACTACGTAAGGCTTGAACAAATTTCTTAGGCTAAAGTAGTTTGAAACAAATTTCTTAGGCTAAAGTAGTTTGACCAATAATAAATCCTTATATAACTTATTTAGCAACTGTTTTAAATTATTGTCTAATAATTTTTTATCACAATTTCAGAAAATTTTGAAAAGGCGGTTAACCTTAATGTTACAAAAACTATGTTTTTTCCTTTTGGTGTTGTTTTGCTTTACTTTAACAACATCTGCACAAACAGTAGATGAAATTATTGCTAAAAACCTTCAAGCTCGGGGAGGGTTAGAAAAAATAAAAGCAATTAAAAGTCTTAAACAAACTGGTTCTCTTATTCAACAAGGGCAAGAACTCCCTATTATACTACAAAATAAACGACCATCATCAATTCGTTTTGAGCTTACAATTCAAGGGACTCAAATTATTCAAGCCTATGATGGACAAACTGGATGGGCAATTTCTCCATTCCTAGGTACTAAAGATGCTCAAAAACTCTCCGATGATCAACTAAAAGATGTTGTTGAACAGGCGGATCTTGATGGAGCTTTAGTTGATTATAAAGACAAAGGCCATAAAGTAACTCTAGTAGGTAAAGAAGATCTTGAAGGTAGCTCTGTTTATAAGCTGAAAGTAGATAAAAAGGATGGCGACACAAATTATATTTCTATTGACGCTGAAAATTACCTAGAGATAAAATCTAGCCAAAAAAGAAAACTCCCTAATGGTCAAGAAATTGAAATTGAAACACTTATAAGTGATTATAAGTCTGTAGAGGGTGTATTATTTCCTCATGCAATAGAAAATAAGGTTCCAGGACAAGGTAGTTTTCAGATAAAAATAAGTAAAATAGAAGTTAATAGCCAAATAGATGACAATATTTTCAAAATGCCTGCTAGTACTTCTAAATAAAGGAAGAAAAAGGCAACCCATTCTCATTCAACCACGTTAGCTAGGAAGCACAATATAGCTTTCTAGCTA
>CAZHXL010000326.1:4776-5797 GCA_964536575.1 uncultured Clostridia bacterium | reverse complement strand
ATATTTAACTTAAGAAAAGGCTATATTACTATGAATACTTCACAAACTGTTTCCTCTCGCCGTTATGAGCTAGATTGGTTAAGAGTAATTGCTATCACTATTTTACTGTTTTTTCATGTTGGAATGATATTTGTTCGTTGGAAATTCCATATAAAAAACAATGAAACATCTACCTTACTAGAAGACATAATGGTTTGGTTTCATCAATGGCGTATGCCGCTACTGCTTTTTATATCAGGGGCTGCTACACACTTTGCACTTGGTAAAAAATCCGCCAAAGAATATTTAGCTGAAAGAGCTAAAAGATTATTAATTCCTCTAGTATTTGGTTTTTTTGTGACTATTCCACCACAAATTTATTATGAAAACATAAACCTTTATTCATCATTTTTGGATTTTTATCCAACAGTTTATCAATTTGTCCCATATCCAAAAGGAAGTTTTAGCTGGCATCATCTTTGGTTTATTGCCTATTTGTTTTTGTACTCACTCATTGCTTTACCTTTGTTTATTTTTTTAAGAAACCCAAAATCAGTAAAACTTTTTGACTTACTAGCAAAGTTTTTTGTTAAACCAGGTGCTTTGCTTACTTTGGCACTCCCTATTTTACTTAGTCAGGTTATATTAAGGCCATTTTTTCCTGAAGAAACTCATGATCTTATTAAGGATTGGGCGTATTTTGTCTTTTATTTTTCTTTTTTCTTATTTGGCTATTTTCTTAGCCATGATGGCCGTTTGTGGGAAGCTATAAAAGAACAAAGAAGATTAAACATTCTAATGGCTGTAGTTTTACTAGTTCCTTTTTATTTTGTTTGGTCAATTGATGGACAATGGTCTTCTACAATTATCACTATATTTTTTATATTAAAAATATTTGTTTCTTGGTTTTGGGTTATTGCTTTTGTTGGTTATGGCCAAAAGTATCTTAACTTTAGCAATTCTTTCTTAAACTATTCAAGTGAAGCCACTTACCCTTTTTATATACTACACCAAACAGTAATAATTGCTATTGGGTATTATG
>CAZHXL010000326.1:2746-4766 GCA_964536575.1 uncultured Clostridia bacterium | reverse complement strand
GTAATAAAGTGGGATTTAAATCTGTGGGTTAAATATAGCCTTGTGACTATATTGACTTTTGTTTTCTGTATGGGACTTTACCAAATAGTATTAAAACATTTTAATTTAACTAGGGTTTTATTTGGTATGAAACCTCTAAAGGGTCTAAAATCAGAAAACCGACAAGCTGATAAAAATCCTTCTTTAGATATTGTGCTAGAAAAATAACTATGACTTTTGAACAAATATTTGAGCAAAACAAATGGAAAATACTTTTTGCACTAGGTACAGTTATAGGGTTGTTTCTCTTTAGTGTTGTTAACACTGCTCATTTAATGGAAAACAACCCTATACCATTTTACTACCCTCTAATTGATGAAATGACAGGGTCTTACTCAAGCTGCTTGCTTATACCAGCCTTGTTATGGTTGTTTAGAAAAGTTCCTATGTCTAAGTTAAATTGGCTTAGAGTTTTACCAATCTACTTACTAGCTTCTCTAGTATATGGTTCTACTCATACTATATTTATGATTCTGTCTAGAAAGGCTATTTATAAATTATTTAACTTAGGCGATTATCTTACATGTAACTTAAGCTACCGGTTTTTGATGGAGTATCACAAACAATTTATTAGTTTTGGTATTGCTTTAGGAATATACAAACTAATCCTCTTTTTTCAAGAGCATCAAGACCGAGAAAGAAAAACTACTGAGCTAGAATTAAAGACATCACAACTTGCAAATGAACTTTCCCAATCACAAATACAAAGCCTTAAAACACAAATACAGCCACATTTCTTGTTTAACACCCTCAATATGATTTCTTCATTAATGTATGAGGACACACGAGCGGCTGATAAAATGATTTCTTCGTTAAGTAAATTGCTAAGGCTTACTTTGGAAAGTTCAAATTTTCAAAAGGTTTGCTTAAAAGAAGAACTAGACTATGTAAATTTATACTTAGACATAATGAAAGCACGTTTTCAGGAAAAAATTGTAATTGAACTAAATATTGATACAAAATTACTAAATGCCCTTGTTCCAAATATGTTCTTACAACCTCTAGTAGAAAATTCTATTAAGCATAATAATCTTAGCAATGCCGATAGATATTATGTTCAAATTAAATGTGAAAAAAAGCAGGAAAGACTCCTACTGAGCGTGAGTGATAATGGGCCAGGAATTTATTCTGATACTAATGAAATCTTAAAAAAAGGAATAGGGCTTTCTAATACACTAAAGCGGGTAAAACATTTGTATGGAGAAACCGCGACAGTAACAGTAACTAATAATGAGCCTTTTGGGTTATGTATTAAGCTAGACATCCCTTTTGAAGCTCAATTAGAGCTAGGAGAAGCAAGTAATGCTGAAAGTAATAATAATAGACGACGAACCTCCAGCAAGGAAAAAACTAAAAATGTTTCTTAAAAATACTCCTAATGTTGAAGTGATTGCTGAGGCGGGGGACGGTCTTGAGGCAATAGCAGCAATACAGAATCTTAAACCAGATCTTATTTTTCTTGATATCCAAATGCCACATCTAACAGGGTTTGAAGTGTTAGAGGAAATTGATTTAGCAATAATGCCAAAAGTGATTTTTACTACAGCTTATGATCAATATGCGATAAAAGCCTTTGAAGTACAAGCATTAGACTATTTACTAAAACCCTTTGATGAGCAGCGTTTTCAAGAAGCCTTAAAAAGAGCATTTTCTAATACATCAAATAATGATCAATTAACACAAATAAATGATTTATTATTAGCACTTAAAGGCAAGCAAAAATATCTACAACGCATTTTGCTAAAAACAAATAATAAAATGATTGTAGTAAAAATAAATGATGTTAACTGGATTGATGCAGAAGAAAAATATGTAAACTTACATGCTGGTAAGCAAACATATCTTCACAGAGAAACTATTAGCTCACTGGAACAACAATTAGATCCAGAAATGTTTATTCGTGTGCATAGATCATATATTATCAATATAGATTTCTTAAAAGAAATCACCCCTTGGGCACATGGTGATTATATAATTATCC
>CAZHXL010000326.1:2443-2736 GCA_964536575.1 uncultured Clostridia bacterium | reverse complement strand
TAAAGATAACACACAGCTTAACTTAGGAAGAAATTATAAAGACAAGCTATTAGCAATATTTGGCTAGCTATCTTAGCTAAAACTATTAGGAGTTTTATTTTGAGCGAGACAGAACTATTAGCAATGCGAGGTTATTTAGATATTTTACTTGGCAGTTGGTTAATGAGACGCTTTCTTGCTCATTCTTCAGAGGTTGGTTTTAAGCTACGTTTTGCACAAATCACTATAGTTTCTTTTCTCCTACTGATTTTACAGTTCTTAGGTGTTTGGCATTGGCATGAAGTGATTGCGGC
>CAZHXL010000326.1:0-2433 GCA_964536575.1 uncultured Clostridia bacterium | reverse complement strand
TTTTGTCTCAGACTGTAGAGCAGGCTGAATTTGAAATTGATTGGCGGCGTGAATATCAAGAGGTCTTAATTCAAGAGCTTGAAAGCAAAGGAAAAGAAGTTCCATTACCTCCTAAAAACACTTAGTTGATTAAACTTGTTTAATCTCTTTATTTTGACGAAAATTTACATATTGATTAAAAGTATTTTTAGTCTCATCAGTCATTAAATCCATTAAAGTATAGCCATCAAGTGTTTTTAAGAAAGCATCCATTGCTTCTTGCAAAAGATTTTTTAAAGAACAAATAGGAGTAATAGGACAAACATTTTGGTTTTTATCAAAACACTCAACCAAGTGAAAGTCTACTTCTGTAATCCTAATCACTTCTCCTAGAGAAATTTCTTTAGGAGTTCGAGCTAGTTTAATTCCTCCATAACGACCAGGGATTATTTTTACAAAACCATTACGTGCTAGGGTTTGTGCTACTCTTACCAAGTGATTTTTAGAAATACCATACGCACTACTTACTTCCGTAGTTGAAACTAAGCCTTCTTGATGTACACTAAGATACATTAGCAAACGTAAAGAATAATCTGTGTGATAAGTTAAGTGCATAAATTTTCCTTAATAAATGTTGTCGTAAATAATGAAATGTAGGGGCAGAGACCTGTTCTTAAGAGGGCATACACATAGGTCTGTCCCTACATTATTCTTAAGTGCTATTTTTAGGGTAAGTAATAAAGGCATCACTAAAAATATTTTTCAATGAAACTCCTTTTAAGAAGAGTTTTTTCTTTAATGAAACTACTAGTTCTGGATGACCACATACATAAGCACGCCAAGTGGATAGTTTAGGAAATTGAGTGAAAATTATTTCCTCTAAATTACCTACCTTAATTAACTCATTTGGGTCGCCTTGTAACACTGTTGGAGAGTAGTGAAAATTGGCATATCTTTTTGCTAAAGAAACTAATTCCTCTACCAAATAAAGCCCTTTTGAGTGTAAAGCACCATGAAAGAGCCAAACCTCTCCTTGGTGCCTCTGGGCTAGTGCGTCTTTTAATATTCCATACAAAGGGGCTAATCCTGTTCCTGTCCCTGCTAATAATAAAGGTTGATTGCTTTGGCCAGGAGTATAAAAACAATCTCCTATTGGGCCATGTATTTGCAAAGGTTCACCTACTTGGGCTTCATCATAAAGCCAACTGCTCATTTGACCATTGGGGAGTTTTCTTACATGTATTTCTAGGGTTTCTTCCTCTGGTAAACTAGCCAAAGAGTAGCTACGTGATAGCTTGTCTTGACGGGTTAAAGTAATATATTGACCTGCAAAATACTGTATTTTATCCTCACACCTTAAAATTACTTTTACCACATCTTGACTAAGTATTTCTTTACCTATAATCCAAGCTGGAATACTGCTGTTATTTTTAGAAGAAATATGAAGATCTTGATCAGGATAACAAATGCAAGATAAGAAATAGCCTTGTTTTTTTAAGGTTTCTTTTAACCCTTGTTGAGCACGCTCAGGCGGTTCTCCCTTTTCTGCTTTCATCAAACAAGTTTGTTAACAAGGTGTCGAGCACCGACTCACCAGCAGTTATTGGATATTGTTTTTCTTGATACCACACAATTGCCATTAAACGCGCTCCTTTTAACGAGAAAGAATATCATTACGTAAACTACTTGCTAGTGCCGTAACTTGATTAACTAACTCAATAGGAACATTTAATGACTTTAATGTCTCACCTAGGTTTTCTACTACTGCGTCAACATGGCTATCATTTAGTCCCTGTGCTAATAAATGGGCATGACCTTTACGCATATCCAAACCAGTGTATTGATTAGAACCACCCATGACCATTGTTAAAAAGGCTTTTTGCTTTGCCATTTGTTTGTCCATATCTATATCATCAAAAAAACGCGCAATTCTCTCATCTGTTAATACTCGTCGATAAAATTCTTCCACAGCTAAGTCTACAGCCTTTTCGCCACCAATTTGCTCATAAATACTTGCCATAATTCTCTCCTATATAAATGTTTGGGATTATTTGTCAAAGTGACATATAAAATACAATGTTGCATTTTATATGTCAAGTTAAACAAATACTGCGATAAAATATTGAGAAACTACTAAAAAACAAATAATCTGGTAAGTCGCTTAATGCTAAACCCTGAATTTCTAAAACAATTAATAATTGAGGAGAACGCCACAATGCCTCGTATTCAAAAGACTTTAAGCCTACCACGTTCCAAATATACAAGTTTGTTACTAATAAGCGTGATTTTGTCACTAACAATGACTGCTTACCCTAATCCTAAACATCCCGTAACTAGTCCAACAACCACTAGTCAAAACCCTGTAGCCAACACCAGCAGTGACAAAGGCGAACTAGTTCTAGGCAAAGCAATAGAGCAAGAATTAGTAGGAGATGGAGCACATTCCTACACTCT
>CAZHXL010000325.1:0-5798 GCA_964536575.1 uncultured Clostridia bacterium | reverse complement strand
GCTTAGCAATTTATCAAGAGCTAAACCCAACACATACCAAAATGTGGTATACAATCAAAGTATTAAATTTTTCTGTCTTAAGGTAATTGCTAAAAATTTGGTTAGTTTAGGCTAAAGCTCCTTCACAAGAGGATCCTCTCCCAGCAGTACAACCAAAACAATGATTGGCAGTCACAATTTTTCTTCCTTTTAACAAGTTAAAATCAAAGTCTTTAATATTTTGCGGTACTCTCTCATTTACTTTCATTCTTAAAGCTAAGTTAAAATCACAATCATAAAGATTTCCATCCCAGTCTACTTCAATTTGGTGTAAGCACATTAATTTATCTATAGTGCTAGGATTGAAGGTATTTGATAATAATTCACTATAGCTACCAGACTTACTTTGTCTGTGTAAATCACTAGAAAACCGTCCAATAGACATATTAGTAATAGTTAGTAATCGGTTAAATTGAATTTGATATCTTTCCCAAAGTTCATACTTATATGCCTTTTCTAACTTGGCTTGATCAGGTGGTAAAAAATTACCTAAGGGATTATAAACTAGGTCTAATGTTAGTTCTGGTAAAGAAGCATAACCAACGCTATTAAGACGTTTTAGCACTTCAATACTAGCTTCATAAACACCTATGCCTCTTTGTTTATCAACATTTTCTTCTAAATAGCAGGGTAGGGAAGCTATTAGTTTAACTTGGTTGTCACGAAAAAACTCTATAGTCCCTGTTTGGTCTGTTTCTAGTAGCACGGTTAAGTTTGTACGAACTTGAACTATTTGCCCTTGATGACGCAGGGCGGTAATAAACCTTTTTAGATGGGGGTTAAGCTCTGGCGCACCACCTGTAATATCAATCAAACGACAGTGAGTTTTTTGAGCAACCTGTAAAATTTTTTCCATAATAGGCCAATCCATCATTTCTTTTCTTTTAGGGGAAGAACTGACATGGCAATGTTCACAAGATTGGTTACACTTTAATCCAATATTTACCTGGATAGTACTTAAACTCTGATTATAAAGGGGTTGGCCTATTTGAGTTAAAACTTGATCACCAAATGAGTCTTTGACCAATAGTGCTTTAGACATAAATTTTCCTAGCTGTTAGTTTTTTTAGTGTAATCCTAGATTAAAGGGAATTATTCTTAATTCTTATCTTGGGAGTGAAAAAACATAGCCCTAGTTATTTTATAGTAAGTTAAATCCATATTGTAAAAGTAAGCTATTTTTTCGTAGCTAAGGCCAATTTTTTCTATTACTTTACTAGACGCAATATTGTCTGGATGGACTACAGCCACTATTTCTAATAAATTTAGTTTTGTAAAGCCATAGTTTAGACAAGCTTTGGCTGCTTCAGTGGCTAAACCTTTTCCCCAAAAAGCTTTGGCCAAACGATAACCAACTTCTATTTCTTTGGTATTTTCTAAAAATTGTAGCCCACAAAAACCTATCAACGACTGATCCTGTTTATTAATTAGGGCTTTCATACCAAAACCATGTTGCTTTTGATGAGCAATATAAAATTTTAGGCGCGCCTCTGTTTGTTCTTTAGGTATTGGTACAGAGTTGGAAATATACTTAACTACTTCTGGATCAGAATTTATCTTTGCTAGTGCCTCTAAATCGCTTTCAGTAAAGGCACGTAGACATAATCGCTCTGTTTCTAGAATCATAAATTAATCCAATATTTTTACATCTGTATCAAACTTATTATATTTATTGAAAGAAATACAGTTAAGTGCTGTAAATCTATCCTCACGACTAGTTAAAGATACCTGAGCATTAACTGGAAGTAAATATTCTTGGTTGCTAATAGTAACCCAGCCAAAATCTACTACAGAAGTCGCATCTAAAATAGGAAAAGAGTAGGGTATTTCAATAGCTTCTTGTTCCATTCTTAGTACTTGTTTAGATTCTTGATGGATATAAAGCCTGCCACGATAACCTGTGATAACTTGTGCTCCACCGATTTTTATTTGTTGGCGAGAATTTCTAGTTTCTACACGATAGTCAAAAACTAAACAAGGCTGATCATAAAAATCTATACTACCTTTCTCAGTAAATTCTGTTTTTGAATCAGGGCTAAAAATCGCTGATAATTGTCCAGCAAATTGCCCTGTAGAAGTTAGTCCTCCTACTTCTTCAAATGTAGTATTAGCCGCTCTACCATTTTTTAGCCTTAATTTAACGTTTTCTCCTCGATCAACTGCATAGCTAACAGCTAATTCCAAATAATCCCCTAATTTCCAGCCTTCGATTAATGGCCTTCCATAGCGTTGCACTTGCTGACGAACAATAAAATTAGGTAGTGAAGATACATAAGCTTTTGCTACTGTACGAGCTTGTTCTATAAAAGGAAGATTTTTTAGCTCTTTTCTTGCTTCTTCAGAAAGGTTTTCTAGGGTTCCATTTTCTAGGTTTTTTGGTTTAGCCATTAAAGCTCTTCGCCGTTCATCCGCCCTAGATAAAGCATTATTAACCATACTGGCTCGGAAAAATCTTAGCTGATTAAATAATTGATCATCTGGGACAAAATTAATCCCGCGTTGATCTACATCAGCCGCAATATCATCAAAATCTTGATGTGATGATCGCGCTGTTTTAACACGATTAAGGATTTCTTCTTGACTCAAAGGAGGTTGGTTAATGTAAGAAATTAGCGCAGGAGGCGTGGTTTTAGCTGATTGAGCATTGTTAGGTGGTGAAATATTCTTGGTTGATTGAGCAAAAGGTATTTGATAAATAAAGAAAATTAAAAAACATATTGCTACTAAATAAAACACTTTAGGCTTAAACATAGTTTTAGCAAAACTTCTCCTAAATTAAATAGCTTCGTGGATAGCTTTAATCTTGACAGCAGTAAGAGTTTGGCACAAGAGCAGTTAAGATGAAACAGTGTTTTTCTAAAAACAAAAAGCTGAGATACTTTTTAAGTGTCTCAGCTTTTTTTACTTAATGGTTGTATTTTAAGCAACTAAAGTATTTGGACTAGTGTCAGTAGTTTTAGCTTTTTTTACTTCTTTAGCTTTAGGTTTGCTAATAGGAATAAATTTGCCAAAAGTCCCATCTTGCTTACGTTCAATTAAGTAACGGCGTCCGCGTCTAGTCATATAAGTTTTGCTAATTGATTTAGCCATAATTTACACCCCTTTATAAAATTTTTCTTAAACTTAGTTAACAACGAAAAGCCTTATCCTCACTAGATGCAAAAAGTTGGCTGCTGGTTGACCATTAAATAAATATTTCTTGAAGAAATGCTTTGTTAGGCAGTCGCTTAGCTGGATTTAAAAAACTAAAACCAGCTAATTAAATAGTTTAGCTGGTCTTAATGGAAGTAAATTAGTATGTAAATTAATTATCGTAATGTTCTGGTTTATCACTGTTATGACATTCATTACATCCAACTGGGAAAATATCTCTTTCCTTATGGCAAGTAATACAGCCTGCTAGCTTGGAGTTAGGTTTGCTTTCATCACCTGTTCCATGGTAAGCATCCTTAGCATTTAGCGCACTTTTGCCTTTGAATTTAACGTCTTCATTAGTGCCTTCAAATTCGCAAGTTGAGTCATCAGTTTTGTGACAATCATCACATCTACGTACCCCTTCTTCCATTGCTTTGGTTAGGGTTTTTGTGTTGGTATGGTGACAGATCACACAAGAGTCTTTGTATTTATCATATCGCTTTGGAAAAGCATGATGATCATGATTAAAATAAGTTATCCCCTTGTCCCCAGCAGCAGATGAATGTTTCTTTTCTGGATCATCAAGTATTGTTTTGGCTTTATCGCCAGTAGGATATTCTTTAATAAAATCAAAAACGGAAGCGTTTATTTTAGAATAACTTAAACTTAGGAACGCAAGAAGAACAAAAGACAGTACTAACGCTCCTTTAACTTTTTTGGTTAGGTTTTTTTCCATATTTAGTTTTTTCCTCCATAGCACGAGCGCTGATAATTTACTTTTTGATAGGGGTTACCTACAAAGTAGAGAAGTGCTTTCCCGGCGGCACTTA
Source organism: uncultured Clostridia bacterium (assembly GCA_964536575.1). Classification (GTDB taxonomy): domain Bacteria; phylum Acidobacteriota; class Blastocatellia; order Chloracidobacteriales; family JADJPF01; genus JADJPF01. The sequence goes on along the minus strand of CAZHXL010000325.1, from coordinate 1,794 downwards.
AGCAGAATTACTAAATAAAACAATTGAAAACTTACGCCCAGGCTGATTTTGATGCGTACTTGCGCAAAGAATAACATAGCTTTAGTCAAAGTGTCTAGTTTATTGACGATAGTGCTATGATCGCTTAACTTAGTAGTTTAAATATGAAATTGCGTTGTCTAGAATTTAAGGCAAATATTTTGGAGACTGTATGCTAGGTTTTGATGTTATTGTTCTAGGGGCTGGTGCTATGGGTAGTGCGGCTGCTTACCAACTTGCTCGTCAGGGGAAACAAGTCTTATTACTAGAACAGTTTGAAATTGCTCATAACCAAGGAAGTACTCATGGAGAATCACGTATTTTCCGATTTGCTTATACAAATTTGGCTTATGCTGAGCTTGCTTTTCAGTGCAAAGAGCTTTGGTTAGCATTAGAAAAAGACGCTCAGGAAAAATTATTAACCATTTTAGGAGGGATAGATTTTGCTGAAGATGAAATAGGAAAACAAAGCGTATTGGAAGTTCGAGATGCTTTACAAAGGCTTGGTAGCGATTTTGAAGAGCTAAATTATACACAATTAACCAAACGTTACCCCCAGTTCTGCTTAAGCCAATCTGTTTTAGGGCTGTATTCACCTGATACAGGGGTTATTAACCCAACTCGCGCTCTAGAAGTAATGGTTAACTGTGCAAAAAGGTTTGGTGCTGTAGTTCAAGATAATGAAAGAGTTAGAGAAATTCGTTCTACTAGAGATAAAATAGAAATCCTTACAGAAAAAAATATCTACCAAGCTAACAAACTAATTATCTCTGCTGGTGGATGGACAAACAAGCTATTACAATACTTCCACTTACAGCTACCTCTACAAGCCTCTCAAGAACAAACTGTTTATTTTCGCCCGCTTGCTAATAAAGAGCTATTTACTGAGAAACGTTTTCCTATCTGGATTAACTATAGAGAAAATATAGTTTATGGTATTCCTGCTTTTACTGAACCTGCTGTGAAAATAGGCTTTCATCACAGTGGATTTTACCTAGATATAAACGATTATCAACAACAAGTAAGCGAAGAAGTAATAGTAAGGCTTAAGGGCTACTTAAAACAGTATATTCCTGATTTAGCTGGAGAGGCTTTTGGTGCTACTACTTGTATTTATACTAATACCCCAGATCATGATTTTATTGTTGATTTACTGCCAGGATATCCAAATGTCGCAATTGCAGCAGGTTTTAGTGGGCATGGGTTTAAGTTTTCTATTGGTATTGGACAAGCCCTAGCAGATTTGATCACTAAAGGTAAAACTCAAATGAAGGTTGGACACCTAAGCATTAAGCGGTTTTTAGCTTAGGTAATTACATTTTGTGATCATCTATTAATTCAGGATCAGTTTGATCTCCATCATCGCCTTGTTTTTTGGTTTTGGTCTGACCTTGTTTTTCGTCTTGTAGCTGTTCGACAGCAGCAGCAAGATTTGGCTTAAGAATTTTTTCTAGCTCTAATAGCCCAGTCCTAGCTAGAGCCTCGCCTGTAATTCCTTGTTTGTCTAGGTCTTTTTTATATTCTTCTACTGTGCGAGTTTGTTTTTGTTGATAATCATAGGTTAGTGCCCAAAAAGCACCGATTATTAATGCAAATGCTACTAACCAAGCAATAATATCATTCATAAACCTACTTCCTTTTTTTCTTACGTCGAATTCCTTGTATTTCTAGATCTTTAAGAAAATCTTTGTCACCACGTTTTTTCTTACGCTGATAGTCATAAACGAGTATCCAAACAACACTAACAATTATAAATAAACTTAATATCCAGCCAAA
>CAZHXL010000324.1:0-5851 GCA_964536575.1 uncultured Clostridia bacterium | reverse complement strand
TAGTACAAAGAGATCCAAAAGATGTAAAAATGGATGAAAGAAGTGCTTTAGTGCATAAATTATGGTTGAGAGTATCAGAAAAAACGCATTGTCGTGCTGGTGCTTACCCTAATATCAAAGACCATACTACTCATGAGCAAGTTTTAACTTTGAAACTAAAAGAATTACTTGATAAAACTTTGGATACTCCTTTGAGTGATGAAGATTATGCGATTTTTCTTTCCAATCTTATTCAGAGAGCTTTAAGTTCTTAAGTTTTTTATCGCAATAGTTCTCAATTTATATCCTAAGTATTGGTTAAACGCCTTTTTAGTAAGTTCATAATGGGTAGCTTTCTTAGAACACAGACTATACTTAATGAAAAATCGAGAAACAAGAGCTACCAATACTTTTATTAAAAGTCAGGTAGCTCCTTAATCTTGTTGGTTTTGTCTTGGTTATTTCTTGTTGCCTTTACCTTTTTTGGTTGTAGTTTCTGGTTCTTGTGCTTTAACTACTTCTGCTTTGTCTTCTCCATCTTTTACTGGCACAAGAACAAAAGTGTATTCTTTTGATTGTTGTATCATATAACGGACGGTTTCTGTTATTTCTTTGCTTATAACAGCATATGACAATGTATTTTTTCCTTGTGCTAATCCTGATAACTTAAATTTTCCATCTTCTGATTGCTTAAAGGCTAAACTTTTTGTGTCTTTATCTATATAGAGCTTAAATTCTTTAGCTACTTCTATTAGTTTTAGTTCAGCCAATTTTTCTATTCCATTTTTTGTAAACCTTAGTGTTCCTACTCCTTTATCATTTACTCTATAAACTGCGTGTACTGCTAATCTTTTTATTAATGTTGTACTTTTCTCTAATTCTACAAATCCCATTTCTTTATTTTACCTTTCTTTAATTTTGCTATTTCTGTTAGTCTAATTTACATTATATTTTTCCTTTTTTCTAGTTATATTTGTTGAATTTAATTTGTAGGGCAATTTATAGGCTATTTGATTAAAAATCCTTTGATACATTTTGCTAATTCTTGTTTTTGCTCTTTAGAATTATTTGAGAGAAGATTTTTGGATAAAGATGATAAAGCGGGTTTTGATTAGCTAATTGAGCTTATATCTCTTAAGGCTAGAAATGTGGTTTGATGAAACAACACAGTTTCTTTATTTTCTATAAAATATTTTTTAAGTGATTTAATCGATATTTTAATTGTTCTAAGCCACTATAAACTCTCGTTTTTACTGTGCTAATAGGAATGTTAAGAACCTCTGCTATTTCGTGAAATTTTAAGCCTTGGTACTCTTTCATTATTATTACTTGACGCATTTCAGGAGGCAGCCCTGCTAAAGCTTGTTTTACTATTTCTGCAATTTGATGTCGCTGTAAAGTGTCATTAATATGTTCTGTATTTGTGGTTGGCTCAAAACCTTTATCTTCCAATTGTTGTTCTAAAGAAAGATCATTGCCACGAGAACGCAATCTTGTATTACAACAGTTAAACGCGATTCGGTAAAGCCAAGAAGAAAACTTTGCTTCACCACGAAACTTACTCAGATTACAATAAGCCGATATGAAGGTTTCTTGACAAATATCATAAGCTTCTTCATCTTTCTTTAATATACGAAAAGCTAGAGCATAAATTTGGCGTTCCCAACGACGGACTAAAGTATTAAATGCTTCAACTTCTCCATTAAGGGTTTGTTCAATAATTTTGTCATCTGTTAGTTCCATATAGTTTTTCAATCTTACCTTACTGTTATTTAGTATTTTAGTTAGTTTTTTTATTTTTACTTATCACTATCTAGCAACTACTATTCCTAAAAATAAAATTAGGGCTTTTTTAATATGGCAACAACCTTACTTCTATTGTCTTTTTTGTCTTATTAAAACCATAAATCTATTTTTTTAACTAGTTTTTACCCAATTTCTTATTGATCTAGTGAAGAATCAAGCTAAACCTTTTTATTTTTTAGTTACATTTCATATATTTGTTACATGTCACTTATTGTAACAATATATAATATAACCCTTGATTATACTATAAGATACATACAAAACTATTTATTTTATGTGTACAGATATAGTCTTTTTGGGAAGTGACTTTAGTGATGTTGGCTTTCCTTGAATTATTTTAATTTGATTTTGGCCTGAAAACTTTTGTTTCTAATTTAATTTAGTATATTATAGTTATTAATTTTCCATAAGAATTAATAATAGTAAAGTTAAATTTCTTAATAATTATTTCTGAAAGAAATTTTGTTATAGTGCTCCTCAATATCTAGACAAAAATCTGGCCAATCTTCATCTTTTTTCTTCTATAGGCTTGATAATTCAATAGTTTAGCAGACCGCTCCAAGTTTTACTTTGTTTTCGATAGCTTGCAAAGCAAATTTTATGATTATGAGCTTAAAATTCGGAAAATTGGATTGCTCTTACCATTTAGGAGGTCTAAGATACCACTTTCCAGAATAGTTGAGTGGCTTAAAAACCTCTTAAGAAATTTTCGGTAAGTTGTTGGAAAATTGGGGCTATAGCTCAGCTGGGAGAGCGCTTGAATGGCATTCAAGAGGTCAGCGGTTCGATCCCGCTTAGCTCCATCAAGAGATTCAACAAGTTAGGGTCACTAAGGTTAGTGGCCTTTTTCATTTTGTGTGCCTCTTGTGTGCCACTTCTGAAAACAAGAGTTTTTCTAATTTGTCGGATGCGGCTTGTTGCATTGATGGTAATACGTGGGAATAAGTATCTAGGGTTATATTAATTCGAGAATGTCCTAGTCTTTCACTAACAACTTTAGGGTTTTCATTCTCTGATAAAAGTAAAGTAGCGCAAGAATGCCTTAGATCATAAAGACGCAATGTTTCAGACAATTCAGCGCGTTTTAATGCTGGCTTAAAGTGTCGGCGTACTAGATTACGTAACATAATTGGTGTTCCTTCATTACTAGCAAACACCAAATCATAGTTTTGATATTCTAAGCCTTTCTTTAATCGTTCTTCCAATTGCTTGTGCTTATGTTTAAATAGCCTTTGCACTATTGAAATAGGCAAAGGAATACTTCTTCTACTTTTAGTTGTCTTTGGTTCACCAAAAGACCAACTCTTGCCTTTGGGTAGCCAAACTACTGTCCTCTGAATAGTGACAACCCCTTTTTGCAAATCAACATCTTTCCATTGAAGCCCAAGATATTCTTCTGGTCGCATCCCTGTTATTAGAGCAAAAGTTAGCAATAGTCCAAATCTATCTTCTACTACAGCTTCAAGAAACTGCATTGCTTCTTCTGGAGACAAGGCTTGCATCTCTTTGCTTGATTCTCTTGGAAGTTCTACTAGTGTTGCTGGATTATAGGCTAACATTCTCCATTTCAATGCTTGCTTAAAAGCGGAAGAAATAACCGCGTTTGCATAGCGTATTGTTCTAGGTGATAACCTTTTTTCTTGCATCTTGGGGCAAGTTTAAAAAACCAGATAACAGTTGATTGAAAAAAATTCCTCCAAAAGATAAGTTGAGGTAGAACACCAAGACTTTCAAAAGAAGGAACAAACCGAAAATGAAATATCAAAGACGGACAGATATAAACAGTGTAATGCGAATTGAAATAGCAATACAAGCCTTTATAGGAATGGGAAAATATGGAGAAATAACAAGGATAGCAAAAAGCTATAAAGTATGTAGGCTCTTTGTGTATTATCTATTATGGGAACTCAAAGGTTTATATGAAATAGAGCCAAGAGTAATTAGCAGTAAGTATGAACAAAAACAAATAGATAGAGAAATCTTAATGTTAAGAATGGAAGGGAAATGTTCATTAGAAGCAATATCAGAAATATTAAAAGACAGAGGAGTAAAAAGTCATTCAGTAGGTTATATATCAAAGAAAATCAAAGAGATAGCAGAATTAGTACCAAATCAAATAGGAATACAAGAATCAACAGAAAATAAAATAGAGTTTTATATAGCAGATGAAATATTTGCAAAAGGAAAACCAATATTAGTAACAATGGATGCTAGATCATTGACAATACTAAAGATAGAGTTATCATCTAGCCGGGATAGGGAAGCTTGGAAAAATCATTGGCAATCCATTACTTCATCAGAAAATAACGATAAACTAATAGTAGTAAGTGATTTAGGGGCAGGATTAATCAAAGCTTGTAAAGAATTAGGGATAACTCATCATCCAGATTTATTTCACCTTTTACAGCCAATAGCTATATATATATATCGTTTTGAGCAAAAAGCTTATGCTGCTATAAGTGAAGAAGAAAAACGCTTCCTAGTATTTAATAGTGCCAAGAGCGAGCAAATACTGAAAGAAAAACTTAATCTATATGAAAAGGCTCAAGTTAATGCTGATTTAGCCATAGCCCTTTATGATAATTTTTCCTACCTTTGGCAACAACTAAAACAAATTTTTGACCTCTTTGACTCACTTGGCAATTTTAAAGACCCTGAAGAAAACTACCAAGAGGTTTTAGCTATTTTATCTTTACTCAAGTCTATGGGTTGTGAATCTCTAACTCTTGCTCTGACAAGCTTTAGAAAAACTCTTGTGTCTTTTTGGCCTTCCTTTGATAGGGCACAATCTATTTACTCTCACTTTTCTACACTCTATCCTTTAGAATTGTTAACTCTTATTTCCTTAGCTTGGCAATATTGTAGAAAATCCCGTAATTCTAACTCTTATCGCCAACAGCTTTATTTCAAAGAACTTACTCAACATTATCTCAACTAGGCTGAAAGTATTTACCCAGATAATTTCTCTATCATAACTCATTCTATCTTTGAGGCTTATGACTCTAATATTCGTTCTAGTTCTTTTGTTGAAAACATTAATAGTTCTTTGAGGACTTTTCTTGATAACTCTCGCTCTCAACTTTCTCAACTTTCTCTCAATCTATTTGCTTTCTTTCACAACCATCGTCCTTTTTTACGCGGCCATCGCAAAGGCTTGGCTCCTATTGAAATTCTTCAGGGTCAGCCTCTTTGCTGTTCTTGGGTTGATTCTTTGTTAGCTTTAGCCTACTAAGTTTTTCCTAGGTTACTTGCTTTTATTTTTGGCTCTATCACATCGAGCCTATTGCCTTCTTTTGCCTTTTTGCACTTAAACTGTTAACTACTTTTTGCCTTTTATGAAACTTGCCCATCTTGGCATAAATTCCTTGTAAATCTAATGGTTGAATTTCAGAAAGCTTTCTTGTTCCAATAGATGGCCTTATATAGAGTTGCGAAATATAGCCGTACTCTATAAAAGAGCGTTCTCTTAACTTTGGTTTTGCTGCTTTCTCTAACCATTGATCAAGGTATTCATTAACAGTTAAAGCAGAAGGTTCAACAAAAGTGCCTAAGTCTTTTTCTCTTAAGACACCATTAAGATACTTTTGAGCATCTTTTTTATTACCGTGAATTGTATGATTGTGATAACGCCGTTTGCTTGTAGATGGATCTCTACCAAGAAATACTCTAACAAGCCAAACACGTTCACCACGAGGTATAACTTGACCTGCCATAAAAATTTACTCCTTTACTAATTTAGTTTTGGATTTAGGTTTAGCTTTCGCTTTGGGTTTAAGTTTGGTGCTGTGTTTGCCGTCAGCCACATAAACAAGCAAGTCTCCTGGTTGACAGTTAAGCACAGCACAGATACGGTCAAGAACACTAAGGCTTAGTCTGCTTATGTTGTTCTTGCTCAGGTCAAATATAGTGGCATATCTAACGCCTGTTTGTTTTGACAGCCAATATAACGTTTGATTTTGTTGGGTTAGCAATTCAGTAATTTTTACTTTTATCATGCGATAAATTATACACTAAATGTATATATACTGTAAATGTATATATAGTTATACTATCCCAGTTGTTATAT
>CAZHXL010000323.1:0-5907 GCA_964536575.1 uncultured Clostridia bacterium | reverse complement strand
TTTCCACCACCTGAATCTCAAGATAAATCACATCTTATGGCCGCTTAAAGTATAGCTCCTAAACAAGCTGGTTGCAACACCGTTTTTATTGATGGTAGCTTCGTTACTAAGAAAGATTATCCAAAAGATTTTGATGCTTGTTGGGATCTTTCTGCTGTTAATCCTGATCTACTTGAGCCTACTTTACTTGATTTTTCTCATGGCCGTGCTTCTCAAAAAGCTAAATATTTTGGTGAGTTATTTCCTGCTCAAATTTTTGTAGGTCAACGCCAATCTACCTTTTTAGAATTTTTTCAGATAGACAAAGACTCTGGCAAAAAGAAAGGTATTATTGCTATTTCACTGGAGACATCAAGCTTATGATAAAAAATGAACGCCAATTTCGTATTACTAAAACCCAAAGAGATAAATTTGCTCAAGCTCTAAATGAACTTCTTACTTCTAACAATCAACTATCAACAATCCATCCACTTCTACTAAAAGCTCAACAAGATGCTTTAAACAGTCAGTTAATTGAACTGAATAACCAAATTAAAGAGTACAAGGATCTTAGAGCAGGAACCACTAAACTAGAAATTAAGTCTCTTGAAGATCTACTAGAATTGCTAATTAAAGCTAGGATTGCAGCAGGACTAACACAAAAAGATCTAGCTAAAAAATTAGGACTAAAAGAACAGCAAATCCAGCGTTATGAAGCAACCGCCTTTGCTTCTATTAATTTGTCTAAATTTGTTCAAATTATTCAAATTATTGGCTTAACAGTTCCACAACAATTACTATTTTCCTTAGCTAAAATGGACAACCAGCAAAATGATACTAATGTTACGGCATAAACGCACACTTTCCCTAAATCGGCTTAAAACCAATAAATTTACGGAGTATATACTTAATTTATTTACTAAGTATTATTTACTCTATCTGTGGGTAACAAATTCCCAACACAACAGCTACACAATCTGCGTTTGAAATTGTTCTATCTGCTACAATTGCCCTAATCAACAACCTATACTCAACTGCTAGTTTATTCCATACTTCCACAGGTGCAAATACCAATACTGGATCTTTTGATTCTCTCTCTGCTTCTAACTCAGCTTCATAGAAACAGATTATAAGATTTTTGCTTTCTCTCATCCAACCTGGCCATGTGCGCGGCTTCGCCGCTACTTATGGCCTCTCATTTCGGTTTATAAAGCCTTGCTTTCCTTTTGATTAACATCAGCTTGATAACTTAGAACCAATCATATATAGTTTATTTATATAGTCCTAGGGACTACAAAAATGGCTAGGAAGGCTGAATGTGCGAATTTTCAAGACCAAGTGGTTTACTAAGTTTGCCAAGAAACAAGCTATTAGCGATGCGACTCTACTCCAAGTTGTGCAAGACATAGAAGCCGGAAAGATAGATGCAGATTTAGGTGATGGCGTTATCAAACAAAGAATTGCACGCTCTGGACAGGGTAAGTCTGCTGGCTATAGGTCAATCATTTTATACCAAAAAGCCAACAAAGCTTTCTTTGTCTATGGATTCGCTAAAAATGAACAAGCAAACATAGCTGAACATGAAGAACGTGCTTTTAAGGACTTAGCTATTAAATTTTTTACCTATTCTGATGACGAACTTGCCCAGGCCGTCGCAGACGAAACTTTTAAGGAGATAAACAGCGATGAGCAAGAACAAAACATATAAAAGCGACGCACTTGCAGCTATTCACGAAACTGTTTCAGACCTTTTCAACATTGGCTTAATCGACAAAGCAACAAAGCGACATTTTGATGAAGCTTGCTTGACCCCCATTGAAGATTTCACAGGAAAAGACATTCGTACATTGCGCGAACGCGAACAAGTAAGCCAAGATGTTTTTGCCCGTTATCTAAACGTGAGTAAGGGTATGGTTAGTAAGTGGGAGTGTGGCAAGAAACAGCCAACAGGCTCATCCAAAAAGCTATTATCTCTTGTCAAGAAAAAAGGCTTATCTGCAATTGCATAAAATTAAAGGAACAACTATATAAAATTAAGTTTATATATCACATACTACTTATTCATTATACTTTGCGTAATATATCTAATATCTAGGCTATCAACAAAGTTGTTTATAGTACCCGCAACTTTTCTATACAATCTGGCCATGTGCACAACTACTGCCGTCACTTATCGCTTAGTCAGACGAGCAAACAATCCAGTTTCTTCCATCTTCTTATTACCACTACTTACACTATCACTAACAAACTCCTCTATCATCGCTATACATTCAGTATGTGTTAAGCTCTCGTCTTCAATAATTTTTCTAACCTTAAACTTTGTTTCATAATTCCAGTTATTCCACACCTCCGCTGGTATTTTATATATATCATCAGATTTTCCTCTTCCCGTTTTAGCTACACTTCCACTCTTTTCCTTACCAACACCTAACTTCCTACGCGCCCTTCTCAAATTTCCCATCCTATCCTCCTTTACAACGCCAAAAAATTACTCATTAAACACACTTATCTTACACTGATACAAAAATCAGTATAAAGCCCTAGTATTATAACTAATAAATTAATTTATTAGTTTGTTACTCAAAACTAACTTACTCCAAAAACTCCATAAAAAACTCATTTAGTTTGTTTACACACTCTTCATGAGTCAAATCTCTATTTCCAATTATCTTCCTTACATCAAATCTACCTACAAAATCTAGGGAGTTCCACCAATCTCTTTTTATTACATAAATAAATGGCTCTTTGCTTTCTCTCTCTTGCTCTAAATTCTTCTCATTCTCAGCTTCCACTACTGAATTTGTTCTCCAACAACCTCCGCTTCCAAACCATCTTTCATGTTTCATCTCGTAAAATATCTCAATAAACGCTTCTGGTGGCAATTTCCATGGAGGCAGTTTCTTAGTCGCATTTCCTGTAACTTCTGTAATACCTCCTGTTAAGTATTTGATCATTCTTTGTAAATCCTGTGATTTCCTCAACGGCTCAAACCAACCATCTTGCCACTCACACGATCTACCCTGCTTCTTTAACTCTCTCTCCCAATATTCCTTAACTCTCTGCTGAAACTCATCTGCATTTATTGTTTGGGGTAAGGAAATTAACACATGCAAATGTGGATGATGCCCCCATTCATACGTAAAAATACTCTCTATTTTCCAGAAAAACCCTCCCCGCACAGCAGCTATAACTGCTTTCTTCACAGATTTATAACCTAAAGCCTCTCCAAAATATCGCTCCTTTCCCATTTTTCGCCACGTTTTCTTTATTGCCTTGACCAATACTTTCCAATTACCTTTTGGCGAGTAATGATGCCTTAGTGTAATTGTCATTATAAAATGATTAAGCGGCAATTCAGCTATTCCTATTGCAACTTGTTGTAATTTCTCTCTGCGCTTTGCATCCTGATAGGGTAAACAATTTGGACAAATAGGTTTACCGCAATGTCTTACCCCACTTAAATATCTAGCATTGTAATCCAGACCTTTTACACCCAGATCCCCAAAAGGAACCGCCATATTTGAGCATTCCAGCATTGCTGCCGCAGCATCAACATAACGCTTGCTTTCAAATTCCAATGCTCTACCAGAAAAATGCCAACATAAAATCTTTTCCGCTTCCATCAACCTCATTACTAAATCTTCCTGATTTTCTGCTCGTTGGCGTCTTACTGGATCTTTTATCTTCGCCGCATTCCCTGGCTTAAAGTTCTCCAAACGATTTGGCGGCGTTATCTCTGTATCTATTTATCTCTGTATCTATCAAGTCCGCCCCTGGATCAAGTCCGCCCCTGGGGCGGATAAGATCCGTTCCTTATCTTGGTTTAATACAACCACATTGACCTCCACTAAATATATTAGGAAAAATATGATCACTAACCTAATCCACAAAAAGGCTGTTGTTTTGGTGGTCTTATTTTTGAGAGCCTACAGACGGTTGGTAAGGGCAGGTCGCTTAAACTTTCTTAATCACTTGAAAAATTTTGTTTTTAGCTTCTATAATGAGACTACAAAGTTTCTTTTGGTAGTCTCTACCAACACATAATGGTAGGCTCTCAAAAAGGTTTTTCCGTCCAAAGAAAATGGGCCTTTTTGGGGGCCGTATGTGCTTATAACATCGCACCTACGACAAAGCTATAAAACCATAGCAGCTAATAACTACACAAGACAAATTAGCTAAATACAAATCTAACTACAAATAAATAAAAGGAATTACAACTATGCCAGTAGTAGGAAAAATGGAAGTGATTATAAAAATTTCTGAATTTCCCGAAGATGTAAAAACAATAACCAATAATTGGAAAGAATTTGTAGTAGAAGCAGATGGTAAACAAATCACAATCACTGCTAAACCAAAAATGTTTAACAAAATCGAACAAGCCAAACAACAATTTCCCCAATGGGTTGCTGCTATTAATGGAAAAATTGGCGATATGGATGAAAAAGGTTTCAGCTTAGTTGATGCAAGCATCCAAGTTTTTGAAAAGAAACCTAAGCCAGAAGCAGCAACTCAACTAGCTTCTTAACAAATAATTCCTGACAACAAAAACAAAGTATAATGGCTAATTAAAATCTCTTTAGCAAAAACAAATACACCTTTTTTGCTAACAAAGAGTCCATTTTGCAAAACAAAACCAATATAAAAATCTTCCCTAAAATTTTGACAGGCTTTAGTAAAAAAGCGTCTATATATGTAAAGCTTCTCATTAACGAAAAGCAAAAGCTTATCCCAAAAAATTAATGGATAGACTTAACTCTATAAAGCAGTGTGCATACGTTTTCTTTAAAAATATTAAGAATATTTAGATAAGATAATCTAGCCAAATGCATTACCTATTAGATACATTGACACTAATATTGAAGAATTTATATAATTACAGTTATTTTCGTTAAGCAAAAAACTATATATTAAGGAGTAGTAATGATAAAATATAGCAAAAATATACTACTGTTAAGTGCCATAATGATTACAGTTCTAGTAACCACAATAACAGGAATATCTAGCCAAAATTATCAAAAACCTGTCTTAGATAATCAGCAAAATTCTAAGAAAAACCATTATCCTATTGCCATTTATAAACTGCCACAATCAAATAATGAATCCTCACATAGTTTGCGCCAAATAAGAAACGACCGATATGACAAACCTGGAATGTTACCAATAAAAGAACTTAAACCCGGGATGGAAGAATTACCAAGTACTAGCCACTGGTGGTGGGGTTTATCAGCACTCCCTAAAACCGAAAGCGATACTGTAATAATAGGAAAAATCATTAATGTAGAAGCACATCTATCAAGTAATAAAACCAGTATTCACTCAGAATTTACCTTAGAAATCGAAGAAATTTTAAAAGACATTAGTGGAACATCATTGATGATATCTAACTCAATTATAGCGGAACGTATAGGTGGAGCAGTACAGTTTCCCTCTGGACGAATCCAAATTTACAGCACTTTAAACCAGGGAATGCCAGAAATTGACAAAAGATACTTATTCTTTCTTAAATATAACCAAGATGGGCAAGATTTTTCTATTCTTACTGCCTATCAATTACAAGATGGTTTAGTAACACCTCTAGATGGAGCTAATAGTCAATTACCATTCACTGACCACAAAGACCGTGACGAAACTACATTTCTAGAACAAATACGACAAATGCAAAATTAATACCTACACAGACCTTGTACCAAGGAGAATATAATTAATGAGTTTCCGGTTCATCATAAAGTTAATGTTAGTTAGTTGTTGTTTAATTTCTAGCTTATTAGTTCTAAATCCAAAAAAATTAATAAACCTAGTTGATGCTCAGACTGGATGTTCTAACCCCCCAACAATAGATCGGGCATCTGCTTGGCCTCAAGACGCCGTTATCACTGTTAATGTGAATTAAGAGTTAAAATTTAAAACCAAAAGAAGCAAAGCCGCAGC
>CAZHXL010000322.1:0-5932 GCA_964536575.1 uncultured Clostridia bacterium | reverse complement strand
TTTATTAATTTAAGCACTGGCAATTAGGTTTCTTAACACATAAGGCAAAATACCGCCATGCTGATAATACTCAACTTCAATTCCAGTATCAATGCGTAAAGTTAGTGGTACTTCTTCAGTCTCACCACTAGCACGATGAATAACTAGGGTGACATCTTGTTGTGGTTTAGGCATTGGTTCTAAACCAAGCAGGTCAAAAGTCTCTGTACCATCAAGCTTTAAGCTTTGTGCAGTAGTGCCTTCCTTAAATTGACAAGGGAGTACGCCCATTCCTACAAGGTTACTACGGTGAATACGCTCAAAGCTTTGCGCTACTACAACATTAATCCCTTGGAGTTTTGTACCCTTAGCCGCCCAATCACGAGAACTCCCTGTTCCATATTCTTGACCAGCAAAAACAATTAGTGGAACGTCGCTAGCTTGATATTTTATTGCTGCGTCATAAATACTTAGCTGTTCGCCATCGGGTTGATGAACAGTTACACCACCTTCTACACCTGGAACCATGAGGTTTTTAATTCGCACATTAGCAAAAGTACCTCGTACCATAACTCTATCGTTACCGCGACGTGAGCCATAACTGTTAAAATCTGCTACCTCAACGCCTTTTTCTTGTAGGTAAACACCTGCAGGGGAAGTTTTCTTAATTGATCCTGCTGGGCTAATATGGTCAGTTGTTACTGAATCGCCAAAGATTGCCAGTGGTCTAGCACCTTTAATATCAGCATATTTTCCTGCTGATAGGCTAAAATTCTCAAAGAATGGAGGCTCTTGGATATAAGTAGAATCTTTATCCCACTCATAAACATCACCAACACTACTAGGGATTTCATTCCAAAGCGGGTTGTCATCGGTAAAGTTAGAATATAGGCGGCGGAAAGTTTCTGCGTCCATCGCTGTACCGAGTACTTGGCTTAGTTCTTCGCTTGATGGCCAAATGTCACGCAAGTAAACATCATTACCATCACTACCTTTACCAATAGGTTCAGAAGTCATATCAATATTGACTCTACCTGCAATAGCAAAAGCTACAACTAATGGAGGACTCATTAAAAAATTAGCCTTAATACTTTGGTGAACACGAGCTTCAAAGTTACGATTACCACTTAGCACACTAGCTGCAATTAGGTCATTTTTGACAATAATATCTTCTACATCACTATCTAGTGGGCCAGAATTGCCAATACAGGTTGTACAGCCATATCCAACAGTGTAAAAGCCTAATTTATCTAAATAGGTTTGTAGGTTGGATTTTGCTAAGTAATCAGTAACTACACGTGAGCCAGGCCCCAAAGAGGTTTTAACATGTGGTGGAACAGACAGCCCTTTTTCCACAGCTTTTTTAGCTAGTAATCCTGCTGCAAGCATTACGCTAGGGTTAGAAGTATTAGTACAAGAGGTTATAGCAGCAATTAAAACGTCACCATGTCCTAGGTCTACGGCTTTGCCACTAGCGCGAGACTCTACTGTAGAAGTTAAAATTGGCAAGCTACTTGATTTTTGCCCACTACTAAAACTTACTGCTACACGTTTGTTAAGTTCTTCACTAGGTTTGTTATAGCCATTTTCCTTAACAGGTTTTTGGAAAAGATCAATAAATTTAGATTTTACTTCTGTAAGGTTGATACGGTCTTGTGGACGTTTGGGGCCAGCAATCCCAGGTTGTACTTCAGCTAGATCAAGCTCAAGTAAAGTACTGTAATTACACTCACCTTTTTCTGGCATACCAAACATTTCTTGAGCCTTAAAGTAATTACGAAAAGCATTTACTTGTTCTTCTGTTCGGCCAGTTGCTTGTAGATAACGACAGCTTTCTTCATCTACAGGGAAAAATCCCATAGTTGCACCATATTCTGGTGCCATATTGGCGACCGTGGCACGGTCTGGGAGTGATAATGAGGCTGCGCCTTCGCCAAAATATTCTACGAATTTTCCTACTACTTTGGCTTTACGAAGCATTTCTGTGCAATGTAGTACTAGGTCTGTTGCGGTCACACCTTCACGTAGCTTGCCAGTCATATGAAAACCAACTACATCAGGGGTTAAAAAGTAAACAGGCTGTCCTAACATTCCTGCTTCGGCTTCAATGCCACCTACGCCCCACGCAACAATGCCTAAGCCATTAATCATTGTAGTATGAGAGTCTGTACCAACTAGTGTGTCAGGATAATAAGTATTGTCTTTTTGCAGTACACCTTTAGCTAAATACTCTAGGTTTACTTGATGAACAATCCCAATGCCAGGAGGAACAACCTTAAAGCTTTCAAAAGCTTGCATACCCCACTTTAGGAACTGGTAGCGCAAGCGGTTACGCTCAAACTCAATTTCCATATTAAGTTTAAGCGCGTCACTTTGATTAGAGACATCTACTTGGACAGAGTGGTCAACTACAAGGTCTACAGGTACGAGAGGCTCAATAATTTTAGGATTTTTCCCTATACGATGTACTGCTGAGCGCATTGCAGCTAGATCTACTAGGAGTGGTACACCAGTAAAATCTTGTAAGACAATACGTGCTACAACAAATGGGATTTCTTCTGTACGTTCTGCGTTAGGTTGCCAATTGGCTAAAGTGCGTACATCTATTTCACGTATTTTTTTATCATCATAGTTACGTAAGACTGACTCCAGCACAATACGAATACTTACAGGCAATTTAGAAATAGGGCCAACGCCCGATTTTTCTAGTTGTGGCAAAGAATAAAATTTACCAGTTTGACCATTACCAAGCTCAAAAGTCTGTAAAGTGTTAAAAAGATTATGCATGTCTGTTCCACCTATTTTTAGTTATATTTATAAACCATTATTCATAAACTAGTTATGAACACCTAAGTTAACCATTTATTAACCATTTAACAGCGAAACAGTTTAATTGCCCATCACCACTACGTCAAGCAAGACTTCGCTGAGAAATTTGTTTAATTTGTTTTTATTAAAACTTAGGATGAGAAATTCCAAGCAAGGTATTTTGAATAACTCAACTATGTTATCCTTTTCTGGCTAAATTAATTACTTAGTACAGAATTCTCTCAAAGCTTTTCCTTAGGTGGAACATGTCTGAGCTTAGAGCTTTCTAGAGTATTCTGAAAACAGGTTTAGCAACAGTTGCAACCTATCAAAAAAGTTAATTTTCTAAATAGTAGGAATATTAAATGAAATCTAGTGATGTAGTACGAGCTTGGAACCGTATCTTAGGGGGACATTACCCATCTTTATCTGTTGAAATTACCAGAGAATGCCCTTTGCGTTGTCCTGGTTGTTATGCTTATGAACCTTCACACTTAGGTAGTCTTGGCACCTTAAGACAATTAGCTGATTATAAAGGACAAGACTTAGTTAATGGCATACTTGCTTTAGTAAAACAATATAAGCCACTACATTTATCAATAGTTGGAGGAGAGCCACTTGTTCGGTTTCGTGAGTTAAATACACTCTTACCAATACTAAGTGAAATGGGAATAGCTGTTCAGCTTGTTACCAGTGCTGTAAGAGAAATTCCGCCAGAGTGGGCAAAAATAAAAGATTTATTTTTGGTTGTGTCTATTGATGGTCTCCAACCAGAGCATGATGAACGGCGTAAACCTGCGACCTACGAAAAAATCCTAAAAAACATTGTTGGTCATGGCATCACAGTACACTGCACAATTACTAACCAAATGACTAAAAAGCCCAAATATTTTGAAGACTTTTTATCTTTTTGGTCAAATCGTGATGAAGTTAGGAAAATTTGGTTTAGCCTTTTTACTCCACAGGTTGGTGGTCAAGATGAAGAAATTATTTCAGGAGATACTCGCGAAAGTTTACTTGTTGAGCTTGCTACTTTACGTGATAGGTTTCCAAAATTAAATTTGCCTGATGTAGTAATTGCAGGATATCGTAATCCTCCAAGTTCGCCAAAAGACTGCATTTTTGCTCGCACTACCTTAAATATTACTGCTGATCTAAAAGGTAAAATTAGCCCATGTCAATTTGGCGGCAACCCAGACTGTAAACAATGTGGTTGTATTGCCTCTGCTGGACTTAATGCAGTTGGTGCATATCGTTTATTTGGAGTACTGCCATTAAGGTCTATTTATCAAATCTCTGATAAAATTGGCAAAATGCGCACAGCATAAAGTAAATTATCTAACCTATTTCAAAGCCGTAAATAGAAACAAATGGTTAAGTATGAAAGTGTTTTTATTAGAGGATAGTTATGAGCGAATGCAAAGATTTCGTAAACTCTTTAAGTCACACTTACTTACACATTCAGCAGATTCTCAGGAAGCAATAGAAATACTTGCTAAAGAAAGCTTTGATTTAATTTGTCTTGACCATGATTTAACTGAACATGACAATGACTGGATTGCATCAGGTGATGGTTATGAAGTAGCCTATTTTTTAGGGACTAGGCAAACCCCTAATGATAATGCTTTAATTCTAATTCATACAATGAACCCTTCTGGAGGTGATCGAATGGTTGCTTCTTTAAGTAATAGACGGGTTGTTCGTACTTCAATAATAGAAATATTTAGCTTAGATTTTCTGCGCTCACTTGGAGTAGAACTTTAAGTTTTGTTTCTTAAGAATAAAATAAAAAGGGTAAGCTTTTGACTTACCCTTTTTGGTTTTTAAGTTTTAACCTTAAATTAGTGGCACATAGGCTTTTGAGGAATATCAAAATTCTTAGGTGAACGCCAAGGTAATATATTCATTTGTGCTTTACTATAAGCAGGTGCCCAGTTATACATCTCAGCAGGCGAACTACTTAGAATCGAACCCATTAAACGAATATTAGCTTGTTCTATTAAGTCTTTACCACCCATTGTTATACGTGGATTAGCAGCAGGATCAAGAGCAATTTGATCTACCATTGGTTCTAAGGTTGCAGTTGTGCCCTGAGCTTGGGTAGTCTTACGATCTAAGATGTAGCTAACAAAAGCTAAGCACATTTCATCTGTAGTTTGTTCACCCCAAGTAACAGTCTTTGGAGTTTTATTAGGGTTATTAGGGTTATTAGTGGAATTATCATAAATAGAAGTTAATTTAATTTTAGTCCCACCAGGCAAAGAAATAGGCTCTTTATAAGAATAAGTGCCTTGCCACTTAAAATCCCATTTAGGAATATCTACCATACAAGTAGGATTTTTGCCATTTGGTAAGGTGTATTCTACTTTGATTTTTTGACCAAGTAGGTGCATATGAGGGCTAACACCGAGTACCTTAACATTAACACCAGTAGGGATAGTGTATTGGCCAACAACTTTATGACGCTTTGCTCCTGGAGGAATTGCAAACCCTAGATTGAATACTGGAAAACTACGAAGTTCGGTTTCTAGGGGAATGTCTGAGAAATGTAAGCCTACACGAGTTTGATCGAAAGTTGTTTTACCATTAGAGTGATAATGGACTTGCATAACAACACGCGAGCCTTTAGGAATTTTAAGGCCAACACCTTTAGGAGAAAAACGAGGAGTATTACCAGGTGCCCAACCTCCTAAACCACCTGTTGGCGCAAACCCTGGGCCACCAAAAGAAGTATATCCTGGGCCAGGATCAGCTTCATCTAATTTTACCGATGTACCTTTACCGTCTATAAAAAGCAGCACATGGTGAACTACTTCGGTTGCATCAGGTAAAACTTCTACAGCAGTAACATACTTATCTTCTTCAAAAACATGTGGTAAAACAAAACAGCGATAAATATCATCACCTGTAGCGCGTAGCTCATATGGTTCATTAGATTTTAATGCTAGAGCAGGCTCGCCCAGTCCCCAACTACTATTAAAGATAACTGGTGGAGGCAAGTCTGCTGTATCGCCTTCTGGCGCGCCCATATCAGCCCATTTGCTTAGGGTTTCAATTTGAGCACTAGTTAAAATACGCTCATCATTGAAACTCCCACAACCTTCAGCCGCCTTCCATGGAGGCATGCTACCAGATTGAACTGCTG
>CAZHXL010000321.1:0-5953 GCA_964536575.1 uncultured Clostridia bacterium | reverse complement strand
TTCTGGCCTTAAATAAGCTAGTCCAGAATCGTCTTGTACTGGCCCAAGATAAGTTTGAAACATTAAGTTAAAACTTCTAGGATCTGTTAATTCTCCTGTACATTCTGGACAGACCTTGCCTTGAACATGGTCAGAGCGAAAACGCTTTTTGCATTGTTTGCAATCAACCAAAGGATCAGAAAAAGTTGCTTCATGACCAGAATAACGCCAAACTAACCGATTCATTAGAATTGCAGCATCTAATCCTTCCATATCTTCACGATCATAAACTACGCTACGCCACCAAGCACGCTTAACATTATTTTTTAGTTCAACACCAAGTGGTCCATAATCCCAAGTTGAACCAATTCCACCATAAACTTCACTGCTTTGAAAGATAAAGCCTCGTCGTTTAGATAACGAGACAATTTTTTCCATATCAGGAGCTACCATTTAGTTATCCCTTTAGTTATTTTTAAGTAATCAATAAAATAATCCTAATGCCCTGTAAGGGCATCTGACAATAGCCCATTGATTTATCTATGGGCTATTAATTTAATGAGAAATTTTAAGTGACGGATTATAATATAATTTATGATCTCCGCGATACTACTTGCAGCAGGCCAATCACGCCGAATGGGTAAGTTTAAGCAATTATTACCATTTGGAAATAAGATTTTTATTACTAGTATTATTACTAGTTTATTAGCTGCTAATATTGATGAGTTATGTATAGTATTAGGTCATCGTTCTAGTGATCTGATAAATATCTTAAGCAAAGAGCCTTATTTTAATAAGCTAAAGATTGTTATAAATGAAAATTATTTATTAGGAATGACTAGTTCAATTCAAGCAGGGCTTAAAGTAGTTAACCCTAATGCAAAAGCTTTTTTGATTGCCCTAGTTGACCAACCACATATTCCTACAGAACTTATCAACCAGTTAATAGAAAGTTATTATCAAAACCAAGCTCTAATTGTAAAACCAAATTATAAAGGAAAGTCAGGACATCCCATCATTATTGATGTTCATTGCAAAGAAGAAATTTTAAATTTGCCAATAGAGACAGGGCTAAATCAAGTAACTAGGAAGTATTTTGAAGAAACACTACTAGTTTTAGTAACTAGTAGTGTTGTTTTAGAAGATTTTGATACTCCAGAAGATTATGCTAAGTATAAAAGTTGATAGTTTTTGTTTATAATGGTACACAAACAACAGGAATACGAGTAGCGCGTAAAACCCTATCTACTGTACTACCAAAGAAAATTTCCTTAATTGGGTTAGGTTTTCCACGAATACCCATAACGATTAAAGAAAAATCTAGGTCATTGGCAATGCGTAATATCTCAACAAAAGGGATACCTACTACTACCATTTTATTGAGTTTTTTTGCTGAATCACCATGATCAGCCATTATTTTATCCAATGCATCTTCAGCACGTTGACGTAGTTTTTCTAGTACTACTTCTTTAGTGCTAAGTTCATTTTGTTCTATTTTTTCTAGGAAATCGCTGTCAATTACATGTAAAAGGTATATTTCACCTTCAGCCGAAACCATTGAAAGAGCATACTCTAAAGGTTTTAGCGAAGGAACAAAAGCATCAATTGGAACTAGTACATCGCTTATTTCCATAGTCTTATACCTCGATAAAATTACTGCACAGGAGTAAAAGTTTTAATGTCTTTAGTAACACCAAAGATTATCCCACTACGAGGGCTGAATTTAGTCAACCCTTTTGTTCCTGCTAAATCAAATCGCAACCCTGCGGCCATTAGTTGTACACCAAAACGAGCTTCACTTAAGTCTTCTGTTCCTAGCTGAGCTTTACGACTACTAAAACGGCCAGAAACTTCTCCAACCAAATTTAACCGAGGGTTGACTTTATAAATACCAGCAATGCCATAAGTTGTTACATCATTTTGTGAAAAAATTTCTAGAGGTGCTGGTAAAATTGCTAGCCCTAAATTGCCGAATAAATTAAGACGCTTGTCAAAAAATTTCTTTCCTACTAATACGCTTGCAAAAAAGTTGGTTGTGTTTAACCCTAATCCTTTTGCTTGGTTAGTGTTTGGTAGCTGAACTCCAAAACGAAACCCTACGGCGGGTAATCTTTCTGTTTCTTTTCTAAGTTTAATTTTAGTTGCTAGCGTAAAATCGCCAACATCATTTGTAGAAAGTGCCCCAGAAGCAATTTGTAGAGGGATCTTACTTGATCCTATTCGGTCAATACTTAGATAGTTTTGCAACGTTCCTTCGACTTCAAATTGAACGTTAGAGGAAAGTCCAAAGGTAAAACCAATTACTCCAATACGGCTTAGATCACCTTCCAAACCAGAAACGCTAAATTTTTGTTTTTGTAGTAATTCTACTCCTATTTGGGTTCGAATGCTTCCTGGTTCAATTATGTCTACATCTTCTGTTAATAAAGGCCGTTGTTGTGCATAAGTTAACGATGTTGTACTAATAAGAATAGTTAATATTAAAGATAGCTTTAGTAAAAAACTAGTATCTAAACGTAAGGAAATACTAAAGTATTGGAAGAAGTTTTGTTGCATTTTGGCCTCTAGAATATCTAATTTATAGGAAGCAATATGCTGATTCTATGATTCTTGGTGAAAGGCTGTCAATTGCTTTGGTGCAACTTAAGTAGGGGTTGGAAGGCTTAAAAAGCTTACCTGTATGCTATAACGTGTTAATAACATACAGGCTTATTGATATTATAACTTAGTCTCGGAGTAAGTACGCGCCCCCATCAATAACTATTAACCCTGGTCTTGGTTCATTTGTGTTTTCTGGGTAAACAAAAAAAGTATGTATAACCTTTTTGCCATCAGAGTAAGTAAGTTCTAATGTATTTCCTACTACGCGATAAGTGCCTGAACCACTTGTTTTGCTAGAGGTTGTTACCCCACCACTATTGCCACTGCTAGAAAAACCAACAAAACCGCTTTGAGCAAATTTACCATCACGGCTAAAAACTAATTGTTTTTCTCCACCGACCCCACCAATATTGCTACCACTAGAAGTATTGGTGAAAGTTTTAATTGCATATGTACCATTTAAGCGTAAGCCGCTAAATTGTTCTACACGATAAAACTTAGTTCGACCAATTTGTAAAGAACCTTGATTATTACTAAAAGCTATAGGGGGATTTGCTGAATTGCTACCGATGCGAAATTGGATTTGGCTTCCTGATATTTGGTAAATGCCACAGTTATTAGGATCGCTCTTTTGCGCTTGATCAAAGTCGAAATTATCTAATGTGCCACCTTTAGGTAGGCCATAATAAATGCGACCATCAGGAGAAAAGAAATAATATATCTGTCTAACAATATAGTCATAAAACTTAGTATTAACGTTAAATTGCTGACGACTTTCTGTTCCAACGTATAAGCCTGATAAGCCATTACCAGTGGGCTTAGCTTTACTAGGACTAGGAGATGAAAGAGGGGTGTTCGATTTAGCCTCAACAACATTAATAAAGTCTGTAGATCCTAGAAACTCTTTTAATACAGGAAAATAGCGATTATATTCTTCTTGGGAATTAGAAGAAAACATAAATAACTCTGCCCTCTTTTCACCAGGGTGGGCACCTAAATAGAAACGGTAAGCTTGGTTGCCATCCTCTGTTTGTATTTTTACGGAAGTGAAAAGAACTTTATATTGTTTGTCATCATCAGTAGTTTCGGTTATGTCACCTTTAAGAAGGATTTTGGAGTTTTTATGTAACTGGGCTAAAACCAAGTCAAACCACTCACGAAAATTACCACTAAAGTCATGTCCTGGAAGTATGGCAATAAAAGTAGAGGCCTGAGCAGGAGGTTTGTCTCCTGGAACATAGGCTGTTATGCCTGTTTGATTAAATGATTGCCATCCTGAAGGAGGGGTAAAAATTACGTTTCCCACTCTTGATTGATTAGATTTATTTTGATTAGGTTTATTTTTTTGTATTGCTTGGGTGCAGGTTGCGGAAGTGAGTATTAATAATAGAATAATAATAGGTTTAACCTTTGCTAAATAAATAGTTAATGGTTGCATAATTTTCCTTCTTTTAGAAATATGTAAGCCAGAATTGTTAGCTCTATTATTTAATATAGACGAGGAAATTTTAATTTTCCGCTATAGGAAAATCCGCTTCTTTCCAGGCACGATACCCACCATCCATTGAGTAAACATTGCTATAGCCCATTTTTTGTAAATTGTCTGCTGATAAAGCAGATCTAAAACCTCCTCCACAGTAAAGAATAATTTCAGCAGTTTTATCTATGATTTTGTTTTCTATATCTCGTTCGATAATTCCTCGTCCTAGGTGTTCTGCTTTACTAATATGACCTTGTTGCCATTCGTGATCTTCTCGCACATCAATAAAATAAAATGTTTCTTCGCGATCTAATTTAGCTTTTACTTCTTCAATAGAAATTTCTTTAATGCGTCTTTTAGCATCTTCTACAATATTAAGAAACCCTGGAGAATGTTTCATATATGCTCCTAAATAATAGAATATATTGATGTTAACTATATATTACATAAATATATGGATTAAAGCTTTATTCACAGCGCACAATATGGCTACTATCAAATAGAGAAATAAGCATATTGAACGCATTTTCAGTAACTTGTTTGTCTTTAGATTCAATTGTTACTTTAACTCGGTAATCATCGCGATCAAAAACAGGGTAAGAGCCAATAGCGGCTTGAGGATAGTCTTTAGCAACTTGGGTGAGGTGGTCTGCAATGTCAAACTCGTCTTGTTTGGTAAATATTAGTTTTAGGTAAAATTCTGAGGTACGAAAACGTTCTTTTATTGCAGAAAATTTTTGTCTAAAAAATTCTGGTACTCCAGGGAAAATATAAACGTTTTGATAAGAAAGTATTGGCCATCGTAGTTCTGGTAGAGTGATAAAGGTTGAGCCTTGAGGAATATCAGCCATCCTTAAATGTGTTTCTTGAACTTTATCTCCAAAGTATTTTCTTAATGATGCTTCTAGCTCAAGGTGCCTATGCATTTCAGTACCAAAGGCTTTGCATACACCTAGTAATGTTACATCATCGTGAGTTGGGCCAACGCCACCAGAAGTAAATACATAAGTAAAACGCTTAGACAGATCTGCAATTGCAGCCCCAATTTGGTCTACATCATCTGAAATTACTAAAATAAGATGTAAGCTAACACCTAGATCGCGCAATTCAGAGATCAGAAATTTTGCATTTTTCTCCTCAGTTTTACCAGTGAGAATTTCATCTCCGATGATTAAAATGGCAGCAGTTGTTTCTTTCATGCCCCCAATAATAAATGTTACTGACAAACTCTACAATAACTAAAAAGAAAAAAACTAGATATTTTGAGTTTTATTTCTTGATAAAAATGGGAATTTTGTTACTAAATTTTGCCAAGCTAAGGTTTTAACTAGGCTATCAAAGAGCGAATAAACAACAGGTGTTACTAATAAAGTTAAAAGTAAACATAGTGACTGGCCACCAATGACAATAATAGCAACCGAGCGACGAGAGGCTGAGCCAGGCCCTTGACCTAGTGCCATTGGTAACATTCCTGCTACCAGTGCGATAGTTGTCATTAAAATAGGACGCAATCGATCTTGACATGCACGCATCACTGCATCATAAGTACTCAAGCCACGAGACCTAAGCTGATTAGCATGATCAATTTGCAAAATAGAATTCTTCTTTACTATTCCAAATAACATCAAAATTCCTAGGGCAGAAAAAATGTTTAATGTTTGGTTAAACATAATTAATGAGAGCAAAGCAAAAGGAATAGATAACGGTAAACTAAGTAAAATGGTAATAGGATCAAGAAAACTTTCAAATTGTGCAGCTAAAACCATATACATAAATGCAAATGAAAGCACAAAAGCAATAAGGAAGTTTCTGGCTGCGCGTCCTAACTCTCGACTACGACCTTGAACGCCATATTGATATTCTGGAGACATGTTCATTTTGGCTACATTAGTA
>CAZHXL010000320.1:5123-5960 GCA_964536575.1 uncultured Clostridia bacterium | reverse complement strand
TATTAAGATCCCCATGAGAAGTATCTTCAGCATGGCTATGGGCATCAGAATGGTGACCACCAAAACTATGAGCAAATACACCTAGCAAGTCTAGCAGCATTACTCCTACCCCAAATATGGTGGTAAAGAGATAGATAAGGTGTAGATACTCGCCAAACATAATATTTTCCTGTTTTAGCTTGTTGGAAAATGTTGATTTAAATTTTAATTTCTAAGTTAGAGAAAGGTTTTGAATCTAGGCAAAGTCTAGCATGAAAAAGCAGGAAAAACTATTTTGAGTCTAAAAAATTACCTGAGATAGCCTAATGTTGGTTTGGAAGATAAAATCAAAAACTCTTAGCCTTTTTCCCTAAAAACAACATGTTTATTTATATAAAAATGTATTTATATAAAAATAAAATATAAATAAACTTGCACCTTTAAGTATTCCTAGAGGATACTTTAAGTGAATTTTCTTGCTACATCAAAAGTTAATTTAAAGAGGGACTTATGACTAAGCCTTTATCTTATAGACTTGTGATTTGCTTGTGTGTGCTAGTAATTCCATTAGTAGTAACTTCCAGAGTGTTTTTATCAGGTTACCACAAATATACTCATATGTTTGTTGCTAAAGCACTGCAAAGTGGTAGTTTAGTATTAACTGGCCCAGATCGTGACCCAAACCCTGTAATTAATGAGGGGAAACAACTTCAACTAAGCTTACTAAATAGCAGTGGTCAAGTAGTGACAGGGGCAGCTTTTAGTTCAGATAGCCCTGATATTGCTAATGTTGATGGTGAAACAGGCATGGTTGCTGGCTTACAGCGAGGCTATGCGACCATTACAGCTAGAATGGGC
>CAZHXL010000320.1:4066-5113 GCA_964536575.1 uncultured Clostridia bacterium | reverse complement strand
TGGGCGGGCAAAGTATCTCGACTTTTATTATTGTAACTAGGGTAAATAATAGTAGTGGTGTAAAAGTTCCTGGAGATACTAAAGTTGATGCTCAGGGAGCTATTTATCTTAGTGACCCTACCAATAATATTATTTACAAAAAAAATAATACTAATGCTGATGTAAAGATTTTTGCTGGTAAAATGGGTAGCCGTGGTAAAAACGATGGAGAACGCTCCCAAGCACTTTTTGCTGGCCCAACCGCAATTGCTCTAGATAACCGCCCTCAAGGTGGTACTTATATTGCAGATACATTAAATCATAGTGTCCGCAGGATTGGTTTTGATGATCAAGTCCTAACAATTCTAGGTACAGGTAGTCCTGGTACAAATAGCAGTGATGTTACTCCATTTGAGCAAACAGCTTTTAATTCCCCTCAAGGTATTGCAGTAGATCTAGGCGGTAATGTCTATATTGCTGACACCAGTAACCACGCAATTTATGTTGCAGACTTTAACAAAAAACAAGTACGTTTAATTGCTGGCCAACCTGGAATAGCAGGAAAAGCTGATGGTCAGGGACGTACAGCCATATTTAATCGCCCAACAGCAATTAGTATTCAATCAAGTAGCAATAGTTTTTTTGGTGCCCAGCAACCTATTTTATTAGTAGCAGATACCGGAAATAACCGTATCAGAGCCGTTTCTCTAGATGGCAAAGTAAAAACCATTGGCCCAATTAATCAAACCAGTCCTCAAACCAGTGCCCAAGATATTTCTCCTCTAGCAGATAGCGAATTTGAATTTAATCAACCTACATCGATTAGCGTTGATAGCGTCGGTAATATCTATGTGGTAGATAAATTGGGTGCAAAACTTATTACAGACGACCCTAAGCAACGACAAATTGTTTCTTTAGCTCAATCAGGTGTTAGTTTTGGTCAAGCTGCTAGTGTTGTTGTTAGAGGGAATCAAACTTTAGTCCTAGATAGCAATGCTGCTAGTGATAGCGAAGCTGTAAAAGTTGTAACTATTGGCGCGCCGCAATTTATTAATATGACTCAAGATA
>CAZHXL010000320.1:0-4056 GCA_964536575.1 uncultured Clostridia bacterium | reverse complement strand
ACAATAGAAAGTGCTACTAGACTGCGGTTTACTGTTCCATCCCAACAAGCACCAGGGGTTAGAACTCTATCAATTCGCACTCGTGGTGGTGTGGTACAAAGACCTTTTAGAGTTTTTTCTGATCCTTTACAAGATTTAACTGATGGACGTATCACTACTTTTGCTGGTGGAATTCCCTTCTTGGGTGATGGTGGAGATGCTTTAGAAGCTAGCCTAAATAGGCCAGAAGGTGTAGCTATTGATGGTGCAGGTAATATCTTTGTAGTTGATTCTAATAATCATCGTATCCGTATGATAGACACAGCAGGGGTAATTACTACTGTAGTAGGTAATGGCGTTAGAGGCTTTGCTGGTGATGGTGCTTTGGGATTAGCTGCTAGTCTTAACTTACCTAAGAGTATTACTTTGGATAGTAGCGGTAATTTGTTTATTGCAGATTTTGGTAATAGCCGAATTCGTCGAGTTGATGCGATTACAGGGGTTATTACTAGTGTCGCAGGTAATGGTATGCGCACTTTTAGCGGAGATAATGGCGCAGCTACTGCGGCCAGCCTACGTTTCCCTCAAGGTGTTGCTGTTGACTTATCAGGCAATATCTTAATTGCTGATACAGGAAATAGCCGAATTCGTCGAGTTGATGCGATTACAGGAGTTATTACTACTATTGCTGGTAATGGAAATAAAACTATTGGTGAAGATGGGGGCTTGGCAACAAGTACTGCAATAGGAGCGGTAGAGGTTGTAGCAGTAGACAGTTCTAATAACGTGTTTTTCCTAGCTTCATCTAGTAGCCGAATTCGTCGTATTAATGCTAGTACTCAAACTATTACTACGGTTGCAGGTGATGGTACTAAAGGTTTTGCAGGTGATGGAAGTAGTGCTACTAGTGCTAAATTAAACTCTCCTGAAGACTTTAAGCTTGACACTCTAGGCAATATTTTTATTGCAGATGCTACTAATAGTCGTATTCGTCGAGTTGATGCTAAAACAGGGACGATTACTAGTATTGCAGGGAGTGGAGAATTTGCTTTTGGTGGTGACAATGGTTTAGCTAATACAGCGAGCTTAAATCTTCCTAAAGCAATAGCTGTAGATGGTTTGGGTAACTTAATTATTTCTGATACTGGTAATAACCGAATTCGTCGTGTAAATACTGAAGGCGTGATTAATACAGTTGCAGGTAATGGAACAAATAGTTTTACTCCTAGGGGTAGTGTGATGGATACACGGTTTGATTACCCTGAAGCAATGGTAATTGATGACAATGGGATTATTTATGTAGCAGATACTTTTAACAATAGAATTGTGGTAATAGATATAAATAAAGGGGTTGCAGACACAATTGTTGGAGATGATGACCTAGACACTACTTTAGGTGATGATAGCCTTGGGGAAGAGTTTGGCGATGATGATGGCAGCAATAGTGATAATGATGATGGCGATGGCGGCGATGGAGACGGAGAGGGTGATGATAGTGACGATGGAGACGGTGATGGAGACGGTGATGGAGACGGTGATGGAATAAATGCATTAGTAGATTCAGCCTTGGATATTAATTTGCGGTTTCCTAGTGGGATTGCTGTAAATGAATCCAGCTTATATATTTCTGATACTGGTAGAAATATGATCCTAGAAGTAGATTTGGCTACAGGGGATGTTACCTCAATTGCTGGAACTGGAATGTCAGGTTTTAGTGGTGATGGTGCTGTGGCTACAAAGGCACGGCTAAATTCTCCACATGGTTTAGCTCTTGATAAAAATGGCAATCTTTTTATTGCTGATTCTGATAATCGACGAATTCGTAAGTTAGACACTACAATAGGAATAATTACTACAATTGCTGGTACAGGAATGATGGGATCTGGCGGTGATGGTGCAATGGCTACATCTGCTCAATTTGTTTTTCCTCGTGCTTTGACAATAGATAGCAAAGGTAATTTATATGTTGTTGATAGTGATGATAGTAGAGTGAGAAAAATAGACAGTGCTGGGATAATTACTAGTGTTGCTGGTAATGGTAAAGATGATTTTAGCGGTGATGGTGGTTCTGCTACAGCAGCAAGTCTAAGGCTACCAAAAGGCGTAGTGGTCGATGATGCTGGTAATCTCTTTATTTCAGACTCAGAAAATGATCGTATTCGTCGTGTTGACGCTCAAACAGGCATAATTAGCACTCTAGCTGGCACAGGTGTTACGGGCTTTAGCGGTGATGGTGATTTAGGAGTGCAAGCAAAACTTAATAGCCCTAATAGCCTAGCTTTGGATGGTAATGGTAATTTGTTTGTCCTAGACACTTTTAATAATGCTATTCGTGTTATGAAACTGGCTGGAAATGTGGCAAATGCTCCAGATTTTTCCCTTAATGTCACTCCGGTTTCTCAAAATATTCAAGTAGGCGGTTCAGCTAGCTTTAACATTGGCTTTAATAGCCTAAATGGGTTTAATAGTGCTGTTTCTTTGTCTACTGTCTTAGTTCCTACAAATTCTGGTGTTTCTCTAAACTTATCTACTGCTACTGTTAACAATGGTCAAATGGCTACTTTGACAGTTAATGTTTCTAGTAGTGTTTCACCAGGAGTATTTAGTATTACTGTTACAGGTCAAGCAAGCGGAATGGCTCGTCAAGAAATGATTCGTTTAGTTGTAGAACCTAAGCCAAGAGGAGATTTTGTATTAGTTGCTAGACCTTCGGTGCAATCAGTGGCACTAGGAGCGGCAACTAGTTTTACCATAAGTACTCAAGCAATTAATGACTTTAACGGTTTAATTTCCCTAGCTGCAACTGTAGATCCACCTAATAGCAATTTAAGGTTAACTTTTTCACAAAGAATTTTTATAAACTAATTACAGCTTTTTGGAAAGTGGCATAAATGTTGGTAGTAATTCGACTTTAACCGTCAATGCTGCTACTAACGCTATGTTAGGGGATTTTAATGTCATTGTTATAGGTGTAACTACTCTACCTTTTGTGATAATACAGAGTCAAACAGTCAAAGTTAGTGTTGTACAAACGCTTAGACCTCCAAAACTAACTCCAATTGCTGATCAAATGGTAAAACCTGGAGAGTCTGCAACAATTAATGTCGCTGTAATGGATCCTACTAATCAAACAGGTTTAACCCTTTCTTTAGGAAATGCTCCAGGATATGTATCACTGACTGATAATGGCAATGGTAATGGAGTGATTCGTATTGCCCCACCAATGAGTGCTCAAAGTGGTATAGTGGTGGTTCGTGCTACTAATGCAGGCGGACTAACAGACCAAATTATGTTTAATGTAGCTGTGTCTGGTAGCCTGATGATTACTAATGCATCTTTTACTAAGCCTACTTTGACAATATTGGGCTTAGGCTTTGGTACTTCAGGTGCGATTGTTAGAGTAAATGGTTTGGATGTAACTAACACAATTAGTAGTCAAACAGACACTAAAATTGACCTTAAAGGTAGCAAAAAAAAATTTGCTCTCAAAAAAGGTCAAAACACCGTTACTGTAACAGTAGGGAGCGTTACTTCTAATACTGCGACTTTTAATTTTTAGACATTTTAATTTGCGATAAGAAAGCTAGCTCAAAGTTTATTTATGGGCTAGCTTTTTATTTGCTCAATAATCTTTCCCGGTATTTAGTAGGGGTTAAGCCTGTAAAGGTGCGAAACACCTTTGTAAAGTGGCTTTGACTAGAATAACCAACTGCTAAGCTAATATTGACCATAGATTCATCTGTCTCTATAAGTAGCCTTTTTGCTTGCTCAATACGTACCGCTATTAAGTAGTTATTAGGGGTCAGACCTGTTAGTTTTTTAAACAAATGAGCAAAATGATACTCGCTTAAGAAGGCTGCTTGGGCTATTTCTGATAACCCTAACTCTTGGCTATAGTGAGAGTGAATATATTCAATGGCACGACGCAAGCGACGATCTACTATGCCTACACGGGAAAGCTCTAGCTGCGGGTTGCGACGAATTCTTAAGCGATTACGTAATAACTCTATGGTAAATTGAGTTATTAGTACGTCTAGAATTAATTGATAGCCTATTGGTCTATTAATAGCTTCATAA
>CAZHXL010000319.1:0-6027 GCA_964536575.1 uncultured Clostridia bacterium | reverse complement strand
CCATTAGGGGCAATTGACAATAGCCCAGTGATTTATCTCTAGGCGGTAATTAAAAAAAATGTATTTTGTTAGACTATAAGAACTTATGAAATTAACGGAAAAATAAATGAACGAGAAAATACGCGTACTAATAGTTGAAGACTCTGAAGCGTTATTACAGTTATTAGTTCGTGCTTTTGAACAAGATAGCCGCTTTATTGTTGCTGGAGTTGCTCGCAATGGGCAAGAGGCAATAGACAAAACTTTACTGCTTAAACCTGATGTAATCACAATGGACTTAATAATGCCTAAGGTAGATGGTTTTGAAGCTATTAGGCAAATAATGTCTAGGAAGCCTACTCCTATTGTTGTAGTAACTGCTGCTAATGATAGTCAAAATAGTTTTGACGCAGTTAAAGCAGGGGCATTAGAAGTTGTTAGTAAACCTACCTCGGTTAATACTCCTGAAGGGGCAAAGACTATTACAGCAATACTAGAAAAAGCAAAAATAATGTCAGGCGTTAAGGTTTTAACCCGTAAGGCACATATTTTCCCTACTAGTTCTGGCCCACTAGCACAGCCTGATAAATTTCTAAACAGTTTTAATGAATTTGATACCCCAATGCCTAGAACACAGCTTAGGTTGCCTAGTATTAGGCTGTCATCTATACCTAAGATTGTTGCTATTGCTTCATCTACAGGTGGCCCGCCTGCTCTTAGTAAAGTTTTAACTCATATAGGAAAAGGTTTTCCTTTACCTATATTGATTGTTCAGCATATTACTCCAGGTTTTGGTCAGGGGTTAATAAGCTGGCTCGCACAAACCATTGGTTCACATATTGTAGAGGCTAAAGAAGATACGTTGCCTATGTCAGGCTATACATATATTGCACCAGACAATTATCATTTATTAATGGATATTAAGGGAAGGATAAAGCTTTCTTCTGCTTTGCCAATTAAAGGTCATCGCCCATCAGCTAACCCACTTTTTGAATCAGTTGCTCAATATTATGGTCCATCAGCAATAGGTGTAGTTCTTACAGGTATGGGAGATGATGGAGTGCTGGGAATGAAAGTCCTAAAACAAGCAGGAGGTTTTTGTATTGCCCAAGATGAAGCTAGTAGTGTAGTTTATGGTATGCCTAAAGCTGTTGCTGACGCGGGGTTGGCGGATGTGGTTTTAGGCTTAAATAGTATTGGCAGTTATCTTTTGAAATTAGTCAGTTAGACCTAAGCAATAGCAATATTTTATTAGGCTGCTAAAACCACAGATTTTTATATCAGCAATATTTAATTACTAATAAATTTTTTAAGGAGTTATTTCTATGTCTAATAAAGATGTTTTACCACCGGGGACTATTCTTTCTGAGCGTTATGAAATTGTTAAACGTTTAGGTAAAGGCGGAATGGGGAGTGTTTATTTAGCTAAAGATCAGCGTTTGTCAAATACTCTACGTGCTGTTAAACAGTGGAATTTATTGACATGGATCAATATACAAAGGCAATAGATGACTTTCGTCGTGAAGCTGAAGTCCTAGCTAGTTTAGATCACCCAGCTATCCCTTCAATTTATGATTACTTTATTCAAGAAGGATATTATTACTTGGTTATGAAGTGTGTTGCTGGTAAAGACCTAGAACAAATGCTTGAGGCTACACCAGGAGGCATTATTGATGAAAAAAGAGTTACTCAATGGGGTATTCAGCTATGTGATGTGTTTCAATATATTCATTCTCGTAACCCACCTATTATTTATCGTGATATGAAACCAGCAAATGTTATGTATGATGAAGAGGCCAATCGAATTTACATAATTGATTTTGGTATTGCACGCTTTGTTGCTTCTTCACAAGCAAATGTTACAGCTATTGGAACGGTTGGTTATGCTCCGCCAGAACTATTTATTGGAATGGTTACACCAGCAACAGATATATACTCACTAGGGGCTAGTTTAATACATCTACTTGTTGGGCATTGTCCAGTTTCTCATCCTGTAAATGGATTTAATTTTGGTACTAACCCGCCTCCTAATAAAATTAACCCAAAACTATCACAATCAATTAATGACATATTAGTTAAATCTGTTTCTTCTAGGGCTAGAGACCGCTATGCATCGGCTGGAGAAATGAAACAAGCCTTAGAAAAACACCTCTATAGCCTTGATCATCCTGTGGTTGTTACATCTACCCTTAGTAATACTTCAGGCCCTGAATCTCTAAATGCAATAGTTAATATTGTTCATTGTACTAGCTTAAAGACTGCTAGTTTTCCTTTGAAAAAAGAAACCTCATTGATAGGGCGGTTTGATGTTAGTAGTGGTATTGCTCCAGAGATAGATCTAGCCAATTATGACACATCTGGAAAAATTTCTCGTCGACATGCAAAAATTGTTTGGGACTCAGGACAGTTTTATTTTGAAGATATGGGTAGTGCTAATGGCAGCCTTTATAATGGCGAAAAGGTAGTAGCACAACAACGTTACCAATTAAAAACTGGTGATCAAATTTGTGTTGGAGAAACCATAATGGAGTATTCACAGCAATAAAGTAAACAATGTTTTATATTTAAGGCAGTTTTAGCATTAAAAAAGTAAACTATTTTGTTAGGGTGCAAAAGCCTATGTTGAAAAAAATTAGCATTAGTAGAAAACTCTTGATTCTTAGCTCAGTTTTTGTAGTTCCTTTGTTTTTCCTCTCTTATCTGCTCTTTGATCAACTTGCAACAAATATTAACATAGCTAATAAAGAAAGAATTGGAGTCCAATATATAAATGCTGTAAAAGTATTGTTAGTAGATGTAGAAGACGCAATGGTAACCTCTGCTGCCTTACTTAATGGAGATTCTTCGTTCCAGTCTAAAATATCAACTAAACAATCAGATATAGACAAACACTTAGGCGAGTTAGATGAGGCTAATTCTCAGCTAGGGACAGAGCTTAAGACAACAGAAAAGTTAGGCGCGGTAAAAAATAGCTGGAGAAATATAAAGGATAAAAGCAGTGGGCTAAAATTAGACGAGAGCTATGCTTTGTATAACCGCTTAACAACAGACCTCTTAGCTTTAATTGCTCATGCTGCTGATACTTCTACTTTAATTCTAGACCCAGAGCTAGATACCTACTATTTAATGGATACTAATACCGCCAAAATCCCAAGTTTGTTTGAAAGCATAAGTCAAGCTAAAAGTATTAGTTTAGGAGTAATTGCTCGCAAAACTTTGACACCTGATGAACGTGTAACGTTAGCAGTTTTAATGGATAAAATTGCTGTTGGTAGAGATAGCATCGGTCGTAATTTTGATGTTGCCAATGGTAAAAACCCAATTGTTAGATCTAAAGTTGGTGCTTCAGTTAGTGACAGTGCAAATTCAATAAATCAATTCCTTGATGTATTAGATAAAAGGTTAGTTAATGCTCAAGCAATTGATATTTCTAGTAATGATTACTTAGCCTCTGCTACAAAAGCATCTAGCTCTATAAGTAGCCTCTATGGTTCTACCTCAATAACCCTAGATGAACTACTTGCTGGTCGTGCTAAAAGCTATGCTAATACAGTTTGGATTGCTGCAATAATCGGGGTCTTAACACTGATTTTTGGTGGAGCACTAGTAAAATTAATTATTAGCAATATTACTAGCCCACTAAAGCAAGCTTTAGAACTTGCTAATCAATTAGCTAAAGGAGATGTTTCTACTACTATAAAAAGCGATTCAAAAGATGAAATAGGCGAACTACTTATAGCTATGAGTGAAGTAGTAAGCTATTTAAATGATATGGCAGCAGCAGCTAACTCTATTGCTGGAGGAGATCTTAGCCAAGAAATTCGTCCTAAATCCAGTAAAGATGCTTTTGGGCAGGCTTTTAAGAATATGGTAAAAACATTGCAGTCAATTGCTAATGTTGCTGATTCTATTTCTGATGGCAATCTTAGTATTCAAGTTGAAGTACAATCAAATACTGATGTTTTTGGAAATGCTTTTAAGCGTATGGTAGAGAATTTACGTAGTATGGCTCAAGTAGCAGACTCAATCTCAAAAGGTGAGTTAACTGTTAAAGTTAGAGCTAGATCCACTCAAGATGCTTTTGGAAATGCTTTTGAACATATGGTAGAAAACCTTAGAAGCGTAGCTCAAGTAGCAGATTCAATATCAAAAGGTCAGCTAAATATTCAGGTTTCACCTCAATCTGCTCAAGATGCTTTTGGAAATGCTTTTAAGCGCATGACTGACAACCTAAGGACTATTGCAAAAGTAGCAGACTCGATTGCTGAAGGTGACTTAAATGTACAAGTTGAACCACAATCAGAAAATGATATATTTGGAAATGCTTTTAAGAAAATGCTAGATAGTCTACGTCATATTGTTAGAGATTTAATGACTGGTGTCCAAAGTCTTAGTTCTGCAACAGAAGAGCTTGTTGCTACTTCTTCCCAACAAAGTAATAGTATTAATGAACAAGCTAGCTCAATTCAAGAAATTACTACTACCCTAGATGAAATTAGAGCTATTGTTGAACAATCTAGCAGCAAAGCAAAAGAGGTTGTACAAGTTACTGAGCAATCTTTAGATATATCTAAATCTAGTCAACAAGAGCTAGATAAAGTAGTAGGGTCAATGAATAAGATTAAAGATCAAGTAGAAAATATTGCAGAAAACATTCTTGACCTAAGCGAAAAGACTATTCAAATCGGTGAAATTACTTCATCAGTAAATGAAATTGCTGAGCAATCAAACCTACTAGCAGTAAACGCTGCAATAGAGGCTACTAGGGCAGGTGAGGCAGGTAAAGGTTTTGGTGTAGTTGCAGTAGAGGTTAAAAACCTTGCTGCTCGCTCCAAAAAAGCTACTACTCAAGTTCGTTCTATTCTTACAGAAATCCAGAAAGCTGCTAGCACAACTGTGCTGGTAACAGAAGAAGGAAGTAAGAAGGTAGAAACAGGTGTTGACCAAGTTTATCGTATTGGCAGTAACATCAAGAGCTTACATGAAGTTATAGTTGAATCTTCTAATGCTGCTAGACAAATTGCTTCTTCTACTAGCCAGCAAGTAATAGGGATTGAACAAATTGCTCAAGCAATGAAATATATTAATCAAGGAGTTAGTGAGGCAGTAGTAAGTGCTAAACAGCAAAAAGAAACAGCAAGAAGCTTAAGCTCGCTAGCTAGTAATATTAACAGTATTATTCAACGCTACCGCCTTAGCTAGTTGTAACCCTTAGTTCCTGATAAGGCTTTAAGATAAATTGGCTCACTCAGACCCAAATTTAGCTCACTTAGACCCAACCTTAGCTCGCACTAAGCCAAATTTAGCTCACCCTGAGCCAACTTTAGCTAACTATAGAGCCAACTTTAGCTCACTATAGACCTAAACTTAGCTCACACTGAGCCAACTTTAGCTCACTATAGACCCAACTTTAGCTCACACTGAGCCAACTTTAGCTCACTATAGACCCAACTTTGGCTCGCACTGAGCCAACCGTAGCTCACACTGAGCCAAAGTTAGTTCTTTTCTAGCAATACTTTGATTCTTAAGTCGCGTAGCGACGTTACAATTTTTAGCTTGGCACGTGAGTGCCAAGTCCAGTAATAAGTACAGAGTAGAGTCCCGGAGGGACGACACAATAATAAAGATTATGCCGTCCCTAACGGGACTCCAAACCTTTTATTTACAAGCTCTTGGCACTCACGTGCCAAGCTAAAGGTTGTTTCGCCCCTGACGGGGCTAAGAATCTGTACCACCAAGGTTAAGAATTTGTACCATTTGATTATCACCATTAATTAATTTAGTACAGACTTACTCTTACTAGTATTTCGTGCTAATATGGCTTTGTAAGCTAATCATCTCTACCCTATCCATTATTACTAATATTTATGAGTGCTGCATTAAAGATCTGGCAAGAGAAAAAAGAATTCTTAGAAGTAGCACTAGCTAGTTGTGCTGATCCTGCTCAGAAGTTTGCTTTACGCAAGCAAATTGAAGAATGTGAAAGCAACATTCTTAGACTACAATCGCAACCAAAACAAAACACTAGCCAAACAACTGCAACTAATA
>CAZHXL010000318.1:3747-6042 GCA_964536575.1 uncultured Clostridia bacterium | reverse complement strand
AGCGATATAAACAGATGATGAAAGACTCTTTAGCTAGTGATAAGCTATTTGGCATCACTTATTTAGCAGAAAATGAAATCTGGCCTCCTCCAGTTGGACGAATAGGTGGAATGGCTCAAATTATGGCGGTAGTCCCTTTAGATGGTGGTAGAATGAACATTCTTACCGTAGGGACAACTAGATATCGTGCTACTAGATATATAGAAACAGAATCTTACTTAAAAGCAGAAGTAGAACTTATTCAGGATCAAAACGATGATTATGACACAACTACTTTGATGGCAGAGGTAAAAAAGCTTTATACTCGCGCTGCTGCTGCCTTAAAAGCGATAAATGACGAACAAACCCTCCCCTCGGATTTACCTGATAGTGCTGAAGATTTTTCTTTTGCTGTCGCCGCAGTTTTGCAATTACCATTAGAGAAAAAGCAACCTCTTTTAGAGTTACGTTCTAGTGGGCAACGACTAACAAAACTACGTCAACATCTTTCTTCGATTATTGAAGATTATGAATATCGTGCCAAAATTCACACCAAAGCTAAAAGTAATGGACATGGTTCGCCTAAAGCGTTGGATAATTTGAAGAAAGAATAGAATTGTTTAAGGCACTTAAATAAATAAGGCTTTACTGTTTTTCTTGTCTGTTTTTCACATTCTCAATACAAACTAAATTCAGCACCAGGGTTTTAACCACTTTGTGAAGTAGAAATATCCTTTGCGGTTTGTGGTTGAATGACAGTGAGACTTCTTGCAGACTTTGTATAAAAACGAAAATCACAAAGTGGATAGCCTTCTGCGATGGTTTGAGAACGACTAAACGTCAGTCCCCATAGATTTGCCATCTGGTGGTCAAGAGCACAAGCGGCTGAAGAGGTTAGCTCAGAAACATTCTGATCCTTGAAGTATTTTGCCAATGGGCATACAACTACGTCAAAAGCCACTTCATTAGTATGTGGGTATGTGTGGCGTTGAAATGGTTTGGTGAAGATAAAAAGAAACATCAAAT
The DNA here is from genome assembly GCA_964536575.1 of uncultured Clostridia bacterium. Lineage (GTDB taxonomy): Bacteria > Acidobacteriota > Blastocatellia > Chloracidobacteriales > JADJPF01 > JADJPF01. The sequence goes on along the minus strand of CAZHXL010000318.1, from coordinate 5,037 downwards.
CAATTATCCACTTAACCCTAGTTAGCAAATGACTGCTCCGAAGACGCGATATTTGGAATACAGTTCTATTCATAGGGCCAAATGCAGCCCAATTGATCTTCTCAATAAGTTCCTTGGCACAGGATTCTGTAATACCTTCCTCTAGTGTTGCACGATATAGGGCGCAGTCCCACTCCATATAGCGTAACAGGTGATTTGTACCAAGTGAGTAGTGTGGTCGTCTCAACGCTAAACCTTTTTGTTGTTCTAAAGTTTTGTTCCAAATACGCTTAGCCACATCTGCTGTCACCAACTCTCCTAATGTGGGTATGGCATGGTGTCTGAAAGCTACCCTTGGAAAATAAAACAGCATTGAACCTAATATGCTCACTTTACTTAGTTTATTTAGTTTTTCTTCTTTGTTTTCTGTCATTTGCTTGGTTTCATTTCTTATATGCTATTTTGGTCGTTTTCACTTTTTATTTTACCCATTTTACCGCTAGGAATCGAACCCCAAGTTCACCCACATCGAAAATCAGTTCGCTAAAGTTCACCGACTTTCAGGGTCGGGTACAACATTTGTTCAGTGGCTGTAAATTACAAAACAAAAATCTGTTTAGAAAATTGAGACCATTCAACTCCTTCCTCGTTGAACAGTAACAACATGTCTCGATAATCTGGATTCAGCACTTTTTTCTCCTATAAATGCCCATACATCTTTGGTTATTTCCCACACCATTGCTATTCTTTCTGATGCTGTCGTTTTTCTCAACTCTTCATCTTTTCCTTGTTCACTAAGTTTTTCTTTTTTTACTTTTACGTCTTTTCTTTCCATAATTACAATTTACCAAATGTTACTTTTCTTTTCCACCTATCTTTTAGCGGCATTTGCACCGAACGCCAAATTCACCCGCCCTGAAAGCTAGCGAGCGTTAGCGACCGACTTTCCGAGTCCGCTGCAACGTTTGTTATGTGCTGTTTATGCAGTTGTTTTAACTTCTATTACGTGTTAAATGATTTTAAGGCACTTTTTAGTATATCCCACCCCATTGACGAATTTTGTTAGAAGCTTACAACAGTAGGCTTCTAGGTCTGTATAAATATCAGGGTTAGCAAAATCCTTTGAGTTTTTTGTAATAAAACACTTTTGCTCTTCTGTCGAAGTACCTGATAGATGGGATAACACAGAGGCATAGACAATTGAATCTTGAGGTGACAAATTTCTTGTCTTTTGGAAACCAATCGCAGCTTTAATGACTTCTCGATCAATAGGTATTATTGTTGCAGTTTTCAAAACTTTACTTATGGTGT
>CAZHXL010000318.1:0-3737 GCA_964536575.1 uncultured Clostridia bacterium | reverse complement strand
TCTTCTTTTTCCTTCTCGCCGCTCTCCACCAAAATTTTAGTGATTTCCTGAAAATCAGTAAGCGTTTCCACATATGGTTTTGATCGCGAAAGTTCTATAAGCTCTCGTGAGAGTCTTTCATGTAAGTCTAATCTTTGTTTTGACCTGCGAACCCAAGAATCATATGGCTCTCCGACACTATAAACAGGCAACACTAGCGTAATTTGGCTTTCTTGAACAAGCTCCAAAATCTCTTCGCAACTTTTGTATTCCTCTTGAAGGTATGCTAATTCTAAAATGAAATTGGACTCAACGTAAACGATCATATTTTACTTTCAGTTTTTATATGTCCATGTTTAATAGAATCATATAAGCCAGAATCTAAAACCCACGCTTCTTGCTCTTTTATAGTTTCTTTAGTTAGATTCGCAGTAACCATTTTATTAAGCCAAGAATTAACAATTAACTCTAGGCTGTATTCGTTCATGGCATCCATATGATTAGAATTTTTTAGGTAAGGTTCCAAGATGAGTTTTGAATTTGCTGTATAATCAGGTAGTCTCTCATCAATATCTATTTCTGTATTCTTCCATAAATAGAAATGATCTGGGAGAGCTAAAAGAAAATAGGACGAATACGGTACTATTGAATGAACAGCCAGATTTCTACGCATTTTTGCAGCCCATTCAGGAGTAGCCTCTTTTTTATTCTTTACTTCAACAATAAGTTGCAATTTATTATCTGGAGAATAAACTGAAATATCAGGTTGTTGGATCATAACGCATTTTCAACCCATTAACTTTCTTTACATAGTAAATTTGAATTATAGAATATTTCTAGACACAATGACTATTCTAAAAACAACTCGCTTATCTTACGCTTATCCACACATATTCATAAGCTACTTAAAGGCACCGAACTCCAAGTTCAGCGGCGAGGGAAATCGGCGAGTGTTAACGAGCGACCGTGCCGAGTCCACTGCAACGTTTGTTCGATGCAGAATTTTTGCTTGAAACTGAGATTAAAAAGTATGGTTGCTAGGCTTTATTTCAAGTTCCATGTAGTGAACCCCATGAAATTGCCCTGCTGCAAATAAGGACCGCTGCTCAGTGCCAAAAATCGTAAAGCCAAAACGCTTGTAAAACTGCTGACCACGAATATTACTGAGAGTAACTTGCAATGTAATGGCAATTATCTCAGGTTGCTCTTTAGCCCATGTGATGGCAGTTCGCATCAGTGCTTGAGCCACATCTGCCCCACGATATTGAGGAACAATATACATACCCCAAAGAAATGCTTTATGCCAGTATTTCGCGCTAAGTTTGCGAGACAGGGCAAGAACCCCAAGAAGTTGTTCTTCTTCAAAAGCACCCCAAATAATAGTGCCTTCTGCAAGATAACCTGAAAGCAACATAGCAATACTTTCTTGGCCTGCTGTAAGCTCTCTTTCCACACTAAGACCAACAAACTGTGGTAGTTCTTCTTCAGATTGAACCCGCAATTTAAAATAATTCACTGCATCTGTTACTACTATTTCTCTTATAATCATACCTCTCCTTAGCGCATAAGTACCGAACCCAAAGTTCAGCGGTGAGGGTGATCGGCGAGCGATAGCGAACCGACAACCCGAGTCCACTGCAACGTTTGTTCGACGGCCAAATAAAAATTAAGGAAGATCAAGCTGAACTTTAATAGCATCTTCAATAAGTTGCATATCGTGAGCAACTAATTTACCAACAAGTTTGGATAAACGAAGTTTACTGACAGTAGTTAATTGATCAGCCATAGCTTTATTAAAAAGTCCATTAACTAAAACTTTTGCCTCACTAGGATAAATAGTGTCTACATTGCTAGTTAAAGGAACAACCTGTACTCTGTTCAAATGTTTATTAGAAGCATTATTACTAACAATAACTGCTGGCCTTTGTTTCTGCATTTCTCCTCCTATTGAAGGATTAAAATCTACCCACCATACTTCACCTCGCTTCATTTGCTATATCTCCTATCATTGCTTCTATCCATTCTGTTGCTTCTTGTTCTCTACTTTCATCTTTTGCCATTTTTTCATATGCTTCTTCCAAATCTTTTGCTACTACATAAGGTTTTACTAATTTTTCTATGAACTGACTTATTTTCCTTTTTCCTATTACACTATGCAGTCCTTCATAGACTTTTTCATCTATTGTTATTGTCAGTTTTTTTTGCATACTTCCTCCTATACGTGTTGTACACGTATACTAGTCTTATTTTCTCCAAAAATCAACTTGTATCGTTTGGTATGGCTAAGGCCGTCGAACCCAAAGTTCAGCGGCGAGGGTTTCAGCGAGCGATAGCGAACCGACAACCCGAGTCCGCTGCAACGTTTGTTCGACACCTTATAGACAGAAAACAATAGAAAAAAAACTATGTTAAAAGCAACTGCATAATAAAATCACTTTGAGGGTCTGTTCCTAACATAAATACGTGAGAGCCTACTTTATTAAAACCCCATTTCTCATAAAACAATATAGCTCGCTCATTGCGTTCCCATACACCCAGCCAAAGACAATCAAATCCTCTATCTTTTGCCTCTTTTATGGAAGCTTGCATAAGTTTGGCCCCTATACCTTTCCCAATATAATCTTTTAATGAATAAATTCTCTCCATTTCAATTGGTTTTCTTCCAGTAATAGAATCACATTTATTATCCGCTCTTAGCTTTGCATATCCAACAACAGTACCTTCTATTTCTGCGATAAGGAATATTGCGTTTGGATCTTTAAGCTCACAAATCTGTTTCTCTACTGAAAATGCAACTGATAAATATGAAGCCATATCTTCGGGTGTATTATGTTCTGCAAAAGTCTCATAAAAAGTTTTATGCCCTAAATTTGCTAATAGCTCTGAATCATTTTCATTTGCGTATCTTATATTCATTCTTAGCTTCTTTTTCCTTACTGGTGTTTATACATAATTTATCACGTCATTTCCCGCTAGTCACGCCCAAACCTCTCTATTGGTGTCGAACAAGTAATTAGACCCTCTTGTATAGTTTGTTTTAGTATTCTTAGTTTTAAGAAGTACTTTGAGTAGATTTCTTAGATCGCCCAGAAGGTTTTGTCATAGCTTTTATCCCATAATCAGAAAGAATATTGCTATCTTTACCATAAAAACCTCGCAAGGTGTCAACATCTAAAGAAATTTGTTCACTAGAAACTTTTAGAGCTTCCAAATAAGCATCATATGCACGACTTGCTTCTCTAGTTAAACCTTCCCAAGCTACTCTTAAATTTTCCACTTGTTGCTTCATGTCACGTCGTTTGGCTTCGTTTAAGCGGCTAGGATATTCTGGTTCATCTTTATGTTTAGAAATACCATCCGCTATTCGTTCTAACTTCTGAATTGCCTCATCATACTGTTTAGATGATAATAATTTCCCCATTAATGCCTCCATATCTTACAATATAGCCTTTAAGTTAAACTAAAAGGCTTTTTACTAAATATAAATGGACTTCTAATGATATTCAATAATTATTTAATGACGATGAATAGCTATTTAATGATTATTAATGGTTATTTAATTATGATAAATGATTATTTAATTATGCCAAGTATCTACTTTGTATTGTTAAAAGAGTATTTCATAATAGTAAAAGAGCACTTCATAGCATTACACTAGCAATAAAAGCTCTATAATGGTTATTATTCATTACCCATGGCTATTAAACGCCAAGTTCAGCGGCGAGGAAAGCGGCGAGTGTTAGCGAGCCGACTTTCCG
>CAZHXL010000317.1:0-6060 GCA_964536575.1 uncultured Clostridia bacterium | reverse complement strand
TAGCTCAGTTAATAGTTGATCTTGTTCTTGGCGAAAGTAATTTACTTTGCCAACCATATTAAAAATAGCAAACATTACTGGCCCGTATTGCTCTGTATAAATCACACCTTGCAAAATAGATGCGCCATCATCAGTAACGTGTAATGTACCAGTTTTAGCAGCTACTGCGCCTAATAATGGAGTACCAACTAGTCTTGTGGCCAATGTTCCTGAATCAACACCAACAATGGGCATAATGTCTTCTACTTTCATTTGATATGATTTTAGTAGTCCAATCATCTTTTGAAAGATTTTTACTGAAGCTCGTGTAGTAATACGGTTATAGTCTAAACCTGAAGCATGTGTAATCTCTAGTTGTTGAGGGTTTAAGTTAAATTCTGTTTCTAGTTCTGTTTCTACTGCTGCAATTCCTCCAAGCATTAAACCAAAATGCTCAGCATAGTAATTATCACTAAAAGCATTCATAGAAAGTAATAATTCTTTTAATGGCTGTGAGTAGTGAACAGATAGTAAAACTTTCCCCTCATCTTTAGACCTATCAACAACTTCTAGGGGAACAGTGTTAGAAAAACGCATCCCCATAGCTGATTTTAGTTTTGAATAAATATATTCTGAGTTTGAGCTATGACGTAGAAACATTGGGCCCTTTATAATCAATGTTCCTTCAACTTTTTTAATTCCTTGACTGCGAATGCTTGCACCAAAACTTATAGCATCAGCTACAGTAAAATTAGGATCACCCTCTGTTTCTATAACTATATCTCCATAAAGGGTTTGTTTGGACTCATCGACTAACCCTGTAGTGTAAGCAAGGGTTTTAAACTTATGGTCTGGCTCAAAACGCTTTAAGGCTAAATAGCAAATAGCCAGTTTCATTACAGAAGCGGGATTAAGTGCAACATCTGCATTACGTTCAACTAAAGTTTTTCCGTCTAAGGTTTCTATTATTACTGACTGAAAATCTATTGGTGAACCGTTATCACCAAGGCGGGTAAAGTAATTTTCTAAAGAGGTTAAATTCTTAGAAGTAACTAACCCTGGTTTAATAGCCGCTTTTGCGACTGACATTTTTTCATTATTTTTTTCTGAAAATAAAACTACTGTAAATTTTTCACGAAAAGCTAAAAATATTACTACTAGTAAAAAAAGAGTAGTCAAAATAACGAGAGCTTTCTTCACCTAATTCTGCTCCTAGGCTTAAAATATTAAAATTTTTGTTTTAATTTAGCCCTATTTTTAAGTTGGGTTTGGTTCTTAAAAGAGGCTTTTGGGCTAGGTTAGCAAAATAATAAACGAGCATTTAGCTTGCTGCCAAGAAAAAAGTGCATTATTTTGGTAGGTTTTTGTTTGGTAGTACTAGATTGAAGTGTGTGCGAAAAGCTAAATAATCGTAAACATAGAGTTTAGATTAAAAAGCTTAATCCCTATAACTTGCTTGAACTTAATCAATTACCTTAGCAACCACACTTTACTGTTGTCCTACCATTTGTTTCTTAATCAAGAAATTTAACTTATTGATTTTACGGTGTTTCTATTTTTTGGAAAAAGCCTTCTGCAACCCATTCTTGGAACCACTTAAAGACTTGCTTTTGTAAAACTTCTTGAGGTTCACGAGACTTTTCAATAGCATTAACAATAGCTTCACTTAAGGATTTACCCTCAACAATATCACTAAGCATATTGTAGGCATCTCGACCTAGTGGCAGCCTCCAGAGCTTATAGTTACGGCGATAAACAGCTACCCAGGTATCTTTTTTCTTAATCTTAGGTGGTTTTTCATCGTTTTGTACTGCTTCTAGATAATCATTAACATTATGATTAAAATCAAATAGGTGAAAAGCTTTTATAGGAATAATTTTTGCTGTTTCCCAAACCTCAGGTGACACTCTAGCAATAGCTTCTTTAGTCAAAACAGGAGTTTCCTCAAGATTAAAAATATGACTAAGCATTAATTCTAGTGAAGCTAGTTCGTAAAGAAATTCCCTACGTCTAATATTTGGAGCCGTTTTGATAAAGTTTGGCACATCATAACTTAGATTATTTAAGTTATAACTACGAGAAGGATAGACTTGCAAATAACGCTCAACAAAGTCACGGTAATCATCGCCTAAAAAATGGGCTATAGAGGGAAAATCCATTTTTAGTACATCAACTAAACGCAATATATACATTGAGCGATAAAGCCCTAAACGCTCTATTTGGGTAAGAGTTTTTGAAGGCTTGATAAACCCTAAGGCATCTGACCAAGGAATTTCTTTTTCAACTTCATCAGATTTAACTGCTTGATTATCTGTCCCTAAATGCATTATTGCAGCAGACATCCATCGTTGAAACCGTCCTAACTCAATTTGTGTATCCATTAAACCCCCACTACCGCAACTTCTGCAACTTCTGCAATTTCTGTAACTTCTGGTTGTTTACGATATGCTTTTGCTTTTAATACTTCAGCATGAACGACTTCAAATTCTGGAATATCATCATCCCATTCTACTAAGGTAGATCTACCTCCAGTACGCTGACAGGAACGTTCATAAAGCTGCCAAACTGGGTCTATTACATAGTCGCTATGTGTATCAATAATATGAGTACCATTATTAGTATGTCCTGCTAAGTGATATTGTACAATTCTATCACTAGGAATAGCGTCTACATATTCTTTAGGATCAAACTCGTGATTAAAAGAACTTACATAAATATTATTTACATCTAGTAAGATTCCACAGTCAGCTTCTTTAGCTAAAGTAGCAAGAAAATCCCATTCTGTAATATCAGAATTAGTAAATTCAATATAAGCAGAAGGGTTTTCTAAAATTAATGGTCGTTCTAGGATTTCAGACACTTGACGTACACGAGAAATTGTATATTTTAGAGACTCTTGGTTATAGACCATTGGTAATAAATCATGAATATTTGTACCTGCAACACCTGACCAGCAAAGATGATCGGAGACCCAAACAGCACGAATATGGTTTGCTAATTCTTTTAATTTTTCTAAGTAGGGAATATCTAACGGGTCAGTGCTACCAATAGACATAGAAACTCCATGCATAACTATTGGGTATTTTTCTGCAATTTGATCCAAAATATAGATTGGTCTTCCTTTTGTATCCAAGTAATTTTCTGAAATAATTTCAAACCAATCTACTGGTGGATTATCTGATAAAATAGTTGGGTAATGTACTGTACGAAGGCCAATACCAAAGCCTAAATCTGGAAAGTTCCATCGATTTTTTAACATAAATTTAAATCCGTGGGAATGAAGATAAGGTAAGGAAATAAGGTCGCTAATTCAAATTTGAATTAGCGACCTTACAGTACAAAAGGTTGTTACTTTTTCTCAGCACCTTTGCAACTACTCTTTCCTTTGCAGGAGCTTTTTGCTTCAGCACCTTTACAGCTACTCTTTCCTTTACAGGAACTCTTGCCAGCTTCTTTGCCTTTGCAGCTACTCTTTCCTTTACAGGAACTCTTTTCAGCACCAGCGGCTGGAGCAGCATCACTAGCGGCGGCAGCAGCTTTCTTTTTACGACGACGACGGCCTGCGGCTTCTACTTCTGTACCTGCAACGATACCAGCAACGGCAGCACCTAGCATAAGTTTAGCAAAATCTCTACGATTCATTGAATTTCTCCTTAAAATAATAAAGTTTATATTGAGTAGAATCAGCTACGTTTTCTAATTGTGACAAGAACATCCTGAGCCATAAAATGAAATTTAAGTTTATTAGACTTGAAAATTAATTTGGAGATTCTTGAATTCACTTTGAAAAATTTCTGATCCTGACTAAAAGCTATTTTGACGTAGTGTTCTAAATTTATACCTTACAAATTTTAGACTGTCAAGCACAGGAGTTTACAAGTAAAAGCTAAGCTAACCTAATGATTTAACTAAAAGGATTTAACTAGCAAGCAAACACTTATTAGCTAAACACTTTTTTAGTTATCTGATCAACAACTAAACATAAACATATTAGCTACTCTTCTTTACAGCATTAAGTTTTTCTACTCGTGTCTTTACCTCTTGAGGAGTAAAAGCTGGTAAAGAGCAGCGTTGATTGGCACATGCAAAAGCAGCCGCTTTATCTAACACTGGATACTCCACATCAGGATTAGGTAATTTACCTTCTTTTGAGTCTAACCATTCTACTCGTTTATAACCTGAAGGATAATTAAGTGCCGCTTTATAAAGAGCTAGAGCATTAGGATCATTTTTTGCTCCTACTACAGTAACATGAGCAGGATCAAGTTCCATTTCTAAATTTGCTAGTAAAATTCCCCCTATTGGGCGTTTAGTAGCAACCTCTTTAATTGATAAATAGCGCATTCCTTGCTCAGCAAGCTTTTTATGTTCTTCTTTACCAGTGTAGTAATGTAGGAGATTAGCAAAGCGTACCATAAGTACATTTTCGTCACGTTGTGGTTTTGGCGCAAAACCGCCTGGAATGATAAGTGAGCTAGCAAAACCTAAAATAGAATTATCTTTACTAACAAAACTTTCTTGAATAAATTTTACTGCTTGCTCAGCACGCTCTAGCCATTGACGATCCCCTGTTGCCATATAAAGTTTTAGGCTAGCATTTCCCATAGCTAAAGTATCACCTAAGTATGGTCCAGCAGAATCTTTTTCATCATGCTTAAACCCTCCACTAGGCAGACTACGGTTATCCATTACCCATTTGGCCGCTTTTAGAGCGTCTTGTAAGTATTTATCATCCCCTGTGGCACTATAAACTGTTACTAAAGCATTTATCACCCAACCGTTTTCACGAGCATAAATATGTTTATCTACGGCAGGAATACCCTTAGCACGTCGTGCGGCATCATCTAGGTTAAAATAGTCTTCACTGTGTTTCCCTTTTACTAAATCAGCATCTTGACTAGTATAAAATGCTCCTTCTGGGCTAGTTAGGAAAGTCTTTAAGTAACTATGTATGTCTAGTGCAGCTTTTAAGTTAGCTGTATCGCCCCAAAGAGTATAGGCTAAAGCATAAATACGCATATTTTCTGCTTGCATTGCCATGATTTTTTCAAAATGGGGTTCTTTCCAAGTACCGCCAGCGGAATACTGATAAACACCTCCCCAAACAGGATCAATTAATTGTATTTGGGCTTGGAGGGTTTGTTTTGCCATTTCCTCTGCTTGCTTATCGCCTTTTCTACTTGCAGATGTCATACAATACTCAACGCTATCCCAATCCATATATTTATGAGAAAAGCCCCAACCACCTTGTTTAAAATCATAACCGCTAATAAATATTTCTTTGGCTTCTTTGCTTATTTCTGGAGACAGAAAAGGACTTTCTGCTAGTTGCAAGGTTGGCTCAGCCTCAACAGAGGGGCCTGGTGTAGGATCTTTAACAATTTCTTGTAAAAGCGAAATCATTGGATTTGGGGGAATATAACCGCTACGTTTTACTATTTCCTTACCTTGCGGGTCAAAAAAGATTGTAGCAGGCCAACCATAGTCTTCATAACGATTTGAAATGTCTGGACGAGAATCTTGATCAACACGAATAGCAATAAAGTTCTTTGAAATTAAATCTATAACTTCTGGCTCACTATAAGTAATTTCCTCCATCACATGGCACCAATGACACCAAACAGCTTCTAAATCTAGAATTACACATTTATTTTCTGCCTTTGCACGCTTAAAGGCATCATCAGACCAAGCCTCCCATTTAATACCACCTTCTTTATGTTTTGTGTGACCATCAGTTTGTTGGTTTTTAGTTGAGTCAGTTGAGTTATTTCCAGTTTGAGAATTTTTATTACAGGAAAACGAAGTAAAGCAAATTACTAAAACTAAAGCCATAGCGAGTCGGCGCATACTGTCTCCTTGCCGCAATTATTATAGATTAGAACCTTAAAATAAGTTATTTAGCTCTTGGGTATTTTCTTACAACTCAAATTATGCCTATTTCAACCATAATTAGTAAAATTTTATTTCCTAGGTTTTTGATAATTTAGCCTAACATAGTTGCTTTTTATGGATATAATTAAATTTAATATGCGAATTAAGAGTTAAAATTTAAAACCAAAAGCATCAAAGCCGCAGCAATAC
>CAZHXL010000316.1:1572-6066 GCA_964536575.1 uncultured Clostridia bacterium | reverse complement strand
CGGATCCAATTACTAATATTTTCATAAGTTAAGTGCCCATAGATAAATCAACGGGCTATTATCAGATGCCCTTACTGGGCATTAAGCTTTTATAGACAACTCTATATCTTATTCTTAAATTCTTCGTAGCCCCGTTAGGGGCTTTTGATAATAGACCAGTCCTTTAGGGCTGGGTCTTTAGGGTTGGGTCTTTACAGCAAAGCCCAAACAAAGTAGATTCTAATAATAATGCATCTTCTAGTGGCATTTCTAGTCCATTAAAAAATGACTCTAATAAGTATTTTATCGCGATAGGAGAATTATTTGAAACCTTCTGTGCTAACTCTTTTACTTGACTAAATAACTCTATTGGGCGAGCTATTTGGTTAACTAGTCCTATTTCGTAAGCTTTTTGTATATTAAGTATCTCTCCTAGTAAAAGCAGTTCTAAAGTACGGCCTACTCCTATTAAACGCGAAAGACGACGACTTCCACCAAAAACAGGTATATACCCTTTTTTAATTGCAGGAAATCCAAACTGTGCATCATCAGTAGCTACTCTTAGGCTACAAGCTAGGGCTATTTCTAGCCCTGCATCAAATGCTACTCCATTAATTGCAGCAATAACAGGTTTTCCTAATTGTTCGATTTGTAAAGCTAGCTTTTGGCCTTTTTCAGCATATTCCTTAGCATTTTGTGCGGTTAAACCACTTAGTTCATTTATATCTATTCCACTAATAAAAGCTTTTTTACCACTGCCTGCCAGTATCACTACTTGGATGCTTGTATCTTCTTTTATTAAGGTAAAAGCCTTTGTTAATTCGTTGATCGTGGCACTATTAAGAATATTAAGCACTTTCTCACGGTCAATAATAACTAGTGCTAGTGCTGAGCTAACTTGAACTTGAATATTTTCAAACCTTTGAGCTAAAAAGCTAACATCTGTCATGCCACGATCGCCTCAATTAAACAATAGAAATTTACTTAATTTAATTTCATTGGTTTAGGATTTTTTGGATCAGAATAGTCATAAAATCCTCTACCTGATTTACGTCCATTCATCCCTGCTAAAACCATACGTTTTAGCAGTGGGGGTGAAGCAAAACGTTTTTCACGAAATTCTTCAAACATAATCTCTGAAATATAGTAAGTAGTATCTAGTCCAACAAAATCCAGTAGTGTTAATGGCCCCATTGGATGGCCACAGCCAAGCATCATTCCTTTGTCAATATCTTCAATTGAACCAATACCTTCTTCAAAACCGCGAATAGCATCCAAAAGGTATGGAACTAGCAAACGGTTTACGATAAAACCACTACTATCTCGTGTTTGTACTACAGCCTTACCTATAGTTTTACCAAATTCACATACAGCAGCATAAGCTGTTTCATCGCTAAGAATTGTGCGAACAGCTTCTAGTAGCTTCATCAAAGGAACTGGGTTAAAGAAGTGTAGTCCAAAAAATCTCTGTTGACGCCCAGGACTAACAGCAGCCATTAATTCAGTAATAGAAAGTGATGATGTATTGGAAGCTAGTATAGTCTCAGGAGGGCATATTTGATCTAATTTTATATAGGTTTCGTGCTTAATCTTTTTGTTTTCAATAATTGCTTCAATAATTAAATTGCAGCTAGCTAAATCATCCAAGCTTGTTGTGCCTTTTAAGCGAGCCAAAGTACTATTTCTGTCTGCATCAGAAAGCTTGCCTTTTTCTACTAATTTGGCTAAAGAGCCTGTAATACTTGCCATTCCTTTATCAAGAAACCTTTGTTCTACTTCGCAAACCACAACTTCATAGCCTGCGGCAGCAGAAACTTGGGCTATCCCTGCTCCCATCAAACCACATCCAATCACACCAACTTTTTTAATCTCCATGAAGATACTTTTCCTCCTAAAAATTTTATAAATTTATTAAATTAATGTAGGGCGAACTATTCGCCCTAGCTGCCATTACGGGTTACTTAAAAGATTCAATAATCATTGCAATACCTTGACCGCCACCTATACAGGCTGAAGCCATTCCATATTTAGCATTGCGACGACGTAATTCATAAAGCAAGGTTAAGACTAGCCTTGTTCCTGATGCACCTAATGGGTGACCTAAAGCAATGGCACCACCATTAACATTAGTACGTTCTCTATCTAGTTCTAAAACTTTTTCTACTGCTAAATATTGACCTGCAAAGGCTTCATTAACTTCTACTAGGTCTATATCTCCTAGTTTAAGCCCTGCTTTTTTTAATGCAGCTTGGCAAGCTGGTACAGGGCCAATTCCCATAATTGATGGATCAACCCCACAAACTGCCCAAGATACAACTCTTCCCATAGGCTTAAGTTCTAATTCCTGAGCAATTGTTGAATTAGTCATAACAATTGCGGCAGCACCATCAACAATACCTGAAGCATTACCACCTGTAACCATACCATCTTTACCAAAAGCAGGTTTTAGTTTAGAGAGTGCTTCTAGGGTTGAATCTGGTTTCATATGATCGTCGCTAGAAAAAAACTCTACACTTTTTTTAGTTTTGACTTCAACTGCTACTATTTCTTCTTTAAGTCTTCCTACTGAAGCAGCAGCACGTTGTTGGCTCACTAAAGCAAACTCATCTTGTTGTTGGCGAGAAATATCATGTTGACGAGCAAGTTTTTCAGCAGTTTGAGCCATATAAAGACCACAATAAGAGTCCACAAGAGATGCCATAAGTAAATCTTCTAGCTGGGCATGTCCTAAACGGTAGCCTGTGCGTGCTCCACGTAGTACATAAGGAGATTGTGACATTGACTCCATTCCACCAGCTAAAACAACTCCTGCTTCATCTAGTTGGATAAGTTGCGCAGCATTAATTAAAGATTGAATTCCTGATCCACAAAGTCTGTTGACGGTTAAAGCAGGCCGATCCATAGGAACACCGGCTTTGAGTGCTACATGGCGTGCACCATAAATAGCATCAGCTGAGGTTTGTAGTGCATTACCAAAAATTGTATGGTCAATTCGCTCTGCACTAACTCCTGTTCTTTCTAATGCAGCACGAGCGGCTACCGCGCCTAATTCATTAGCAGTAAAGTCTTTTAGGACTCCATTATATTCTCCCATTGGTGTTCTTGCTCCACCAACTAATAAAATTTCCTTTGATGACATAGCATTTCTCCTAGATAAATAGGTTGGAAAGCTCAACTTATCAAAACTTACGAGTGTGGTCAATTCACGCTAACCCAATAAAACGCAAGATTAACATAAGGCTTGGCCAAGTTTATTTTTTTCTACGTTTCTTTAAGGCCGCTTCAATGGCGTTTACTACTGTTTGTAAGGTTTTAACACGAGCATAGTATTTATCTACAGACTCAACGATTGTCCAAGGAGCATAGCTAGTACTAGTACGTTGAATCATTTCACAAATAGCACGGTCATACTCATGCCATCTTTCCCGATTACGCCAATCTTCATCAGTAATTTTCCAGGTTTTAGATGTATCTTGTTGACGTTCTTGGAATCGCTTTAATTGTTCGTCAGAATCTATATGTAACCAAAATTTCACTAGTACAGTGCCGTGAGCAGTTAAATGCTTTTCAAACTCATTAATTTCACGATAAGCACGTTGCCAATCCTGTGTTTTACAAAAACCTTCTACACGTTCCACAAGAACGCGACCATACCAAGTACGATCAAAAATTGTAAGGTGTCCTGCTTTAGGAATATGCTTCCAAAAACGCCACAAATAATGATGTACTTTTTCCTCACTAGTAGGAGCAGCAATCGGAATTACCTCATAACCTCTAGGATCAAGGTTTTCTGTTAGCCGTTTAATATTGCCACCTTTGCCAGCCGCATCCCAACCTTCGTAAGTAATAATTACTGGTATTCGATACATATGTATCTCATGCTCTAATTCTCGTACTTGTTCTTGTAGTTGCTTTACTTGAACCTGATATTCTTCTCTAGGTAGAGCTTTAGTAAGATCTATTGTTTTTAGAATTGAGTCATCTATTACCACTTCTGGTAAATAAGAAGGTGTAGGTTTTTCTAAAACATTAGCCTTAGCCTGTTCAAATTGTTTTGCTTGTTCTTTAACAATTAAAGCTTGCTCTATTGCCGCAATTAGAGACTGAAAGATTTTGATTCTTCCATAACGACGATCATGGGTTTTAACTATTGTCCAAGGAGCACCTGCGGTGCTAGTACGCTCTAACATTTCTTCAACTGCCACTAAGTATTCATCATATTGTTTATGTTGTCGCCAATCTTGCTTGGTAATTTTCCAAGATTCAGAAGGATTTTTTTCAATTTTCTTAAAACGTTTGTATTGTTCATCTTTATCAATATGTAGCCAAAACTTTACTAACACTGCTTCATCATCTGTTAGCTGTCGTTCAAAATTAAGTATTTCGTTATAAGCATCTTTCCAGGTTTTTTTAGAAACAAGTTTTTCCACACGATCTATTAGCACCCGCCCATACCAAGAATGATCAAAAATAGCAATTGCAGAGTATGTTTATGGACAATAATATAGTTGCCCT
>CAZHXL010000316.1:0-1562 GCA_964536575.1 uncultured Clostridia bacterium | reverse complement strand
CCAAAAACGCCATAAAAAAGGGTGATAAAGCTCTTCTTGTGTAGGCAGGTTAATAGACCAAACCTTAAATCCACGAGGATCCATTGGTTGCATTAATTTGTTTATATGTGTTCCTTTACCTGCTGAATCCCACCCCTCGAAAACTACTACTACTGGAATGCCCGCGCTTCGTGCTTCACGTTGTAACTCGCTTAACCGTGCTTCTAGCTGGGGAAATATTACATTGTAAGTCTCTGAGGTAATAGTTTGATCTTGTATGGTTTCTAGCATAATGTTTCCTCTTAAATTAAGATATTTTAGGGGGATGGTTTGGAAAAACGATTTGCTGAGTTTAATTAGAAAACTCCCTCTTGTCCATTCTAAAGCGTTATGTCTCAGAGTTTAGGGTTAAAGCTTTATTTATTAATAGCTTCAATATCAGGAAGCCAATAAATTCTTCCACCACTAGTTACTTTCTTTAGTCCTAAAGAAGGTAGTTTATCTTCTGTAACTCCTAAATAAGTAAAATGTGGCTCGTCAGAAACCACAGTTTGAAACCAGCCATAACGAGCTAACAGACCACGAACATTAGCGTTACTGTGCTCAGCAACATCTAGGGCAAGCATTGAGATATGTTGTGACGTACCTACAGCAGCAACCGAGTATAAAATGGATTTATCCAAGCTTTTGCTAAAAAAATAGCCTTTAGCTTCTAACTTAAGGATTTCTGGAATTTGTTCTGAAGGAGATAGTTTTCTAATCGCTTCTGCTTCTATAGCAGTAATATGTTTTTGCCTAAGATGAAAGCTTAGTCCTGGTTCAACTCGACTCTGCCAAAGTTTAGCAGTATCAGCATAGCTACGAGTTGATGCTGTTGTGCCATTAGGAGCAATGCTGAGCTTATGTTGATTGGCTTCTGTTTGTGCTGCTATTAATGCTTTCATAGCAGGTGCTTGTAATACTACTAAAACCCCTACCATTCTTTTTTGCTCAGATTTAACAATACCTTGCCATTTGCTTACACTAGTTTCGTCTGGGAAAATTATGTACGGCGGTACTACTGTGCCTGCTTGTGCAGTAAACATTGCTCCATATTCAGATAATATTCTCATACTTATCTTATCATTTAGTTCATAACTAATCTTGTTAACCTGTAAAACTTTTTCAAAACTAGGATTAAGTTTATACACTTGATTTTCCTTAAAATGATTTTTCTCATTACTTTTTATTACTGATGTTATTGTCATTAATAAAATAAACAGAATTGCTAAAACAAAGCATTTATTAGACATAACATATCTCGTTTCTTAACATTTATTTAAAATCCTTTTAGTCACAATAAAATTTTAAACTCAGATTTAATATTCTCACTTTAATTTTGCTAAACCACAAATTTTGTACTAGTGTGCTACGCGCTATGTATTCTCTACACGCTACTAGGAATATTTTACATAGTGCTAGGTTGTTTATTCTATCTTCTTAACTTAGGTAAAAAATTTATTTATTTAATTAAAGCTTAAAGACTGAAAGGAAACTTTTTTATTTTTAACACTAATCTTGGCACTTAGATTGCAGCCTCTTAT
>CAZHXL010000315.1:5214-6175 GCA_964536575.1 uncultured Clostridia bacterium | reverse complement strand
GCAGCTTATATTTTTTTTTGTTCCTTTTTCAATTCAAAATGTCCAAACTTCAGGCCACCAGCTAAGCTGGTGGTGTCTAACTCTAAGCCAATTGGTCAGCAGCGTGCTGACTAATTTCAAGCATTTAGCTTTAGTAGCCGAATTTACAACATAACAACTCAAGTTTATGGGTGAGATTGAGTTATAAAAAAGCCCCATCATAAATAGTGGGGTTAATATTGACTAAGCTCAAAGAATTTGTTTTTTCTGTAGAAATAGATATCAAACTCGTCAAAGAAATTCACGTTGCCAAGAATTACTGGGAAATCATCAGTATCTGCCCAACCGCAGCCCATTTCTATAGGCTTAAAATTACCTATAATACCGTACACAATAAAGGGACAAGCTTTACGGCCAGCAAGCGCACCACCAAGGGCTAGTTTAGCAAGTTTATCGTTCCAAACACCACCAAGAGCAAGTCCAACTTGATGTGGTAAAACATTAACGACTGCACCGCTATCAACTAAAGCTTTTGTATCAAAGGAAAGGTTGTTTCTTACAAGCCTGATGGGTACAAAAGGCATTAGAATACCTTTTTCTACTACATAAGGGAATTGCTGTTTATTCACTTTTCTTTAGCAACTCCATAACTTGTAGAGCTGTTTCTTCCATGCCGAAGGGGGTGTAAACCATAGCAGGGACTTTTCCAGAAAAAATTCTGTGCTCTTCTTCTTTGTGGATTTGGTCGAGAAGAAAATTAGCTGCTTCTAGCATTTCCTCGTGAGTCAATTCTTTAAGCTGTGGTATTAATTTTGTTAAGGTCATATAACCTCCTTAAAAGGAGTATAACATAACAACTATTTCCCAACAAAAGTACTAAAAGCCCTATGTGTAGCTGCTCACGAACAAAGAAAGTTTGCTCACGAATGAAGCATTCTGCTCACGAACAAGAATTTCTGCTCACGCTTTTTTAGAATGAAAA
>CAZHXL010000315.1:0-5204 GCA_964536575.1 uncultured Clostridia bacterium | reverse complement strand
AAATCTTATCCCTACAGTTTTTAAGAAAGTAGCAATTTGTTTTGAATCAGGATCATCAGAGGGTAATTTACCATCAAGAAAGCGGTTAACTTGTTTAAGGCTAAAATTATAGTCAGAAGATATATCACGAGCAGTATAACCAAGACGTTTGAGTTCTGTGCGTAAATCTGTGAAATCTGGAGCAATAACATTAAGTATAGTTTCGCGAGAGACTTGTTTTTCTCCTTCTTCGTAAGCTTGTTTGATAGCCTCCCAAGCTATGCGTTTGACTTGTAAAGGAGTGCGACACAAAAGAGCTATTTCTTCTTTTGCTTCAGGTGAAAATATAGTGCTTTGTCCACGAGCTTGAGCGATAACCCATTCTAGGTAAAGTTCTACTTCACCAACTAAACCTTGCATCTCAATACCTTCACAACGTAAACCTATCTCTTCCATAATGCCTCGTGACAAAGTAAAGTGTAGTTTAGGATGTCCTACTAAGACCAAACTTAAGCCTCTTTCTACAAGTATCTTCAATGCTGTCAAGGTTTTAAAGTGTAAATTATGAGCATCATCTATAAAAAATACTACTTTGCGAGAGCTTTTTTCTATAAGCTGCAATAGTTTGCGATCTCGACTTTCACGCTCTTTTTCAATCTTTTCATTGAAATCTAAATAAATGGCTTGAACAACGGATGAAAGACTAACACGCTCTTTTTCAATTGTTTGACACTCACTAACAATATAACTCTTGGTTTTTTGTAAATCAGATTTCACTTTACGTAGTAAGGTAGTTTTACCAGCACCAACGGGGCCTGTTAGTGCTACAAAATGGCCTAAACGAATGTATTCTTTGAGATTGTCTGCTACTTGCATTATTTCTTTAGACTCATAAAAGCCTAAGTGATTAAAGTCAGTATTGAGCTTATAAGTTTTTAAGATGTCTGATAGCAAATCAACCTCCTAGAGAAAACTGTTTGAAAATATGCTTAACTCTCTGGTAAATCTCCCTACGATTTAGGGTTTGGCTTAAAATAAAAGTAATTTCTTCTAATATCTCATCAGATAGTTGGCCTAATGGAATTCCAAATTGCTGGAATATGCCTCGCCTAGCTTCTTTAGCAGAAGTGTAAGAGTCAGGCAGCAACCCTATTGGATTGACAAATGGGGTAGAAGCTAATTGGAATTGAGTGTTTTTTTGTTCTTCAGTTCTTCTATCAACTAAAAAGCTATCACGCGCTATAGAGATATGGGCAGCAAGTTCTTCCACTTTCTCTACTCTCTTTTCTTGCTCAGTTTTACGCCATCGCCGGTAAGTATTAAACTCTAGAGTTGAATCTTTTGAGGTAAAAGGGCCATAAATATTACCCGCTTGGTCTTTGACATAAAGGCTGTTATCAAAAATACCTTTCCATACTTCAACTTTTTGCCCTACTAATTCTGGGATAGTGACGTAATTTTTATTATCTACAGATACGCTACAGTCTAAAGCTACAGTACGTATTTCTGCTTCACGAGCAAACATACAATAGGTTTGCCAATTACACATTTGGCGAAAGCCTTCACTAGCTAAACCTTGAGTCCAAGTTTCCAAACGAGAAAGTTTTTTACTAGGGTGTTGTTGACAGTTGTAATGGAGTAAATGCTTCATAAGCCAAAGGTTAGCTTCATTAACAGTTTCTGGCTTATGAAAATGGAATAGTACTTCAAAACTCTCTTTAACCGCACGAAAACATCTTTCTACTTTACCTTTAGAGCGTGCTCCCACACGTCTACGCCCAGCTTCCATAGGTGTTTGATGTAACTTTACCTCAATACCTAATTTCTCCATTACTCTTAAAAGTACTCTAGATTTTGATAAGGGGCCATTATCCATGTAGATAGATTGAGGGATGCCTTGGAATGGAAAGCTTGGATCTTCTTTAGCTGCCATAGCACGAAATAAAAACAGTAAAGCTGCTTCTACTTCTTCTCCATAAACTAAGTAATATTCTTGATAGTTAACTCGGCTATGATCATCTACGACACTAAATAATGCTAAATGTGGATAAGTTTCTTGTTGTCCTTGAGTTAAACTTTTTTGTTGTGCTAGGTAATAAGCATCTGAAATAGCAATGTCAAACTGCCAACATTCATTGCTTTTTTGAGCTTGAAAACGAACACAAGCCGATTGTTTGATGCTACCTACAATATTAATTCCTAGTTGTTGCATCCAACGGTCACATGTAGGACGATTTAAGACCCCTTTAGGAATTTGCTTAAACTTTCCGTCTATATAAACACCTATTTCAGCTAATTCTATTGCTTTAGTTGTAGAAAGATGTCTACCTTTTTTATTAAGAGAAGCTAATTTGAGTGCTGCAACTATTTCTACCCATTGTTTAAACTCTAATTCTACTTCATAACGACAATGACCTTTATCTTTACGGCTTGCTCGTTTAGGTAAAGGCCATTTCTTTAACTGAAAATAAACAGTTTGCTCACAACAATTAAAAGCTTTGGCAGTTCTTTGCACCAGTTGATGGCGTATAGGGTTTTTGGATCCTAGTTTTGTAAGATTATTGTAAAGTTCTTGAAGTACTTCATCAGGGATTTTAGCCATTCTATTACCATTTACTTTGGAATTCTCTAATAGCATCTTCTGGTGAAAGATTCATATAGATTTCTGTAGTTGTAATGTGGTCATGTCCCAATAAGTACTGGAGTGTTCTAGTAGTAATACCCCTTTTGAGGCAATTAACTGAAAATGTATGTCTTAACACATGAGGAGTTACAGGTTTTGTGATTGCTGCTCGGTTAGCTACTCGTTTTACAATACGTTCTATCTGACGCTTACTAATGCCAAATTCTTGACTCATAGTGTAATGATGTTCTACCAAAGTACGTACTCTTTCAGTCATAGGCAGTACACGTACTTTAGACTGTTTTCCATAAATTCCCCCTTTGCCATAAATTACAAGCCTATGTTCTTGCCAAAGAATATTATTTTTACTTAGATTTTCTAACTCAGATACTCTCAAACCTGTATCTAACAATATCAAAATAATTTGCTTTTCTCTGAGCGTTTCACAAGCGTTTATTAAATGACTAGTTTCTTCGTTAGAAAGAGGCTCCCTTTTGTATTGTCTTTGCATTGAAGCATTCCCCAAAAGACTATATTTAGTTTTGAATATGTCGGCTATTTTATAAAAAAACGACGCTATGTCGCAATAACATATTTTCAACTATTGATAAATACAGTAATTGCGGGTTGTTATTAAAAAGTAATGTCGTCTTTATTGATCTTTAGCGACTTTTTCAGGTTTGATTTTCATTCTAAAAAAGCGTGAGCAGAAATTCTTGTTCGTGAGTAGAATGCTTCATTCGTGAGCAAACTTTCCTTGTTCGTGAGCAGAATGTGTCATTCATTCTAATTTAATTTGAGCAGATTTTTGCGCTGTTCGTGAGCAGAGGGTACTTTTGTTCGTGAGCAGCTACACCTAGAGTGTGACGGTTCAGTAGAAATGAAAGGTGAAGTAGGTAGTATTAGTGCAGGTGGTAGTGTTACCTGTGCGGATGTAAAAGGAAATGTTTCTGCTGGTGGTAATATTAACTGTGGAGATGTTGCTGGCAAGACTATTGCTGGTGGTAATTTAAATATTGGGAGCGGAAATAATAATAGCAAGGTTGGCAATATAAATACTGGGAGACGTTTTCCATGGTAGTTAAATTCTATTTAGTACGATACAAAAATATTTAGTGGAATAAGTTTTGAG
This sequence comes from uncultured Clostridia bacterium, assembly GCA_964536575.1. Taxonomy (GTDB): domain Bacteria; phylum Acidobacteriota; class Blastocatellia; order Chloracidobacteriales; family JADJPF01; genus JADJPF01. The sequence continues at coordinate 1,470 of CAZHXL010000315.1, read as the reverse complement.
AATGTATATAATGTGACTATAATAGTTACATTATATATTGGAAACAAAAATTATGTCAGCAGTAAACATTCGTGACTTAAAAGCAAACCTTAGTTCACATTTAAATAAAGTTAAGTCTGGCCAAGAAGTAGTGATATTAGATCGTAATAGACCAATAGCTAAAATAGTTCCATTTGATCCTATTGATGAACCAGAAGCAGAAGAATTAGAGTTAGTTGCAGCAGGGCTATTACGTTTACCAACACAAACTTTGCCAGATGACTTTTGGGATGAGGTAGAAAGCCGGGGAATATCAGCAGAAATTTTAATCCAAGCAATTAAGAGTGATAGGGATGAAAAATAGTCCTGCTTTCTGGGATAGTAGCGCGATAGTATTGCTTTGCTGTCAACAAGCCAATAGTCCACAGTCTCGCCTTTATGCTCGTAACTTTCCTCGCTTAGTTATTTGGTGGGCTAGTTGCGTCGAGGTTACCTCTGCTTTAGCAAGATTAAGACGTGAAAATTTAATTTCTCAAGATATTCTAAGTTTGTCTTTAAATAGGCTGACTTTGATACAAACTTCTTGCTTGGAAATTTTGCCCGTTGAGCAAGTAAGAGAGTTAGCTCAAGATTTGCTCCTACAATATCCTTTGCGTGCTGCTGATAGTTTACAACTAGCGGCGGCTTTAGCTTGGTGCAAAGGTAAACCTAAACATCGCCCTTTTATTTGTTTTGATGATAGGCTAGCGTCTGTCGCTTTGAGTGTAGGTTTCGATATTTATAACTAATTTATCATTTTAATACGAGCAATAAAAAGTAGTCTATAAAACGCCCTATTTTTACAGCAGAATTATGTATATTTTTTCTGAGCAAATACGTCTTCCATAATAAATGTGGTACATCAAAGTTTCTTAACACCAGAACTGCATGTCTTGTAAAAATTTTTGAGTAGAAAATTTTTAGAGCCATGAGAGGTTTTATTTGTCAGGAAGTTTTCTAAGTTCACATGTTTTCACTCATACCAACCTAGGAGAAGAATTAATGGAAGAGAAAAAATGCTCTGAAACAGTGGATGAATATTCGAAAAGTAGTAGTAAATATTCTTATTGTTCTTTGTTTGAAACACCTCAGATAGTGTTTGGCTCAAATGTAAATCTCGATCGAGCAAACCTGATAATAGTAGGGGGAAAAAAATGGGTAAATGGAACAGTCTTACGTTACTATTTTTTTGATAAAGCTACTGATGGTGAAAATGTTTCACTTAGTAATGGAACAAGAAGGTGGATAACGTGGACAACTAGTAATGCAGAAAAAGATGTTCTTCGACAAGCCTTTCAACAATGGAAGAACCAAGGAATAGGTTTGGAGTTTAAAGAAGTAACTTCCAGGGAAGAAGCAGAAATACGCATTGGTTTTATGAAAGGAGACGGTTCATGGTCTTACATACCCAAATTTAGCCCAAATTAGAGGCAATATGCAGGTGTCAGCAAA
>CAZHXL010000314.1:0-6226 GCA_964536575.1 uncultured Clostridia bacterium | reverse complement strand
TTCATCTTCAAAACGGAAGCGGTCTACTTGTTCTTCTAATAAAAATTCTGTATCACCAACTTCACGTACTTTAACCCATCGCAACATCTGACGCACAATTACTTCAATATGTTTGTCATTAATGTTTACACCTTGCAAGCGATAAACTTCTTGAATTTCATTAACTAAGTAGCGTTGTAATGCTTCTGGGCCTTGGACAGCTAAAATATCATGTGGGTTAAGTGGCCCGTCTATTAAAGGCTCACCAGCTTTAACACGATCATTTTCTTGTACATTAACGTGTACCCCACGTGGTATTGAATATTCTTTTGTCTCTCCATCATCACCGACAATTTGAATTTTTCTTTGTCCTTTTGAAACAGCACCAAATTTTACTTGTCCGCTAATCTCAGTCATTACCGCAGTTTCACGTGGTTTACGTGCTTCAAACAATTCAACTACGCGAGGTAAACCTCCTGTGATGTCTTTAGCACGAGTTGTTTCCCGAGGAATCTTAGCAATAACGTCCCCTGGCCTTACTTCTTGACCGTTTTTGACCATCAAGTTAGCTCGGATAGGCATTTGATAAATACGCTGCGCTTTACCATCCTCACCGCAAATTTCAATACGGGGTTGTCTCTTTTCATCTGTTGAGTCAATTACTATTTGAGAAATATTACCAGTAATTTCATTGGTTTCTTCTTTAACAGTAATTCCATCAATTAGATCTTTATACTGAGCAACACCGCTAACTTCAGTTAAAATCGAGAAAGTGAAAGGATCCCAAGTAGCTAAGCTTTGGCCTTCTTCTACCTTGGCACCATCATTGATATTTAATGTCGCACCATAAACAATTTGATAGCGTCCTGCTTCACGGCCACGCTCATCTATTACAATGACTGAACCATTTCGGTTCATTGCAACTAAATTTCCTTCTCGATTATGAACTGTTTTTATATCAGAGAATTTTATGATACCTGCTTTGCGTGCTTCGTGAGAAGATTGTGCGGTACTACCTGTAGCAACACCACCAATATGGAAAGTACGCATTGTTAACTGAGTGCCAGGTTCACCAATGGACTGAGCAGCTATTACTCCAACAGCTTCACCAGTTTCTACCATCCGGCCAGTAGCTAAGTTACGACCATAACAATTTATACAAACTCCACGACGGGCTTCACAAGTTAATACAGAACGTATTTTTACTCGATCAATACCACCAGCATCCTGGATTTTACCTGCTAGGTCTTCATTAATCTCTTGTCCTATTGGTACTATAACCTCATTGGTAACATAATCAATAACATCATCCAAAGCAACTCGACCAATAATACGATCTCTTAACGGCTCAACAACCTCACCGCCTTCAATTATTGATTCTGCCCAAATTCCTTTTATAGTTCCGCAATCTGGTTCAGAAACAATCACATCTTGGGCTACATCCACTAAACGACGAGTCAAATAACCAGAATCTGCCGTCTTGAGCGCAGTATCAGCCAAACCTTTACGTGCACCGTGAGTAGAAATAAAGTATTGCAACACATTAAGTCCTTCACGGAAGTTAGCACGAATTGGAGTTTCAATAATTTCTCCTGATGGTTTAGCCATAAGTCCGCGCATACCTGCAAGCTGACGAATTTGTTGTGCCGAACCTCTAGCACCAGAATCAGCCATAACCATAATTGGGTTAAGTTCTTTAGAATCTATTTCACGTTTACGCATTGCGTCAAACATTTCTTTAGCCACTTTTTCTGTGGTTTCTGACCAAATTTGAACAATACGATTATAACGCTCACCTGTAGTAATAACACCATCTTGATATTGTTTTTCTACCTCAATAACTTCACTTTCTGCTTGTTGTACTAGTGTTATTTTGGCTAGAGGTGTGACTAAATCATCAATACCAATAGAAATCCCTGCTCTAGTTGCATAGTAAAACCCTAAAGTCTTTAATTCATCTAACATTTTTACTGTTTCGCTATGACCAAAACGTAAGTGACAGAAATTAACTAACTGTTGTAGTCCTTTCTTTTTCATTAGACCATTAACATAAGGCATTGACTTAGGCAAATGATCGTTAAAAATTACTCTACCTACAGTAGTATTAATTACTCTATTCACTTCTACTATTTCTGCGCGAAGAATATCTTGAGAATCTCTAGCTAAGTCTAGATCCATTAGCTTACCTTTATAACGTAAGCGTATAGGGGTATGAGTAGAAACTAGCTTAGCATCTAAAGCCAGTAAAACTTCTTCTATTGAAGAAAAACTCTTATTTGCTCCTTCAGCATCTGCAAGTTCTTTTGTTAGATAATAACAACCTAATACAATATCTTGTGTAGGAACAGCGATAGGTTGACCACTAGCAGGACTTAAAATGTTATTAGATGAAAGCATTAATACACTAGCTTCAATCTGGGCTTCGGGTGAAAGTGGAATATGCACTGCCATTTGATCACCGTCAAAGTCAGCATTAAAAGCAGTACAAACTAATGGGTGAATCTTAATAGCTTTACCTTCAACCAAAACAGGCTCAAAGGCTTGAATACCAAGACGGTGAAGTGTTGGTGCACGATTAAGTAGCACAGGGTGATCACGAATCACGTCTTCTAAAATATCCCAAACTATCGGTTCTTGCTTTTCTACCATTTCCTTAGCTTGTTTAATGGTAGCAGCATGACCTTGTTTTTCTAATTGATTATAAATAAATGGCTTAAATAACTCTAAAGCCATTTTCTTTGGTAGTCCGCATTGATGTAGTTGAAGCCCTGGGCCAACCACGATTACAGAACGGCCTGAATAGTCTACACGTTTGCCTAGTAGGTTTTGACGAAAACGCCCTTGCTTGCCTTTTAAGGTGTCTGACAAAGATTTTAGTGGGCGATTATTTACCCCTCTTAACACACGTCCACGTCGTCCATTATCAAAAAGCGCGTCTACCGCTTCTTGTAACATTCGCTTTTCATTACGCACAATAACTTCAGGAGCTTTTAATTCTAGTAGCTTTTTCAAACGATTATTACGATTAATTACACGTCGGTAAAGATCATTAAGATCTGATGTAGCAAAACGCCCGCCATCAAGCGGTACTAATGGTCGTAGCTCTGGTGGAATGACAGGAATTACATCTAAAATCATCCACTCTGGTTTATTACCAGAACGACGAAATGCATCTACAACCTTAAGCCGCTTGGAGTGTTTAAGCTTCTTTTGTTGAGAAGTTTCCTCTCTCATTCTCTTACGTAAATCATCAGATAAACTATCTACTTCTACTTTTTGAAGTAGTTCTTTTATTGCTTCAGCACCCATTTTGGCAAAAAACGATTTTCCAGGATAATCTTTAGCTAACTGACGGTAACGCTCATCAGAAACTAAATCTTTTTCTTTCAAGTCAGGGACATCCCCAGGATCAATAACAATATAAGACTCAAAATAGAGTACTTTTTCGAGATCACGTAAAGGGATATCTAGCAAATGGCCAATACGAGAAGGCAAGCCTTTGAAGAACCAAACATGAGAACAAGGGCTAGCAAGTTCAATATGCCCTAAACGTTCACGTCTTACTTTTGCCTGAGTAACTTCCACACCACATTTGTCACAGATTACGCCTCGATGCTTCATGCGTTTGTACTTACCACATAAACATTCCCAGTCTGTTACTGGGCCAAAAATCCGAGCGCAAAACAGTCCATCGCGTTCTGGCTTAAACGTGCGATAGTTAATTGTTTCTGGTTTAGTTACTTCTCCGCGTGACCAAGAACGTATTTTCTCTGGAGACGCTAAAGAAATTCGAATTGCCTCAAAATCAGGCGCTAAGTTTTGCTTTTCCTGTGTTCTAAACACTGTCACACCTCCTGAGAGAGCCAAGATTGTATGACCTTGGCTTATTCTCTGTTATTCCTCAGTATGAGTTCTTTTAATTAATTCCACGTCTAAACAAAGCGATTGCAGTTCTCGAATCAGCACATTAAACGATTCTGGTAGTCCAGGATCAAAATCTGATTCACCTTTTACAATTGCTTCATAAATCTTGGATCGGCCTGCTACGTCATCTGATTTTGCAGTTAGGAGTTCTTGTAAGATATGAGCAGCACCATAAGCCTCTAATGCCCAAACTTCCATTTCTCCAAATCGCTGACCACCAAATTGAGCCTTACCGCCTAAAGGCTGTTGAGTAATTAAAGAATATGGCCCAATTGAACGAGCATGGATCTTATCGTCTACTAGGTGAGAAAGCTTCATCATATAGATATATCCCACTGTTACTTTTTGCTCAAAGGCTTCACCAGTCATACCATCATAAAGTACAGTTTTGCCACTCTCAGGTAGTTTGGCACGGCTAAGCATTTCTTTAATTTCTAATTCACTTGCTCCGTCAAAGACTGGCGTAGCAAAGTGTAAACCTAATACTCTGGCAGCCCAACCTAAGTGTGTTTCTAAGATTTGCCCCACATTCATACGAGAAGGCACACCTAAAGGATTAAGCACAATTTCTACTGGTACACCATCTGGTAAATATGGCATGTCTTCTTCTGGCAAGATTTGTGCAATAACACCTTTATTACCGTGACGACCTGCCATTTTATCACCTACTGATAGCTTACGCTTCATAGCAATAAAAACTTTCACCATCTTAATTACACCTGGTGGCAGTTCATCACCTCTTTTAATCTTGTCAATTTTATCTTTATAAAGCTCTTCTAGGATTTCGATTTGCCGCTTAGTTCGTTCTTCTAGTTCTTGTATTTCTTTAGACGCATCAACTTTAGGGTTTTGGATTTCTGCTTTACTTAATGACCCTATTTCTACTTGTTCCAAAACCTCTCTATTAAGCAAAGTGCCTTTTTCTAGTAAAACTTTCTTGTTGTAAACTAAGTCTTTAGCCAGTCTTTGTCCTTCTAAAACTTCATAGATACGTTTATTTCTTTCTTCATGTAGAATACGGGTTTCATCATTAAGATTTTTACGTAGTTTGCCTTCTTCGCTTTGTTCTATTGTCATACTACGTTTGTCTTTTTCCGCACCCTTACGAGTAAAGACTTTAACATCTACTATGGTACCATCAATTCCTGGTGGGCAAGTTAGACTAGCATCACGAACATCCCCAGCTTTTTCACCAAATATTGCTCGTAATAACTTTTCTTCTGCTGTAAGTTGAGTTTCACCTTTAGGAGTAACTTTCCCTACAAGTATTGATCCTGGTTTGACCTGTGCACCGATTCGGATAATCCCAGAATCGTCCAAATCTCTTAGCATACTCTCAGAAACATTTGGAATATCACGAGTTATTTCTTCAGGCCCAAGCTTAGTGTCACGCGCTTCTATTTCTAATTCTTCAATGTGAATAGAAGTATATGAATCTTCTCTTACTAGCTTTTCTGACACTAAAACAGCATCTTCAAAGTTATAACCACGCCAAGGCATAAATGCGACTAAAACATTACGTCCTAATGCTAGCTCACCACGATCCGTACAAGGGCCATCTGCAATCACATCACCTTTTTGTACCCGTTGGCCAACAGAAACTATTGGTTTTTGATTAATACAAGTGTTTTGGTTTGATCGCTTAAATTTAACCAATTGATAAATATCTGCGGTAACTTCACGAGACAAATTACCATCCTGCTGATGATCAACCCGAATAATAATTCGTTCTGAGTCAACACTATCAACAACCCCATCACGTCTTGTTACAACTACAGCACCGCTATCTTGAGCAGTTACTCTTTCCATACCTGTACCAACAAACGGAGCTTCGGCACGTAGTAACGGAACAGCTTGACGTTGCATGTTTGAACCCATTAAAGCGCGGTTTGCGTCATCATTTTCTAAGAATGGGATTAGCGAAGCAGCAACAGAAACTAATTGTTTTGGAGAAACGTCTATGTAATCAATTTCATCTCTATGAGATAAAATGAAATCTCCTGCTTTACGAGCAGCTACACGCTCAGAAACAATCTGCATGTTTTCATCTAACTCAATATTAGCTTGACCAATAGTATGTTTGTCTTCTTCCCAAGCAGATAAATAGAATGGATAGGTTTCGTATTCAGCTATCTTACCAGAGGTTTCAACTAATTTTTTGTTTAGCTCTTCTACATCTCTTTTTGCTACGTGATCGCCAATACGAAATTCTGTATTACCACTATTGCTAATTCTCACAAAATCAACTACTTGACTATTTGCTACTTTACGATAAGGAGATTCAATAAAACCAAATTGATTGATTCGTGCATAACAAGACAAA
>CAZHXL010000313.1:0-6246 GCA_964536575.1 uncultured Clostridia bacterium | reverse complement strand
TTCTAACATTAACTATAATTACTCCACAATTTCTCTTTGCTTGCAACAACTATTACCACTAGATTTTCTGTCTTGTTTTATGGGTCCACTATAGTTTTAGCTATTCTGTAGAATCAGACAAAAGGTCTTCCAAAGCTTCTTCATCAGTCAGTTCTGCTATTTTAGCTAAAACGGCTTGAGCTAGTTCACTTATGGTAAGCGACTCAAAAAGTTCATACATAGGTACGTCTATTTGAAAGTTTTCACTTATTTGACCAATAACTTGAACTCCTAATAAAGAATTTCCTCCTAATTCTAAAAAATTATCATAAATACCTATTTGCTCAATACCTAATAAATCTTGCCAGATTTTTACTAGCGTTTCTTCAACCCAATTGCTAGGAGCAACATAAGTGCTAGATAGATTTGGTCGATTTTGAAAAGTAGATGTTTGGCTATGTAATTTCCTTAGTATTTCTAAAGCGTCTGTTTTTACTTTAGTCATGCTAACTTGAAATGGTTGTGTTGAAACAATAACCTGTGGCATTGGGCTAGACAAAATACGACTAAATACTTCTATGCCTTCACTAGTTAAAATCGCGTTCCTTAAATGCTCTTGGCGTAACTCTGATAAATAATCTGGTAGTGGCGACTTAACAGCCATACCTACTTCTTTCCAAGCGTCCCAATTAATTGAAACAGTTAAAATACCTTTTTGGTTAAAATAATATGAAAAAGCGTCTAAAAAGGCATTAGCTGCACAATAATCAACTTGACCTAAACCGCCTGTTAATACTGTAGCAGAAGAGCATAGAACAAAAAAATCTAAAGACATATCTTTAACAATATTACTAATTATAGTTAAAACTTGTATTTTAGGTAAAAACACTTCTTCTACAGCTTTAAGTGTTTTCAAAGAAATTAATCCACCACCTGCAATACCAGCATTATGAAAAATACCATTAATTTGTCCAAACCGCTCTAGTGCTTGTGTAAATGCTATTCGCGCTTCTGTTTCATCACTAAGCGTGGCATTAATTATTAAAACTTCTCCTCCTAATTCTTCTATTTTACGTAGTTTAAGAATTTTTTGACTGATATGGTGTTCTTCCCCATAGTTTAACAACCAAGATTTCCATTCTGTACGAGAGGGGAAAGATGAACGCCCTAATAGTACTAGTTTTGCTTTAACTGTCTCAGCCAAATGTTCTGCTAATGCTAATGAAATATCTCCTAATCCACCAGTAATTAAGTAGACACCATTAAGCTTTAATAAAGAATCTTGCTTTGTTGGAGCAAAGTAAATTGGCTCAAAAGCCCTTACCCAACGGTAGCCTTCACGATAGGCTATAAATGTTTCTTTTTTGGGATTAATAAAATCATTTATTAGATTGTTAACAATTTGTTTATTCTTAAAGCCTCTATCACTTAGTAGTAAATCTATACTGAAGCAGTCTATATTGGAATGTTCTTGGGGAATAACTGTAGTAACACCTAGTAGGGTTGCTTTTTCTGGTTGTATTTTTTCTGTTCCAATAACTTCTTGTAAATTATTTGAGAGAGTAAATATCTCTATATCGTGAGAAATATTTTCTTTACCAAGAGCTTGAACTAAAAGAAGTAGGCTATAAAAGGTCGCATTTTGTGAAAGCTCTAAAGTATTATCTGCTTGAGGGTTAGAGCTTACACTCCATAAATTAACCACTTTTTTTGGTAATCTATTTAATGACACTAAATCTTGTATTAATGATTGATAGTCTCCAGCACGGTGTAGATTAAGGGTATAGCTATTTTCTGACAACTTTTCAAATTGCTGCCCTAAAATTATTTTGCTGACAATTTGATTGGAAGTTTCTAATTGTTTTGCTATTTCTTCTCCTAAGCCAACATTATCCACAAATATCAGCCAGTTTTTTTGCTCTGATAAGTTTGGACTAGTTAGTAATAGTTTGTTTGTACGCCTCCAGCTAGGTGTATAAAACCAATTCCCTATGTCAGGTTGTTTTGTTAAAGACTCTCCAATTTTACTGACTTGTTCCTGCGGATCTTGAAGTTCTTGACGCTCAAACCAATAGCGTTGACGCTCAAAAGGATAGGTTGGCAGTGCAATTCGCTTAGGCTTTTTATTTTGGTAAAGAGCAGACCATTCTATTTTTACTCCATTTAGCCATAACCGCCCCAATGAATTTAGTATAAAGCTTAAATCAGAAGTTTTTTCTTTAGGATGTGGTAAAGAAGCTGTAATTAAATGGTTTTGTGTATTGTGGGCTTTTGCCAAGCTACTAAGTGATAAACTCGGCCCCACTTCTATAAGTATCGAATTATCAACCTTTAGGAGTTCCTTTAAGCCATCACTAAACCTAACTGTATTTCGTAGGTGATTAACCCAATAACTAGGATCTATTACTTGATCACTGGTAATCCAAATACCTGTAAGATTAGATAAAAATGGTATTTCAGGAGCATTAAAAGTAACTTTTTTTACTACTTCTGCAAATTCTGACAAAATAGGATCCATCATTTTAGAATGAAAAGCATGAGAAGTGTGTAAGCGTTGATAAGTAACCTCTCCTAACCTATTAATGAAGCTTTCAATTGCTGGTTTAGAGCCAGAGACTACAGTATCAGAAGGACTATTAACTGCTGCTAATGAAAGCTCTTCGCCTAATAAACCTCTGATTTCATTTTCTGGTAATTTAACAGAAACCATTGCCCCTAAAGCTAGTTTTTGCATTAATTGCCCACGACTAGCCACTAATTTAACAGCATCAAACAAAGAAAATACTCCTGATAAACAAGCAGCAACATATTCGCCAATGCTATGTCCAATCATGGCTTGAGGCACTATGCCCCAAGACAACCACAGTTTTGCTAATGCATACTCAATAGCAAAAATTAGTGGCTGTGTAATATGCGTTTGATTAATCTCTTGACTTGCTGCTTCCATCTCATTTGGTGAAGGATATAATATATTATGTAAGCTTACACCTAGTAAAGGTTGAAATAGCTCTAAACATTCATCTAAATGTTTTCGAAACACAGGTTCTTGCTTATAAATATCTCGCCCCATGTTTATATATTGAGTACCTTGCCCAGGAAACATAAAAACAATAGATTTACTATAATTTTCTGCTGTCGCGCTAAAAACTCGCTTTGGGTCTAAAGTGGCAAGATTTTCTGTTGCATCTGTAAGGTTTTGACAAACAAGTAAACGGCGACAAGCAAACTCTCTACGTCCAATTTGGCTAGTATAAGCTACATCTGTAAGGTTAGCACTAGGATTTTGTTGTAAGTGATTAACCAGATTAGTAGTGGCTGTGTCAAGTGCTGTAGCTGTTTTAGCTGACAAAACTATCATTTGCCAATCTTGTTGAGGAGTTATTGAAAGCGCGACATTAGTTTCTTCCAAGATTACATGAGCATTAGTACCACCAAAACCAAAAGAACTTACTCCAGCACGGCGAGCAATCCCATTACTTTTCCACTCTGTTAGTTTGTTGTTAACATAAAAAGGGCTGTTGGCAAAATCTATTTTAGGGTTTGGAGTTTCAAAATATAAACTAGGAGGAATTTGCTTATGCTTTAGTGATAATACGGTTTTAACCAAACCTGCAATACCAGCCGCACTATTAAGGTGTCCCATATTGGACTTTACTGAGCCAATAGCACAAAACCCCTTTTTCTCTGTGCTAACTTGAAAAGCTTTTGTTAAAGCAGCAATCTCAACTAAATCCCCTAAGGCTGTAGCAGTACCATGAGTTTCTATATAACTTATTGTTTCTGCTGGAGTATCAGCAACTGTTAGTGCCTCTATAATAACTTTGGATTGCCCTTCAACACTAGGGGCAGTAAAACCTGCTTTTGTTGCACCATCATTATTAACAGCAGAAGCTTTTATAACTCCATAAATTGTATCATTATCAGACAAAGCATCTGAAAATCGTTTTAAGACTATTATTGCAGCACCACTTCCTGCTACTGTCCCTTGAGCTTTTGCATCAAAAGCACGGCAATGACCATCAGAAGAAAAAATACCTGCTTCTTGATATAAATAACCTTCTTTTTCTAGGAGTGTAATAGCTACTCCACCGGCTAAAGCCATATCAGACTCATAGTTAAGCAAGCTTTGACAAGCTAAATGCACAGTAACTAGAGAGGTAGAACAAGCTGTTTGGACATTAATGCTAGGCCCTTTAAGGTTAAGTTTATAAGAAATCTGTGTAGGTAAAAAATCTCCGTTATTACTAAGTGAAACCGTATCTGTTAAATGTAGAGAATCTATAAAATCTCGTCTTGGACAAATATTATTTATTAAATAACGACTTAAATCTGCTCCTGTAAAAACCCCTATACGTGATGAAGACCTTTCTGAGTCATAACCAGCGTTTTCTAGGGCTTCCCAACAAACTTCTAATAACAAGCGGTGTTGAGGATCCATTAATTGTGCTTCTCTAGGAGAAAAACCAAAAAAAGGAGCATCAAACATGCCTATATCTTCTAAAAGCATTCCTGCTTTTACATAGTTAGGGTTATTAATTAGTGTTTCGCTTACGCCAGAGCTTTTTAGCTCTTGCTCAGAAAAATAAGTAATTGAATCTATACCAGCAGATAAATTTTTCCAAAATTCATCTATATTTTTAGCATGTGGAAAACGCCCAGCCAAACCAACAATAGCAATATCTGAGCATTCAAGATTAGTAAGACCCTCTGAAGTCATAATAAACAATACCTTTAAGATAAAATTATAAAAAAGACCCAACCCATACCCAGCCCTAAAGGACTGGTCTATTATCAAAAGCCCCTAACGGGGCTACAAAGAGTTGAAGGAACAGAGTTTATAAAATCTTAATGCCCTGTAAGGGCATCTGACAATAGCCCATTGATTTATCTATGGGCTTAAAGTAATTTAATATAAATGGAATTTACCGTGCTAAACTATTGATTCTAATACAGACACAGCCTCTATAGAAAGTGCAGACACATAGGTCTGCCCCTACTATACAGATTGTTGCTTTTTAAATCGCCAAGCAGCAATTAACATAGCAATAGTGCCTAATGAAAACATTACTAATGCACTGTACCAAAGATGCTCAAAACCAGCACCTCTAACCATTATTCCTCTGGTAATATTAATGTAATGTGTAGTAGGTATTAGAGATGCAATCCATTGGAAAGCTTTTGGCATGCTAGTAATTTCAAAAAACACTCCTCCTAAAAATAGGGAAAATAAATCTAGTGCTATAGCAATTTGATTAGCAGCCATAAGCGTATCTGTTGTTACTGAAATTAATGCTCCTATTGCTAAACATACCCAAAGAAACGGTAAAGTTAAGAAAAGTAATAAAAAATAACTTCCTTGTATGGTAAGGTCTAGTACAAAGTATGACATTACTAGCACAATAGTCTGTTGAACAATACCTAATGCCCCATAAGGTAGGAGTTTGCCTATAATTATTCCTAAAGGCTTAGCTGGAGTAAGATAAAGCTGATCTATGGTGCCTCGTTCTTTCTCTCTGGCAACAGCACCAGCAGCCATCATTAAAGCTATTGATTGTACATGTAAAGCAACTAGCCCAGGAATAATAAAATTTGGAGTGTAAGTATTAGGATTAAAAAGAATTATTTGGCGAGCCTCTACATTTACCTGCTCACTTGGTACTAGGCTTTTTGCTAGCGTTAATTTAATAGATTGTTGTGCGGCTACACCATCAGCAGCAGCAAGCGCGGCTGTAGTTATAATGGAATTTGAACCATCTGTAAGTACCAAAATATTTGCATTTCCTTCAGCAACCCTTCTTGAATAATCGCTAGGTATTTTTAATGCAACCCTAGCTTCACCAGAAACCACCGTGTCATAAATTTCCTTATCAGAATAAGCCTGTTTGACTAGTAAAAAAGTATCTGTGTTAAGAAAGCTTTTTATCATCTCTCTGCTTTCTTGACTATTAGACATATCATAAACAACCATTGGAACTTGGCGAACATTAGTGTCTATTGCTATGCCAATAAGTACTATTTCTACTGCTGTCATAACAAGTGAAAGCAGCCGTACTTGCCAACTACGTATAATATGAATACATTCTTTTTCAAAAACTGGCCATATACCATAAAGAAAGCTTTTCTTTTTTATTAAAGCCATTTTTTCTCCTACTAAACAATATTTTGCAGTTAACAGAAATTTAAGACTGAGAAATTTAAGAAAACATCTGTCTAAAATTGCCAATCCCTTTAGGCTCAAGAGCCAAACCCATAGTGTTAAGAGAAGCA
>CAZHXL010000312.1:1477-6298 GCA_964536575.1 uncultured Clostridia bacterium | reverse complement strand
TAAATGTTCAGAATGGCCCGTCTCCTTTTTCCATTGGAACAACAACCTTACTTGCTAGGCTTGATTTTCGGTTAAACCCACAAAACAATATGTTTGTGCGTTATAACGGAGGATTTTCTTTTAATTCTGGATTCGACACTTTTGGAGGATTAATAGATTATACTAATAGTGGAAGACAGGCTTTAGATGATAACACTATTGTTGTTAGTAATACTTATCTTAACTCAGGATTAAATTTAGTTAACGAAACACGGTTTTTATTTACTAAAAGGGTACAAGATGATTTTCCTACTGATCCAGGGCCTCAAGTTCGTATTACTACGGGTGATGGGGTTAATACTTTTGGACGTAGCTCGTTTTTGCCTCAACCACGAGATCAAAGATTTTATCAAATAGTTGATAATGTTTCGCTTAGTCGCGGGCGACATCAATTTAAGTTTGGGGGAGATCTTTTTATTACTGCTCCTCCAGAAGGTAAGTCTGCATTACCTTTTGTTCCTGGAGGCTTAGCAGTTTTTGGCCCTTTAAATTTTACTGCTTTAACAGGTATCCCTAATTTGCCTAGCTTTACTGGACTAGAAACTTTTGACCCTGGTTCACGCTCACCTGTTCAACAAGCTTTCCTACTGCAATTAGCTACTTTGTTACCAAGACTTGCACCAGGATTTCCAGCAAATCAACCTCTAGATAAACTTTCTCTTCCTTCAGGCTATACACAAGGTTTTGGTGATCCTAATGTTGTTGTACCAGCCAAGTTTTTTGCTTTCTTTGCTCAAGATGATGTTAGGATAAAGCCTAACTTATTGATTAAAGCTGGGGTTAGGTATGACTTAAATCGCTCCCGTTTTGTTCCTAATAATAATGGTAATTTTGCTCCTAGGCTGGCTTTTTCTTTCAATCCTATAAAATTACCTAATTTGAGAATTCGTGGCTCTTATGGATTGTTTTATGCTGTGCCTGTTACGGGGGTTGCTGTCAGTGTTAATTTACTTAGTAGTGGACGAGTTAAAGTTCCAGTAATTCCTTTTCCTTTTTCTATTCTTCCATTTGCTTTACCAGGGCATAAATTCCCAGATTCTTTCACACTGCCAACAGGGACTTCATTTGTTCCTCAATTTAGTCAAATTACTAGATATGAGCCTAATTTACGTAATAGCTATACTCAGCAAATAAACTTTGGCGGAACTTATGTTTTAAAAAATCAAATTGCTTTTTCTTTGGATTATGATTTTGTCCGAGGAATAAAATTATTCTCAACTCGCAATATCAACCCTGTAGTGCGTCCCGTTAGTAGCACAACTCAAAGCTTGCTCAATGGCCGAGTTGATCCTACTCAAGGAGACATTCAGCAATTTGAATCAGCCTTTGATAGTTATTTTCATGCTTTTACAATTTCAGCTACTAAGCGATTTGATAATCGTTTTAGTTTCCTGACTAGTTATACTTTTTCTAAGCTAATCGACAATGTATTAGATTTTGGCACTTTATCTCGTGAAGTAGTAGACTCACTTAATATTAGTAGTGAACGAGGATTAGGTGGCATTGATTCTCGTAGTCGGTTTGTTTTCTCAGGGGTTTGGGATATTAGTTATACTAAAAATCCTTTTCTTACGGGGTTCCAACTCTCTAGCATTGTTAATTTAACTTCTGGTAAGCCCTATAACTTACTAGCAGGAGTAGATGTTAACCGTAATTTTGATAACCCTCCTGGAGATCGTCCACTGCAAGGAGGCACAAGCATTGGGCGTAATACTGGTATTACTCCTGGTTTTGCCAATGTGGATCTGCGTTTAACACGTATTGTTAGCTTTAAGGAAAAATACAAATTAGAAGGTTATATTGAGGTTTTTAATTTGTTTAACCGAGTCAATATAGACCCTAGTACTGTTGCACGAGTCTTTTTGCCAGATGCCCAAGGACAGTTTAACCTACCACCAAAAGATGGTGGGCGATTTACTGTTACTCCAGACCGTTTCCGGGGTGCTTTTGCTCCTCGTCAAATTCAGTTTGGTTTTCGTTTAGGCTTTTAGATGAGGGCTGAAAATTAAAAGTAAAAAATATGTTAAAGACTATTAAAGAGTTAGCATCACTTGCTGAAGGTACAATTGTTGGAAATGAAACTCTAGTTCTTTCTGGGGTTGCTAGTCTAGAAAATGCTAAAACAGGAGATATTATTTTTGTTGAAAATACAAAATTTCTTGCTAGAGCTTTGGAAAGTACCGCCTCAGCAATAGTTTTATCAAAAAAGATTAGCTTAAGTGAGGTTAGTGAAAAATCACTCATCCTAGTAGATTATCCTAAGCTTGCTTTTGCTAAAATTGTTAGAGAATTTTTCCCTATAATTAAACCTCCTGCTACAATTCATCCTACAGTAATAACTGGAGAAAACGTTCAACTAGCTTTAGATATTGCTATTGGAGCACACTCAGTAATAGGAGCAAATACCAGGATTGGCAAAAACTCGACAGTTGGAATTAATTGTGTAATTGGTCAAGATGTAGAAATTGGTCAAGATTCTGTAATTCATTCTAGTGTTACAATTTATGACCGAGTAAAAATTGGTAACCGTGTAATTATTCATTCTGGTACAGTTATTGGAAGCGATGGTTTTGGATATGTTTTTCACCAAGGAGAATATTATAAATTTCCCCAAGTTGGTGATGTAATAATTGAAAATGATGTGGAAATTGGCAGTAATGTTTCTATTGATCGTGGCGCACTTGGTTCAACTATCATTGGTCAAGGGACTAAAATAGATAACCTAGTACAAATCGCTCATAATGTAAAAATAGGAAAAAATTGTGTTCTTGCTGCTCAAGTAGGTGTTTCAGGTAGTTCAATTATTGAAGATAATGTAATAGTAGGGGGTCAAGTAGGGATTGCCGATCATGTACGTCTAGAAATAGGTTCAATCATTGGTGCACAAGCAGGTATTCCAACAGGTAAAATCATTCGTCGAGGATTAACAGTTTGGGGAACACCAGCACGGCCAATCGAGGATTTCAAACATATTTATGCGCATACTCAAAACCTACCAGCACTCAAAGAACGAGTGATAAAAATAGAAAAACAACTTTCACAACTAGACAAAAAAAACAGGTGAGATTTCTCACCTGTTAAGTAGGAACTATTTTGTTTTAGAAGTAAATTCGAAGAGAAATTAGGCTTTTATTGTGGACGTTTTAGCGTTTTGAGCTTGTTGAGTGGTTACATCACCAGCATTGCCACCTTGGTTCTTAAGAGCGGTTTCTAGTTGACCAACAAGTGCTTTCAATTGCTCTAGTAATTTTGCAATATCAGGTTCTTTGGTTGGGTCTGCTTCGTCAGCACCTTTTGCAGGGGTTGTTCCACCAGCTTGACCTGTTTGACCTGCGCCATCAGCTTTACCACCACCATCTGGTTTAGTACCGTCAGCTTGACCGCCTTTGAGAGATTCAAGTAATTTCGTGAGAAGTTCAATAATTTGACCTAACTGTCCTGCTAACTCTTTATTCTCAGTACCTTTAGTTGGGTCGGTTCCCTTGGTTGGGTCGGTTCCCTTGGTTGGGTCGGTTCCCTTGGTTGGATCATTTCCCTTAGCGGGGTCATTGCCAGTTGCTGGAGGAGTATTGCCAGTTGCTGGAGGAGTGTTGCCACCTTTTTGTAAACTACCTAAAGCCTCTTTTAGTAAACCAACTAGTTCTTTGTTGCTGTCAGCTAAAGAACCAATAGTTTTGAGAGCACCTTCTAAAGTTTCGGTCAAGGCTTCAATTTGCTTATCCTTAGACTTGTCAGTCTTATCAGTTTCGCAAGTAGGATCAGGTTTGCAAGCTGGATCCGTACCCTTTGTCTTGTCCATATTATTCATTTTTTCCATACCCATTTTCATTTGTGGAGGGTACATCATTTGTGGTGCTGAATCATCAGCAAAAGGACTATTGTTACTAGAAGCACAAGGTAGAGGTGCAGGTGGTTTAGGTTCACATTTAGGTGGTGTATGGCAGTTAAATTGAATGTCTGCGTTTTGATTGCGGGGAGCAGATCTTTGTGCTGGGCCACCGTTTTCATCAAATGCACCAGATTTTTTTACTGATAGAGAAACTCCGCCGCCGCTTAAAGTGCCAGATTGTTGAGAATTGTTGTTGTTGTTGGTTTGTTGATTGTTGTTAGCTGCTTGAGTGTTTTGAGCATTGTTAATAGAAGAATTGTTAACAGAAGCATTATTGGTAATCATTGAATTATCTCCTTGAATTTTTTAATTTTGATTTAGTATGTCTTTCTGTCTAAGAGTAATGGCAAGGCTTGTTCCATTAACCAAGCGAACTAGCAGAAAATTTTATAAAAATGTTTATTTATTGATTTATAAGAAGGTTAGTAATTTAAGATGAAAGGGTTAATTGCTTTTAGATTGTTTATGGCCAAAAGGATCTGCCAAAAATGGCAGACGCTCAAATGTCAAAAATGGCAAGCCTGTCAAAAATGGCAAGCCAGAAATGCCAGGTAAGTGCTGACATATAATTTTGTCCTTACTGGACAAAATTCAAAAACTCTTGCATATCTTTTGGCATTGGTGCAGATAAGAAAATTTGCTCTTGAGTAATTGGGTGTTTAAATACCAAAGTTGACGCATGTAAAAGCTGCCGGGGTTGTTTATAATTAGGATTTTCTTCTTGCCATACTTGATTATTACTTAGGCCATAAACTATATCTCCAACAATAGGATGTCCAATATAAGACATATGAATTCGCAATTGATGCGTGCGCCCAGTGTATGGTTGAAGCTCTATACACGCAAAATTGTTAATAGGTATTTTCACCTCGTAGTAGCTTTTAGCCTGTTTG
>CAZHXL010000312.1:0-1467 GCA_964536575.1 uncultured Clostridia bacterium | reverse complement strand
TTGCTATTTTCTCCTTCAACACCCCATCGAGACAGTGTTGGATGTCAGCCAATCGGAGCATTTATCTCACCTGTGTTATTACTAGGTATACCAAACACAACAGCTTGATAGACCTTTTTTACTTGTCGTTGATCAAATTGGGAGGCAAGCTTTTGTAAAGCAATTCCTCGTTTAGCAACTAGTAATACTCCTGAAGTGTCACGGTCTAAACGATGGACTAATCCTAGGCGCGCATGTTTTTCTCCTTGGCAAAAACTATGATTGAGTAAAGCATTAAGCAGTGTTCCGTTACGTTCGTAACGAGAAGGATGAGAAAGCATTGCGGGAGGCTTATTAACAGCGATTATAAATTCATCCTCAAAGAGAATTTCTAGAGGGATTGCCTCTGCTTCTAGCTCTAAATGACGATAATTAGTTAATTTTGCACAAACTTGATCATTAGGGCGCAGTCGCCACCCTGATGAGCGATGACGGTTGTTTACCAGTATATCTCCTTGTGAAATAGCGACTCTAATTGCTCCCATTGGCATTAAACATTGTTGTTTGTGGATAAACTCATCAAGCCGTAGATGTGATTCATCTTCTGCTACTATATATAATGTATTTTCTAATAAGCTATCAGTCATAAGCATAGGTTTAATCAGCTAATTACAGGTAAAATTTTGTAACCTTTCTAAATGTTGCGCGTTATAATGACAATCATTAAAGACAATCAGAAAATCAAAAAATTCGAGGATTTAATTTTGCTACATCGTAAAGTTCTACTTTTACTAAGCCTAGTCTTTCTTTTTACCTTTAACTCAAGAAATGCTCAAGCACAGACCGCTACACCTTCTGTTAAAGAGCGAGAAATAAATGTTTTAATCCAACGTGCTGAAATCCATTATCAGCAAGGAGTTGCTGCTTTGGTGGAAAGTAATTTTCCTCGTATGAGGTCAGAATTTGATCTAGCAGTTGATGAAATGCTAATAACAGGCGTAGATCTTCACTCAGATGCTAGACTCCAACGCTACTATCGCGAGTTAGTTGATAAAATTGTACAACATCAATTGAATGCTAGAACAAGTAATGAACTAGTAATTAAAGACCAAAGGTTTGATGGTACATTTTCCAATGATATAGGTCGCTTAACAGAAGAAGAATTGCAAGAATTAGCTGTAAAAGTATCTGATCAACCCCAAATTAAGACCTCTGATTTTAGCTTTAAGACAGACATACCACCAGCAGTAAATCAATTTATAAATTATTTCACTATAGGCAAAGGTCGTAAGACTTTAGATACTGGTTTTAGTCGCTCAGGGCGTTACCGCCAATATGCAGAAAAGGTTTTTGAAAGAGAAGGAGTACCAAAAGACTTAATTTGGCTAGCTCAAGCTGAATCTGTTTGGCAACCTGTAGCGACTTCTCCAATGGCAGCAAGGGGTATTTGGCAGTTTATCCCTTCTACAGGAGAGCGTTTTGGCTTAC
>CAZHXL010000311.1:0-6302 GCA_964536575.1 uncultured Clostridia bacterium | reverse complement strand
TTCAACCAAACTGCGCCCTACTTCTTGACCACATATTTCACAATTTACAGGGTATGTTTTAGTAGTTTTCTTGTTGGTTTTTTGCTTGGTTTTATCTAGCTCAGAAATATTTCCTGACAAATCCTTCATCATTGTTTGAACAATATCTGGTAATTGATTAACAAGTAGATCAATATTTGGTAGCTCGTTAGTATTAATTTTAGATAATTGGTTATTTTGATCTGGTTTGTTAAAACTCTGATTATTAGGCTTAGGTAAATGTTGTAATGAAAAGGATTGAGGAGTAGGATAAGCTTCATTGCTTAATATATTATTTATAGCAGGAGTATCTACACTTAGTATCTCAATGTCTATTTGTTTACTATCAATAGATCTTCCCATATACACATAGATTCTGTTGCTAGCATTTTCTAGTTCTTGAGCCAGAGACATTACAGTTTGTGGCCTCTTATCAGGATTCTTTTCTAAAGCGTGCATTATAATGCTATTAATATCTATTGGTATGTCGGGGTTAATTTCATAAATTGGGCGCGGAGCTTCGGTCGCTTGTTTCATTGCTAAAGCAATAGGGGTGTCGGCATCAAAAGGAGGAACACCTGCTAATAATTCATAGATAATAACACCCAAGCTGTATATATCAGATCGAACGTCTACTTCTTTACCATAGCATTGTTCTGGGGACATATAATGTGGAGTCCCTACTACCATGCCTTGGCGGGTCAACATTCTATCTTGTTCTTCTATTTGATTTTTTAATTTAGCAATGCCAAAGTCTAATACTTTGACTATTTCTTCACCTGCTTCTCGTTGTAGAAAAATATTATCTGGCTTTAAGTCTCGATGAATTATATTACGCTTATGAGCGGCATGGACTCCTGTGCAAACTTGCTGAATAATCCAGTTTGTATCTGAAATAGAAAAACGGGCTACTTCCCTTAGTCGCCTTCTAAGTGTACATCCTTCTAAGAACTCCATTACTAAGTAAACAGTATTATTATTAGTTACACCAAAATCTAACACTGCAATAGCATTAGTATGGCGAATTTGCATAGTAGCTTGTGCTTCACGACGGAACCGTTCAATGGAATTTATATCAGATAGTAAATCTGTATGCATGATTTTAACTGCAACTGGTATACCCAAGTGAAGATGTGTAGCACGATAAACATTACCCATTCCACCTTCAGCTACCTTAAAATCAATGCGGTATTTATTGTCTAAAATGGTATTAATGTAAGGTTCATTTTCATTAAGATCAGTTAGTCGGCTACCATCATAGGGACAAAAAAGAGTATCTTGTGGATAGTCTTTTAGGCAGGCCGCACACTTTTTCATAAGTTATCTCACCTACAAATTTGGCTATTATTTTAACCAGGCTTCAGCAATTTTAATGTCTACTAATACTGGCACATTATGAATGAATTCTTGTCCGGCTGCCACCATTTCTTTTTCAATTATTTTAGCAACTGACTTAGCTTTGTCTCTTGCTACTTCAAATACCAACTCATCATGAATATTATTAATAAGACGAGCAGAGGTGCCCTCTAACGATCTATATAAAAGCATCATAGCATATTTACTAATATCTGCAGAAGTTCCTTGAATAGGCATATTTTTCCCTAATCTGATAATTGCTGATTGTGATAATTTTTCAGTTGTAGAAGTATTAACATACATAAGCCTACCTAATCTAGTACGAGTTTCTTTATTAGTAATAGCCTCTTGGCCAGCTTGATTAAGCCAATGAGCTACTGAACTATAGGTTGAAAAATAACGATCAATTAAGCGTTCTGCTTCTGCTACAGGGCGATTAATTCTATTGGCTAGACCTTGTGGTCCCATTCCATAAATTATTCCATAATTAAGCTGTTTAGCGGCTGATCTGTGTTCTGTTGTAACAGAGCTTAAAGCAATGCCAAACATTTGACTTGCCGTAATACAATGCAAATCAGCCCCAGTTTGAAAAGCATTGATTAATACTCTATCATCTGCCCAATCTGCCAAAATTCTTAATTCAATTTGCGAGTAGTCTGCAATTATTAATAGGTTTCCTGGTGTCGCAATAAAACAACTACGGTAATTTGCTGAGTGGGGAATTTGTTGCAAATTAGGTTCATGACAAGAAAGCCGCCCTGTAGGAGTACCTATTTGGAAAAAATTAGCATGAATACGGCCTGTAATTGGGTGAATAAATTTAAGTATTCCTAATCCATAGCTAGATAGGGCTTTTTGTAAGCTACGATATTCTAGTAATTGTTCTAGTATTGGAAACTCTTTTGCTAAGTATTGTAAATGAGAACTACGTGTATCTGAAAGAGGAACGCCAAGCCTTCTTAACGCTTCTTGAACCTGATTAGGGCTATCTAGGTTTATTGTCGACTCTCCAAAAAGGCTCATTTGCAGCTCGCCAGGCTCTAGTGCTTGACGAAGTTCTGTTGCTACTGCTAAATGTTTTGTTTCTGTTTCTTTAACGATTTCTTGCCAATGCTCTTTATCTAAAAGCATTCCAGCTAGTTCCATATCAGCAATTGCTGCAACTGAGTCAAACTCAAGCTCAGCAGTCTCTAAAAGCCCTAAATTACATAATTTTAATAACTGGGTTTGATAAAGCTTGCAAACAATGATCGCATCCTGAGCAGCATAATGTATTTGACTTTCGCTTAAGTTGTTTTCTGCCCAATTGCTAGTTTGTTCAGTTTTATCTATTTCAATACCTAAAAACCTTGTTACAGTTTTTGCCAGACTATGTGACTCGCCTTCCTGTCCTCCACCAATTACTTTACTCGCTAACATTGTGTCAAATATAGAGTTAACATGTAGCCCTAAGTGATGTTTTAGCATTTTTAAGTCAAATTTAGCATTATGAAGGATTTTAATAGGATTTTCGGCGAGTAAAATTGATTTTAGGTCTTTAGCTAATTTTGGGGTATGAAAAAGATCAATAATAAAAGTATGTTTTGTTGTACCTATTTGTATTAATCTTAGTTGGCAAGTATAAGGGTCTAGACCAGTGGTTTCTGTATCTAAACCAACATATTCTGCTTGGGTTAGTATTTGAAGTGCTTGTTGAAGTTCAGAATCAGTTTTTATTATTTTAATCTCTGTCATCAATGCTAATCCCAAGTTTAAGAACTTAAAAGCGATAATAAACCTTCTGATAGTAAACTGCTACTTAAAAATCGATGCACCAGCAAAAAAAGTAGGCTATACTTTAGCATCTAAAATTTATACCAGGGCGTTTTTGTGAGTAACGAACGTAGAAAATATTACCGAACCTCTTTATTTTTACCAATAGAAGTTTATAGCTATGCCTGTGAGCGTAGTCGGTTTTATGAACAGACAGAAACCTTAAACGTTAGCCCTTTAGGTGCATCTTTCCGGCTACATAATAAAGTAGATATAGATGATATTGTGCGTTTAGTTATACCAATGCCACTACAATTAAGACTTTATGATCAGGACTTGTCTGAGTACCAAATCTATGCCCAAGTACGACGCGTTAGAAGTAGGACAGATGGGTATATTAATGTAGGGGTTGCTTTTATTTCTAAAGATGCTCCTGATATAGAAATTAATCAACCTATTTTAGCCTCAAAATTAGTCTCAGAACCAACACTAACTGACTCTGACGATGTTTTTATGACACGTCCTATTGGGCCACAAGGTCTAATAAAAAACTCGTTTAATTTACCTAATCCATTATTATTTAATTCATCTAATCCATTATCAAACCAAAAATCTATTATTCTACCTTCTTCAAACTTGCTTAATAATCAGTTAAATCAGTTAAATCAGTCAAATCAGTCAAATCAGTCTATAAAACCAATTTCTAGCCCCTTAGTTAATAATCCATCTTCCAATCCGCTTATTTTACCGCCAGCTAGACCAGAGCCTGTCAGCTTAAAGCACCCAACAATCGCTCAAAACAATTCTAGTAGTGAACGTAATGAGCCAAGAGCAAAGCTAAGACTTAGTTTAAGCATTCGTGGCTTAGATAAAAACGGACAATATTTTGTTGAAGTTATTCAAACAGAAGATGTTAGCAAACATGGTATTTGTTTTATGCTTTGTAAGCATGAATTAGAAGTAAACTCTATTGTTGAAATAGTTGGGTTCCAAGGAAAGTTCCAGGCTCAAGGTGAAGTAAAACATATTAACTTTAACTTAGTTGATAAAACTTATCGAATTGGAATTCGCTTGTTAGGGCAACCTAATAACTGGATTGTTAAGTAAGTGTTAATGTGCCAAGGTTGTTGTAATAAAAAAAAGGGTAAATACCAATAATTAAAAGTAGGATAAGAGATATAGCACAACGCTAATAGCTAGTATTATCTTAGACAAGACCGCTGAGGTTTATCAAAAGATAGATGTTTTCTATCTATCTAGCGGACTCCATACACCATGCCCACCAAGATGAACTACATGTGTATAAATCATAGTGGTACTAACATCACTGTGCCCTAGTAATTGTTGGATAGTGCGAATGTCATAGCCGTCTGCTAATAAATGTGTAGCAAAACTGTGCCTGAAAGTATGACAACTACCGTTTTTTACAATACCAGATTTCTTAATCGCTTCTTTTACACTTTGCTGTAATACTTTTTCACAAATGTGGTGTCTACGTTTTTTACCAGACCTTGGATCTATTGATAACCTTGTAGAGGGAAATACATATTGCCAGCCCCATTCTTTATTTGCATTAGTATATTTACCTTCCAATGCGTAAGGTAAATATACTTCACCAAATCCCGCTGCTAAATCTTCTTCATGCAAAAGTTTTACTTTAATTAAATGGCGTTGTAATGCTTCTTTTAGTTTTTCTGGTAGTACTGTAATACGATCTTTTTCTCCTTTCCCTTCTTTGATTAGAATATAGTTGGAGTTAAAATCAAGATCTTTGACACGCAACCTAATACATTCCATTAACCTTAAACCTGCTCCATAGAGTAAGCTAGCCATCAAATAAGGAGCAGAGTTCATATTTGATAAGATCCTAGTTACTTCATCACGAGTAAACACTACTGGTATTTTAGCTTCTTTTTTGGCAGCAATTCTCGGTTTGAACATATCTAAAGGGCTTAGAGAAACATTTGTTCTATAAGTCCTTTGTTTTCGTCTAAACTGAGAATTGCTGCTTTTTTGGCTCTTTCTATATTATTGATATAAGTAATTTCTTTATGTAAAACATCCCGATATAGAAAAAGAATTGATTACATAGCCAGATTTTGTGTAGCACGCGCAACGTTTAGTTCACTAGCTAGGTGGGAAAGAAATTCTCTGATTTGTTGTTCTCCCATTTCTAATGGATGGCGTTTTTTATGAAAAAGAATAAACGTTTAATCCAATGTATATAAGTTTCTTCTGTTCTAATACTAAAATGTTTAAGTTTAATTGTTTCTCGTACTTGATCTAATAATTTTGGTTTTGACATTTATACCTACTTATTAAAAAATAGAATTGTCATGGGCTAGGTGAAATGATTAGTTCTTTAATTTCTATTTTTTTAACCAATATATATATTTCATTTTTAGTAGATGAATTTATTTATGACAATACGGCAACATTTGTAGTGGTTTTATGAAAAAGTAAGTGAAGAAAGGTCTCCTAAAGCATTAGATATGGTATGGATTTAGACCAAGATAACCAACACATCAGGCAATAGAACAAGCACAAAATTACATATAATTGCCCTATTACAGCAAAGAAATCTTGTTTGATCTGGTCTATTCTTTTTTATTTAACTGGTATGCACCTATCTGACCCGCATACTTTAGCTTCTTTACCCTTAAAAAATTGATCGTTGAGTAATTGATTTTCGAGTATCAGAATGCTCTTTAATGAAGTATTACTAGATTATCTTGCTGCATTAGATTCATCAGATTAATGTATAATACTATTTAAGTAGACTAGGTAGAGGTTAGCCAATTACTCATTATTAGTCTGCCATTGTTCATCTACAGCTTGATCTACAGCTTGGGGGCCAGCAACAATCCCTGCAATATCTGGATCTTCTGTCTCTAGGCTTCGTGTAGCCTTAACATTGCTAGCTCTTGCCGCTAAACGTTGTGTTTGTTTAGCTAGTTGTTTTTCTTGTTTGTTACGTTCTCTTTGCCGTTTCTGAAAATTATCTGCCATTTTTAATTAATACCTTTACTTTATAATTGTTTTTCGAGTTTTGAGTTTTGACTTTTAGTTTGATAACAACATTAACAGACTTCCACTCGACTGGTCATTACATAATTGCTAATTGCTAATCTCTAAAAAGCCTTCTCGCTTTCTTTGGCTGTTATTATTAATCATCA
>CAZHXL010000310.1:2657-6307 GCA_964536575.1 uncultured Clostridia bacterium | reverse complement strand
CGAAAGTTGCTTGGATCTACCGGCCGATTTCTATTCAGTGGAGCTCGCACGCACTGGAAATACTGCCACACGCGGAGGAATAATTCCGTAATTTCTTAGTTTCTTAACTCAAGTTCCTTCGGTCTTGAATCAAAGGAACTTTTAGCCCTATTTTTTCTACTTGAGATGAAGAGACCTATCTTGCAGGCTGGCAAAATGCGCTATAATCTTTTCTGCCAGCTTGCGCCCTACATAAGGAATTAGTTCTAATTGGCTAGCTTCAGAAACTCTTTTCAATGAACCAAAATTCCTTAACAGCCGCTCCTTTAATTTCGGCCCAACCCCAGGGATTTCCGTTAACTCTGAGCTAAAATCTCGCATTTCACGCCGTTTACGATGATAACTAACTACAAACCTATGGGTTTCATCTCGCACCATTTGGATTAAGTGAAGCAGTGGAGAATGATGATCTAAAATAATTGGCTCATTTTCACGGCCTTTGACAAATAAGATCTCCTCACGCTTAGCAATTGCTACTGTCGGCAAAGCTTCTAATCCTACTGCTGATAATGCTTTCGCTGCTGATGAAAGCTGCCCTTTACCTCCATCAATTAGCACTAAACTTGGTAAGGGTTTATTTTCAACTAATAAGCGACTATATCGACGTGAAACAGCCTCATACATAGAAGCAAAATCATTAGCCCCGTCCACGGATTTAATTCTAAATTTGCGATATTCGCTTTTATTCATAACACCATTATCACAAACCACCATTGCAGCAACATTTTCTGCTCCTTGAAAATGGGAAATATCAAAAGACTCTATTCTTTCAGGAAAAATTGGCAGTTCTAAGACATCTTGCAATTCAGTTAAAACTATTTTCATATCAGGTTTTAGTACTCGAAACCTTTGTTCAAATGAGTGTTTAGCATTTTTTTCTACTAGGTCAATTAAGTCTCGTTTTGTTCCTCGTTGTGGGTCAATAATCTTTACTTTGCCTTGTCGGCGAGAGCTTAGATATTCTTCTAATAATTCTTGATCTTCAAAATCTACTGGGATATAAATTTCTTCTGGGACGTAATTACCTAAGCCATAGTATTGCTTAAGAGCTTGACCAATAAATTGACTAGCATCAAAAGGCTCAATTAAATTTTCCCAAAAGAATTCCCGACGACCAATAACACGACCTTCACGCATTGTAAAAAGCTGTAAAGCAACACGGGATTTTTCACGGTAGTAGCCAAAGATATCAATATCTGCTCCACGGGTCTGCATTACTTTTTGCACTTCCCCTAAGCGTTTAACTAGTTGGATTTGATCACGATATTTAGCGGCTTGTTCAAAACGCATATCTTCAGAAGCTTCTAACATACGAGCCTCTAAGCTTTTTACTAAGTCCTGGTTTTTACCCTCAAAAAATAATTTTACATCTCGAACAGCCTCTGTATAATCAGTCTTTGTACAGAGACTAGCCACACAAGGCCCCAAACAGCGTTTAATATGGTATTCCAGGCAGGGACGCTCTCTTTTACCATCAATCTCTATATCACAAGTACGTAGCTGAAAAGTCTGATTAATTAACTTAAGTGTGCTATCAGAAAGAGATGCTGGCAAATAAGGCCCATGGTAGAAGGATCCATCTTGAATAATGCGACGTGTTTTTAGCACACGAGGAAAGGCTTCTTTTAAGGTAAGTTTTAAGTGAGGGTATTGTTTATCGTCTTTTAACATTACATTGTAACGAGGACGATGAGTTTTGATTAAATTATTTTCTAGGATCAAGGCTTCTAGCTCTGTATCAGTAACAATGTATTCAAAATCACAAATACGTAATACTAGCTCACTAGTTTTAGGGTCAAGAGGTCGAGAGGTTTGGAAATATTGCCTTACACGGTGGCGCAGGTTTTTTGCTTTACCAATATAAATAATATTGCCATTAGTATCTTTATGGAGATAGCAACCAGGGCTTTGCGGCAAAGCAGCCAATTTATCTTCTAATAAGCTCATAATGATTCCTTAGGGTCTGGAAGTTTCTAACATCTACAACTTAGAAAACCTAATTTCTCTGTGTTATATTTAAGCTTTTAAGTCTTAAAGAAAGCCAAATATTGTGTCAAATAAATTTTTATCAGTAATTATTCCTGCTTACAATGAGGAAAAGCGTCTAGCTGCAACTTTAGAGCAAGTAGGGCGGTTTTTAGCTACTAAAACCTACTCCTCAGAAGTTTTAGTAGTCGATGATGGTTCTACTGACGCTACTCTAGAAATAGCCAAGGAATATATTAAAAAGTTTGAAAAGCTGGGAATTTCCTTACGTATAGTCAAAAACCCAATTAACTCTGGCAAAGGCTACACTATTCGTAATGGGATGTTACAAGCAATTGGGGAAATTGCTATGTTTACTGATGCTGATCTTTCTACACCCATAACAGAACTGGATAGGCTAATTGCTCCTATTATAACTAGAGAAAAAGAAATTGTTTTTGGTTCACGAGCATTACCAGAATCACAAATTGCAACACATCAACCAACAATTCGAGAAATGGCTGGTCGAGTATTTAACCAGCTAATGAAGCTACTTACAGGACTACCATATCAAGATACTCAGTGTGGATTTAAAGCATTTCATCGTAGTCAAACTAGTTGGATTTTTGAAAAGCAAAAAATTTTTGGTTTTGCTTTTGATGTAGAGGTTTTGTTTATTGCACAAAAACATGGACTACGCTGTCTAGAATTACCTATTATTTGGGCAGATGTAGCTGGTACAAAAGTAAGTATGTTCAAAGGGCTTTTAGCTTTTCTAGAGCTAATCTTAATTCGTTGGCATTATCTACTTGGTCATTACACTCCTAGTAATGAAGCTGTATCCACTACCGCAGTTAACAATCGTTAGTAGGGGCAGCTCATACAACATTAAGCTATGGCGAAAATTCAAATTTTACCTGATATTCTTGCTAACAAAATTGCCGCAGGCGAAGTAGTAGAACGCCCAGCTTCAGTAGTAAAAGAATTGTTAGAAAATTCTTTAGACGCTGGTGCTCGTCGTGTACGCGTTGAAACCAATACTGGTGGTAAGGCTCTAATTAAAATTAGCGATGATGGCGAAGGAATGTTGCGCGAAGACGCAATGATGGCTTTTGAGCGACATGCTACCAGTAAAATACGTAATATTGAAGACCTGGAAAAAATCCAGACATTAGGTTTTCGTGGTGAAGCCCTACCTTCTATTGCCTCGGTTTCTAAAGTTCACTTACGTACTAAAACAGCGAGTGAACTAGAAGGAACAGAAATTGAGATTGTTGGCGGTCGTATTTTGGATGTGCGTGATTTGGCTTGGCCAGGAGGAACAGAGTTTGAGATTAAAGATCTGTTTTTTAATGTTCCTGCTCGACGTAAGTTTCTAAAAAGTGACTCAACAGAAAACTTTCATATTACTAATTTGATAACTCACTATGCCCTAGCCAACCCTAAAATCAATTTTGGATTGTGGCAAAGTGGGCGTGAAATAATTAATACTTCAACGGTGGAAAGCTTTAGAGAGCGTGCTTATCAGCTATTTGGAGCAGATTTTATTGAAAACCTAATGGAAGTTAAACAAATAGGAGAGGTTTCCATTCAAGGTTTTGTCTCTAAACCTCAAGAACAAAGGGCTTCTCGAGATTCACAATATT
>CAZHXL010000310.1:936-2647 GCA_964536575.1 uncultured Clostridia bacterium | reverse complement strand
AATATTTATTTGTTAACGGGCGTTTTGTTCGTGATCGTGTATTAGCTAAAGCGGTTAGTGATGCTTATAAAAACGTTATCCCTCAAGGTAGTTACCCAATAGTAATGTTAATGCTCGATCTCCCTGGCGAGGAAGTAGATGTTAATGCCCATCCAGCAAAAACAGAGGTGCGTTTTCGTCGTCCCTATGTCGTAAGCGAAGCAGTTTCTTCAGCGATTCGTGCAGCTTTTTCGCACACTAAACCTTTTGCTACATTTCCAATAGCAGAAAAAAAAATCTCTCAAATCATTGAAGATAGGTTTGCTCCTAACAAAACCCTTAACACTAAAGGTCAAGACCCTGAGACAGTATCAGTCCCTAATAAAACATTATTTGATTTGCCTGATGTAGACGACCCTTTTGACAAAGTAGAAACACTTTTAGAAGGCAATAACTCTTATAACCTTCAAATTAATAAGCCTATTGATCAAGCACTTGATGCTGATAAAC
Source organism: uncultured Clostridia bacterium (assembly GCA_964536575.1). Classification (GTDB taxonomy): domain Bacteria; phylum Acidobacteriota; class Blastocatellia; order Chloracidobacteriales; family JADJPF01; genus JADJPF01. The sequence goes on along the minus strand of CAZHXL010000310.1, from coordinate 2,158 downwards.
CTGAAGAAATAGCCAGACCAGAAAGACTTAGGACAATAGCAATAGATCTTAAAGCACCAGCATCAGAAGGTTTGACATCAGTACCTTGTCAGTATCAAATCAGTGCTCAAGACATTACGTTGGAGAGACTTCCAAATACAAACGCGATTAAACCTCTAGGACAACTACATGATAGCTACATTGTTGCAATTGATAGCCAAGGGTTAATGCTAATTGATCAACATGTAGCGCACGAGCGGGTTTTGTTTGAAAAGCATTTAGCAAAGATTTTAGATCGAAACCTAGAAGTCCAAGCTATGTTAATCCCTGAGACAATTGATTTAACGCCTGCTCAATATACAGCGTTTGAAGCAACACAAGCAGAGTTTGAGCAAAGTGGTTTTGAGTTGATGGCACTTTCTGGGCGTACAATAGCCATTAAAGCTGCTCCTGCACTCTTGTCTATGGCAGATGCTCGTAAACTACTATTAGAGTTACTTAGTAGCCTAGAAAAAGAACGCCGTAATATTTCGCTAGAGTATTTTCAACGGGAAATAGCTGCTAGTATTGCTTGTCACGCAGCAATCAAAGTTAATATGTCGCTTACAGAAGAAAAAATGCAGTGGTTAATTGATGAGTTGATGAAAACAGAATGTCCAACTAATTGTCCACATGGAAGGCCAATTATCTTACGTTTTTCTATGAAAGATATTGAAAAAGGATTTAAGCGAATTTAACATATAAAATATATTTTTCATCTTTAACAGCGAAAAGTTTCCCTTCATTGTTATATTCAGTCACAGGTTTTTGTCATATTAGCGTGAACAGTTTTTGTTCACTTAATATCGAAAATAAAGGAAACAAAATCCTAATGAATACTAACAATATTAACAATTCTCGTAGAGATTTTCTCAAAACTCTTTCTATAGCTACTACAGCTACTTTACTTACTAATCCTTCTAATTTACTTGCTTTAACTCCTGTCTCAAAAATTAAAACTTTATCTACTTCTCTTAGGCTTCCTACTGATTCTAACTGTGAAATTACTGCTATTGGCCGTACCAAAGTAGAAATTAGATTCCCTTATGGCAAAGGCTATTTAACTGCTGGTAGAAATGCTTTTAGAGATGAAGATGATCTGACTAATTATTTACTAGAGGCTTTTCTAATGGAAAAAGACGAAAAAGGCGGTATGCGTGGGAGTGTTAGGTGTGTATCAGCTTATCAAAGAATAGATTCTAAT
>CAZHXL010000310.1:0-926 GCA_964536575.1 uncultured Clostridia bacterium | reverse complement strand
TTTAATTTAACTATGAATTTATGTAAAAAGATACAAAGAATAGATTCTAATGGTAACTCTATCTTTACTTTTGATGATCCTATTTTAGATCTAATAACTGATGAGAATGGTATCTTCACTATTTCAGGTACTCGCATTAATGCAAAAGATATCGTATTAGCAAATGAAAGAGATTCTACTTCCATAAATAGATCTGCACTAGTTGATGGCAAATTAAACAAAAACCTAGTTTCTAAAGCGTCTTTTACAGCATCACAAACAATTCCTTCCGAAATATTCTTTCCTTCTTCTGGCGCGAGTCGAAGAATACGATTTAAGGCATATAGAGATGTTTTTCCTGGTTCTTGGAGAGCAGGAGCAAATATAAAGACTAGACGGCTAGATTTTGTTAATGCTTCTATAACTGGCCACTATGCCCTTGATACTTTTAGTTGTGCTGAAGTAAAAGTTGATACTGATAGCGACACTACAGATAATTTTCTTAATGAATTTGAATTTGGTGTAAATAGCCCTCCTGCTTCTGGCGTTCTTTCTGAGTGTAGAGCATTATGGAATGGTACGAACCTTAGTGAAACTGTTGCTAAAGGTTGTATTGTCAGCTAACTAATTCTTTTCCCTGCTTATAAGATAAAGCTTAAAACCTTTATACTGCTACTTCACTTAACTTAAAAAACCTTCTTTACTAACTATAGCTATAGCAATCTCTATCTGTTATATAGGCAAGTTTCATAAATCAATAAAAGTAGTTAATTATTTAAAGTAAACAAAAAACTTTACTTCTAGCCTAAAACCTCTTGTTTAGAATACTTACATTGACAAGTGAATATTCTTAAACATTGTTAATTGTATTATGAAGCTTGCCCTTATAACTTATTCCCTATGTTTATCTGCGCATAAAAATATACCTAGTTATTAACTTTCGACCT
>CAZHXL010000309.1:4161-6322 GCA_964536575.1 uncultured Clostridia bacterium | reverse complement strand
TGAGACAGCGTTTTCCGACCCAGAAGCTCGGCTTCTTTAGAGCCGAGAGGTTCACGGAGTCTGTAGCTAAAGCAATGGACTACTTTAATAAAATTTCCGATCCTAGTGCTTTAAGATTAGGTACTGAAGTTTGGACAAAAAAAGTCATAAAATAGACAAATCAAATAAAAGCTCAACCAAAATGTTAAATTCAAGAACGTATAGTTTTGTAAGGCGAATATAGGGTTAAGTTGCTTGTATTACCAGTAGTTGTACTATTAGAAGAAAATTTTAATACTATTCTAAAGCCTAAAAAGTCATTGTTACCATTTGGCCAACTGCCAGCGCGAGCGGCTGAGCGACATAAATTACTTTGAGAATACCAAGAACCTCCGCGCATTACACGGCGGCTGTCTACAGCATCTGCTTCCCATTTGCTCCCATCTGTAGGGGCACCAATATAGTTATCATGCCAAGCATCTGCACACCATTCCCATACATTTCCATGCATTTCATAAAGTCCAAAAACATTGGCTATACCATAACTTCCAACTGGGGTTGTTTGATTAAGATTAGCCCCTTTAGGCCCATTACCGTAACGAAAAAGTCCATTATAATTTGCTACTTCTGTAATAATGGTTTCTCCATAATGAAAAGGTGTACTAGTTCTTGCTCGACAAGCATATTCCCATTGAGCCTCACTAGGCAAAGAATAAGACCTTCCAGTTTGCGCAGACAGCCGTAAGCAAAACTCCTGACAATCTTCCCAAGAAACGTTTTCTACTGGGCGGTTTTCATCCTTAAAACTAGAGGGGTCAGGGTTAAGTGGGCGACCAATCAAAGGTAGGAGCGAAACTGCATACCATTGCGTTTGAGTAATAGGATATTTACTAATAAAAAATGAATTAAGGTGTACTAAATGTTGAGGGGATTCGTCTTTAGAGCGTTTTAGCTCAGTTTCTGGTGAACCCATTAGAAAAGATCCATCAGGCACCCAAACCATTTCCAAAAGTACTTCATTGGGTAATTCTTGGCTAAACCCTTGGCTTTGGCCTCTGTGACGATCTATTATTTGCCCTGTAGCATCAAGGGCTACTATTTCTATATCAAGAGTTTGTAATGTTACCTGTGTACTGCTGCCAAGACGCACTTCTATAGGAGCAGTTTGGACTTGAGTGAGGCTTTCTAGTATAGGTGGTAGTGTAGTAGTAGTAATAGGAAAGGTTGCAATACGCAGTTGATTCATAAATTCTGCACAAGTAGCAGGTCGTTTGCTACGTTCTTTGGACATAGCTTTTATTAGTATTTCACCAAAGGCGGGCGTAACATTAGTAGTTTTTTCATGAAGTGCTGGTGGGGGATTAAATAAATGTTGAGTCGCTATTTCATGGAGGGTTTCGCCATCAAAAGGTAACTCTCCAGCGATTAGTTCATAAATAACAATTGCTAGGCTATAAATATCAGCACGATGATCAATTTTTGGGCCACCATCCTTAGGTTTTAATCCCCATTGTTCAGGTGACATATAACCGGGTGTGCCAAGAATTTGATCGTTACGAGTAACAGCAGTAATACGATCATTGGATACTTTGGCAATACCTAAATCTAGGAGCTTAATTATTTGTTGACCATCTTTGCTCGTTCCAAGCATTATGTTTTCTGGTTTTAAGTCACGGTGAACAATACCTAAAGCATGTGCGGCATTAAGCGCGTCTGCAATAGGAGAGATAATTTCTAGAGCTTCTTTAGGGAGAAAAAAACCTTTTTTATCTAATTCATGTTTTAAGGTATCGCCTTGGATATGTTCCATTACCATATAAGCAGTACCATCATGCATAGTACGCAAGTCATGTACCGCTACAACATTAGGGTGATCAAACCTGCGTGCTGTTTGACCTTCTCGTAAGAATCGCCGTAATGATTCAGGATCAGAGTTAAAGTTTCCAGATAAAATTTTTATTGCTACATCATCTCCTAGTAGAATATGACGGGCGCGATAAACTACCCCCATTCCTCCTTCGCCTAGTAAAGCATCAATTTGATATTGACCATCTAGAGTTGTACCAATTAAAGAAGCTTTGTTTATGTCTAATACTTCACCATCTACAGGGCAAAAATTAAGAACATCTTCAAACTGTTTTTGACAAGAAGGACAAGTTTTCATAAAAAATAAATGGGATTT
>CAZHXL010000309.1:0-4151 GCA_964536575.1 uncultured Clostridia bacterium | reverse complement strand
TGGGATTTAATAAACTTTTTGTTCTATAAAAAATATACTATTAAAAATAACTGCTTTGGCATTATCTGGCTACTTATCTAAGCAAATTGTCAGCAATTCTCGGTTTAGAAAATCATTAACGCTAGATTAAGTATAAATAGTATGTTATCGCTATGAAAAAAATAATGTCTATACTTTAAACCAAAAATTACTGGTAAATTATTTTGTTTGTGTTTGAGCCGTTAAGCTAGAGAGTACTGCCATTAACTCTATTGATAGTTGGTGAGCCGTGGGGCGTTCTTCGGGAGCTTTAAATAGTGTTTTTAGTATTGTGTTGTCTACTGCTAATGGAACATCTAGTAGGATACTGCTAAGAGGCGTAGGTTCTTCTACTAGGTGCATATTAATTAAGGCCCAAATATTATCATCAAAAGATTCAAAAGGTGGATAACCAGAAATCATTTCATATAAGACTACTCCAAGGCTATAAACATCTGATTTACCGTCATATGCTTTATTACTTAATCGTTCTGGAGACATATAAGTTGGTGTACCTACCAAAGTACCTGTTCCTGTAAGTTTACTTAATTCCATATTAAAGGTGTCACCAGCTAATTTAGCAATACCAAAATCTACAACTTTAACTATCTCTGCTTCTGTAGTTTTATGTATAAAAATATTATCAGGTTTAATATCTCGATGAATAATGCCGCTCTCATGTGCTTGAGCTAGTACATTACAAACAGGGATAATAATTTCTAATGCTCGAGTAACAGGAATACGTTTTTGGGTATTTAGTTCTTCAGCTAAAGTATGTCCTTGCAGGAGTTCCATTACTAGGTAAGCAATACCACTAGGAGTAATATTTGAATCTAAAATAGCTACAGCATTTTGGTGGTTTATCCTACAAGCAGAAATACCTTCTAATCTAAAGCGTTCTAATGCTTCAGCATTAACATTACCACTAGCAGGGCGAAATACTTTTACTGCAACAGCACGTTGCATAGCTAGATGTGTAGCTTTGTAGATTACACCATAACCTCCAGCACCAATTTTAGTATCTAGGCGGTATTTTTCATCTAAAACCGTTCCTGGCAAAATATCTGTCATAGCAGAAAAAATTTTTTCTGCTTGTTTATAAGATTCTGCTAGTTGTTCCTTAGAACGGGTTAACTCCTCATTCTTTTGGGCTAATGCTAGGTTGGCTTGTTCTAGGAGTTGGTTTTTTTGATCTGTTTCTCGTTGAGAACGAGCAAGTTCTTGATTACTTAATGTTATAGCTTGATTTTGTTCTTCGATCTGGGCTTTTGATAAGAGTAATTGTTGATTTTTATTATCTAATTCTTGAACTTTTTCATCTAGTAAAAAGTTTTTTTTGTTTAACTCTTCTGTACGACGGCCTACTTTTCTTTCCAGGCTTTTATTGCGACGTTCAAGCACAGTTTCACGATATCTCACCATACTATAACCTAGTAGCAAAAAACTAGAAACATATAATGTATATGCCCAAGGGGTACGCCAAGGATAAGGTTTAACACTAAACTTAAGGCTTACGCCTTTTTCATTCCAAACCCCATCATTGTTACAGGCAATAGCCTTAAACTCATAGTCTCCAGCAGGGATATTCGTATAATAGGCTACTCGTCGAGTATTGGCGTTAACCCAATCACGATCAACTCCAACCAACATAAACTTAAATTTAACTTTTTCTAATGCTAAAAAGCTTAAACCTGTGTAGTGAAACTCAAACTTCTCTTTTCCTGGAGCAATTATTTTTGCTTGGTCAAGGCTAATTACTTCTTGATCTACTACTATTTTAGTAATGTAGACATTTGGTGGGAGTAAATTGAGTTTTATTTTATTGGGATCAATAGTGGTCACTCCTTTTGCAGTAGCAAACCACAAACGCCCATCACGGGATTTCATTGCACAAGGTTGCGACGCACCATTACATTGATTAGTTTTCATCCCATCGATTTTGCCGTAATTTGTGTAGTTGATAGATTGGCGTGTCCCTTTATCATAGTCATCAAAATCACTTTTTTTGACGCAAATAATACCTTTAGCAGTACTTGCCCAAAAATAACCTTTATTATCTTCTAGGATTTGAAAGGAAAGACCTAAAAACAATCCTATTTTAGATGGATAAGGGGTAAATTTCTCATTTTTTAACCTAGTAAAACCATCATTAGTAGTAAACCAAATATCGCCTTGATTGTCTTGGTAAGCAGAAAACACACTAGTTCCAGAGACCCCATCTTTTTGAGTATAAGTAGTAAATTTTCCTCCTTTAAGCTTTGTAAGACCAGTGTAGGTTCCAAACCACAGGTTTGTGTCTCGATCCTCAAAAATCGTTCTGATGCTAGCCGTAGTCAAACCCTCCTGAGTACCATAAGGAGTAAACTTGCCATCCTTAAATAGATTAATTCCACCACCATTAGTACCAATCCAAATGCTTCCTTCATGGTCTTGAAGTATAGAATAAACACTATTATTAGATAATCCATCTTTAGTAGTGTAGTTAGTAAATTTATTATCTTTGAGACAACTTAAACCATCATTAGTACCAATCCACAAATTCCCGTCACGGTCTTGCATTAGAGACCTGACTAAATCGTTTACTAATCCATCTTTAGTAGTGTAGTTAGTAAACTTATTATCATTAAAACGTGATAACCCTCCTCCATCAGTACCAATCCAAATATTACCTTTGCTATCTTCTAGCACAGTGCGAACAAAATCATCAGCAAGGCCATCTGTGGTAGTAAAATTAGTAAATTTGCTATCTCTAAATCTATTAAGCCCAGAAGTTGTACCTACCCATAAACTCCCTTCACGGTCTTCAAAAATATATCGCACATTGTTATTAGAAAGACCGTCTTTAATTTGATAATTATCAAATTTTTCGTTAAATAAACGATTTAGTCCGCCGTTATCTGTACCAATCCAAAGATTTCCTGCTAAATCACTAAGTAAAGTTCTTACATTATTAGTAGATAGCCCATTTTGAGTTGTATAGACTTTTTCTACTCCATTTTTCCAATACACTAGACCTAATGGAGTTGAAAGCCATAGGCTACCATCTTGATTGGGATGTATTGCTCTAACAGTATTGCTAGGTAGGCCATCTTTTTTAGTGTAAGTAATAAATTTATCATTTTGCCAAAGGGACAAACCCTCTTCAGTCCCAACCCATAACTGGCCTTGAGTATCTTCACCAATAGCGCGAATAGCATTACTTGGCAAGCCTTGGTCAGCTTTATAAATAATAAACCTATCGTCTTTGAATAAATTTAATCCATTATCTGTAGCAATCCATAAGTTCCCTTTTTTATCCTCATAAATTGCACGAACATTTTCATTAGATAAACCTTTATCTATGCCATAAGGAGTAAATTGACCATTAGTTAGGCGACATAAACCACCCTCTAACATTCCTATCCATAAATTCTTTTTGCTATCTTCATGTAAAACCAATATGCCAGGGCGTTTTAGTTGAGGTGTATTACGATTGTTATAGGAAACAAAATTAACACCATCAAAACGAACTACACCTTCATAAGTACCAAGCCAAATATATCCATCATGAGTTTGCACAATAGAATGAATGGTACTTTGGGGCATTTCATCATTCCAAACATCATGTCCATATTGTGTGATTAAGTGTGTAGGGTCTAAGGCAAGAGCATTATTGGGCAAGAAAAAGCCTATCCAATAAATGAATAAAACTATAAAAAGCTTGATTAGCTTAAGATGTCTATTTTGGATAATTTTTTTCATGTACTTAAAAAATATGTTGGAAAAGCCAAAAACTATAGCTTAAAGACAATCAATATTTACAATATATGTAGATTTAATATATAAGCAATATTTAAGTCCTACTTTTAAGCTAAAACATAATAATTAGTTTATTTTGTATTGAAAGAAATTTTTATTAAAGTGTTGTAAAAGAAATAATTGCTCGTAAAAAGTTTGAGGTTTAAATTCAGATAAGTAACCGCTTTAGCGATTAGGCATTATTAATAGATTCTATAAAATTGTAAGAATAGTATAGTTAACTTATTTTAGATTAGAAGTCTTGATTTTATTGACAACTGCAAGTAGAGTATACACTCTACCTGAAGTTTGGACATTTAAGAAGGATGAAAGCCAAGGAAATAAAAAGCAGTGAA
>CAZHXL010000308.1:0-6325 GCA_964536575.1 uncultured Clostridia bacterium | reverse complement strand
CGAGCAAAAACAGAAGAAAAAGAAGAAGAAATGTTAGAAACAGTTAATAAAACAACACCCTGACCAGGTGTAGAAGCCGAACTAAAATTAACTTTTATAGAAAAACTATCACCAGTTATAAATGGTTTTGATGTTCCTCTATAAAAAATAGTAGATTTCCCAGTGCTAGTAACTGTTAATATTTGAAAATCACTTGACATAAACTCAGAAGGAGATGGGTTTGATAGTAATACAGCAGGATCAACTGATGTTATTGACCCAAAGGCTGTACTAAAAGTTAGCTCAAAACTAGCATTTGTAGGAATTGTATTTATTGACCCTACGTTACTTATTGTAACTATTGCGCTTGTTGATTGATTAACTTGAAGTATACCAGGTTCTACTGTTACCTCTGGTACTACTCCGTTTACCTGTGCTTGGCTATTTATCGCCCATAGCGGACATAACAATAAGCTTAATAACATAAATAGGCTTATTTTTAGTTTGTTCATAAGATCTCCTTAGTTAAGATTAATATATTGATTTGCGTGATTTATCGCTCATCTTCAAACTTGGCCTATTTTCTAGATTGCATAAAATAGAGAAAACACTTCCCCCTTATTACCACGAGGAGTAATTTAGGTTAGGCAATAACTAAAAAATAGATTTGTTAGTTTAAGAAGAAAGAGTTAAAGAAAAACTGGAAATATCTGTTTAAACCGTCCAAGATTTTTATCGTCATTTTTCTTGATGAGTGTTACTTTAAGCACCCATCAAGAAGTGTGATTGTTACATTTTTAGTACTATCTTTTTTCTTTAATCTTTAAAACAACGGGTAACCAATATTTGGTCATTGCCTGTTGTTTGTGTTGTTGAGTTATCATAACCATTGGGGCAAGTAACTTTATAGCTATCGGCTCCTATAAATGGATTGTCAAAGTAGAAACTGTACTGTCCGGCTGGAATAGAGTAAATAACTGTTCCTTCTACACCAGTCATAAAACCATCAGACTCAGCCTTAAATGTTATACTTTGCCCACTTTTTATTACTTGTGGGGGATTAGATGCCCACACACCGTGAACAAGATTAGCAGAAACAAGATTGAAATCGGACTCTGTGGCATTGTTTATTGTCCATGTTGTACTGCGTGATGCTGACATATTTGTCTCCTTTTAAATAGTGATGTTAAAAATAGAGCGTTAATAAGAGCATCTTCTGTAAAAACCTTGTAAAGAAAAGCTAAGCAGTGCTAATAATAGACACTACGTCTTTTACGTTGACTATTAATAAGCAGTACAACATCGCTAGCCTTATCACAAAATTTGTTACAGAAATAACATTCTTCTTACGAAGTATTGTTATGGCTTAAGTTGCTCTTCATTTAACTAATGCAAGAAAGGAGGAGAAAAAGGCGCATCAAAATAAAAAACTTTTCCAGAAAAACCGGAAAGCTAAAGTTCAATTGCAATCTAGGTTTAATTGCAATCTATGATTTTCTCGATTTGTTGTTCTAACTCGTTTATTGTCGAGGGTTTATTGTCATTAAATCGGGAACGTACCATTAAAAGGTTAAGTAAAATGGGTAGGTTTTTTCCTTCACTAAGGCGATTAGCTTGTTCTATATACTTTATTGCTAAGTCTTTATTGCGTAAAGACTCTGGATTACAGTTTAAAAGAAACCATGCATAGTCAGACATTGCTACAACTGAAAGCTTGTTTTCTGCTATCTTCCTTTCATATTCAAGGATAACTTGTTGTGTTAATTCTTTTGCTTCTGCCTCTTTGTGCTGTTTGATTAAACATAGAGATAACTGATTTAAAGTAGGCAAATATTTAGCGCCCCAATAACTATAGTCAGTGTTTTTATTTACTAATTCATTCCACACGTTAAAAGATAGTCGTAAATAATTCTCTGCTTTACTATTGTCGCCAGCATTACTATAAATAATAGCTAATAGAGTATAGCTATTGCCTAAGTGGTATTGTAATGAGATATCTTTATTTTCTTTTTCTATTAATCCACGAAAAATGGTAATAGCCTTTTGGCAAAAGGCTATGGCTTGGGCATTATCTCGCTGTTTTAAGTAGACTTGTGCCATTACAATATAGCCTACAGCTAATCTTGCTTTATATTGCACATTATCAGGATCTACTTCTACTAAAGTCTGTAATATTTTCAATCCTTTTTGTATATGCAATAGTGCTTTATCTATCTCATCTCCTGTAAGTAAGTGCAACTTTACTCTTCGGATATAGGTACCTGCTACTTCGCTTTGCAAAAATGGATCGTCTGGCTCTAATGAAGAAAGATATTCTGCTATTTCTATGTTTAAATTATTATAAAATAAGAGTTTTTGGTTGAACTTCTGAATCAAGTTTTGATTAGATGCATTTTCTACTAACAAACCACAACTATCGTTCATAATGCTGATTAACTCAGAATACATAGTAGCAAGCCCTATACGAAATTTCGTATTAGAAGGCTCTTCTGCCATCAACTGTTTACGAATATCTAGCGTTTTACAATAAAATTGAAAAGCAGTAGTAAAATTCCCTTTTAATTTCCAGGTAACTCCTAGTTTGTAGTAACAGTTTGCTAGTAGGTAATAATTCTCTTGATCATTACTATTAATTTTGATCACTTTTTCACGAATAGCATGAGTCTTTTCATAATGTTCCAATGCCTCTTGCGTATTACCAATTTTACGCAGTACATCTCCTGCTTTTTCTACTGTAGTTGCTAATACTGTTTCTGCTCCAATATCATTAGGGTTTGAAGATAATAGTCTTTGAAAAATATCTATTGATTTTTTATAGCTTTCCAATGCTGAAGATAAGTTTCCTTGATTAATTCTAAATGGCCTACCTTGTAAATCTCCTACTTTTTGATATGCCATAGCCAATTCGTATTGCAGTTGTGAATCTTGTTCAGAGCTTTGATTTAACCGATCGAGATATTTGAGTGCTTCGGTTATCATCTCTTCTCTCAATTTTGTTGCACCTGCAAGTTTTTCTAAGCCATCGTTATACTTAAAAAGTAAGGCATTAGTTAAATCACGTACATCTTTGGATCGTGCTTCTACTAACTGACGTTGTGCTTGAACGCGTGTGCGTTCTTGCTCTGCCCGTGTTGTTTGCCAGATAACCCCTATTGAAAGGCTAAATATCAGAATGGTTATGGTTAAGAAGAGTTTATTACGCAGAATAAATTTGTTAGCTCTGTAGTATAAGCTATCTCTATGGGCAATAGTGGGAAAACCTTTAAGATACTTTTCTATATCTTGTGCAAATTGCTCTACAGAGCTATAACGGCGTTCTGGCTCTTTCCTAATCGCCATTAACAGAATGTTGTCTAGATCTCCCACTAGTTTTTTTGCCAATCTTTTATTGTCTTTTTCTTCAGATGTACTTGTGGTTTTGGTGCGACGTATGATTGTGCTTGCTTTAGTAGGGTCTTGCTCACAGATTACACGCTCAATCTCTGCTGGTGTATGACCATTAAACTCATAGGGTAAATGGTCAGTTAATAGTTTATAAAGCAGTATACCCAGCGCGTAAACATCTACGTAGATTGTGATTTTGCCGCCTCGTACCTGTTCAGGACTGGCATATGCAGGAGTCATTACCCTCAAACCAGTTTGGGTAAGCTTTATGTCATCATATAAATTGTCGCTTTTTATTATTTTAGCAATGCCAAAATCTAGTAACTTAACATTACCATCAGCAGTTACTAATATGTTATTGGGTTTGAGATCGCGGTGTACAACGAGATTTAGGTGAGCATATTGTACTGCTGCGCACACTTTGATAAAAAGTTTAAGGCGTTCTTCTGTACTAAGCTGTTTATCTTTACAATATGTATCTATTGCACAGCCATCAACTAGTTCCATCACAAAGTATGGTAAGCCATTATCTACTGTGCCCACATCAAGCAGTCGTGCAATATTAGGGTGTTCTAAATTAGCCATTATACGATATTCTGCATGGAAGCGAAGAGCCATGTCTCGGTTTATACCTTGCCTCAACAGCTTAATAGCCACAGGTTTACTATCAGGAATATCGTTTCGCGTAGCTTGATAAACAACCCCCATTCCTCCTTGCCCAAGCTCTTTGACAATAGTGTATTTACCAATTTGTTGACCAATGGATACTTTACTTGGAGAGTCATCTGTTATTAAGTTTGAGAGGGCTAAATTGATATTAATGAGAGGGTTATCTAAAAACAGATCAGAACAAGCATTTGCTGCTAACATTTTTTCTACCTCTGCTAGTAGTTCCACATCACCTTCAGTAGCTTTTAGCAGAAAGTCTTTTCGTGTGATGGTTTCTTGTTCCAACGCAGCTAAAAAAAGGTCGGAGAGTTTATTATAGTGCGCTTGTGTATCTACTGTCTTTGAATTTGACATGCTAGCCAAGCCCTTGCTACTGACCAATCACGTTTTACAGTACTAGGATCAATACTTAAAACCTCACCTACCTCTTCATTAGTTAAGCCACCAAAAAAACGTAACTCTACTATTTCGCTTTGCCGTGGAGAACGTCTATTTAATGCCTCTAAAGCATCATTAAGTGCTAAGATTTCCCATCCTTTGTTACTAGATATTTCTACATTCTCATCAATGGCTAGGAGCATTTTACCATCAGCACGTTTTTGGGTTTTTTGAGCATAAGCTTGATTAACTAAAACCTGTCTCATAGCTTTAGCTGCAATGGCAAAGAAGTGAGCACGATTTTGCCATTGCACTGACTTAATATCTATTAATTTGATATATGCTTCATTTACTAAAGCCGTAGTTTGTAAGAGATAATCGGAATTTTCCCGCCGTAGGTAGTTACTTGCCATACGATGCAATTCATCATAGACAAGACTAAATAATGAGTTGACGGCTTCCTTATTCCCATTACTCCAAGCAATAAGAAGATTTGTAATATTTTCTATATCTTTACTTTCCATTTCTATCCAACAAACAGGGTTTGAGTAAAACACGATATTTTCGGTCTATCACCAATCGCTCTTTGGTTCTATCCAGTACAAATAGTTTTAGCCTTTTCTCTAAGTCATCCTTAGACCATAGATAACAGGGTATGTAGGAAAAGCAGTAATTTGTCTCTATATGTTTTTGTCTTAGCATGAAGCCAAATACTGACTATAATTGCCATTTGTTATCGTAGGCAAAGCTCAGAGGCTAAGACTTTATTGCATCCGTTAAACTAGTCCAGTTATAAGATGGGGCAGGGTTATGATTGTTACCATTAACACACACATTACCTATAGTAGATGACGACCCGCTGACATAAAAAAGCCCTGCACATTCCATACACTCATTCCATACTATAGAGCTAGTAGGATCAGTACTATTCACTTTCTCTACCCAATAAAAATCATTACCTTTTTGATGACTTGTTCCGCCCGTATAATCAACGGGACATTTATGGTGAAGTGGGAGATTAGGGTCGCTAGAAGTTCCAATATTATATAGCATTTGACATTGTGTACAGCGCTGTCCACTACCTGTAGTACTAGTGGTGGTATCAGAAGGATAAAATGGAAGAGCAAATTGAGTATTGGGAGTTGTTGGACTATGAGGGCCAGTTTCACTATTTTTCTTAAAATAACCGAAACAATATAAGGAGCTTTGGTTATTGTATAGAACACCACAACTCTGACACAAGACCCAATTACAAGCAGTTGGGGAGGTTGGAGATAGCGAGGAAGGATTATTAGTAAAAGGAGAACAGAAAGATGTTGTAGTACAGTCATCACTCCCATTATGTATCTGGCATAGGTTACCAATAACCATGTCAGTATGAAATTGCTCAGCGTAGGAAAAGGTTGCTATAGTCTCGCCTATACCATCTCTAACCTCTATGCTCTCGACACCTTGAGGCGAAAGTTCTATTTTAAATCCCACTCTATATTTGTCATTGTGATCGTAGAACATCCCACTAGTATTAGGTAAAATAATTTTAGTGGCAACCTTAGACCAATCAATACTAGAATCTTCATTTTTATAAGACTGGTAAAAATCTGATAACCGAGGTTGGTTACGTGCCAAAGCTGGTTCTATGTTAATATCTGCTTTTTGTCGCGCAGTAGGTTGTTGAGAAACTTCTACTATCTCGATTAAATGGTGTGTACCTAGGTCTACTTCTTTGATGAGATTGCCAGCACTATCATATTGAGAAAGCTTTATTTGCCTCACAGCCTTATCAAGCTGAGGAAGACCTATAACAATCTGATGTTGGTTGGTGTGTTCCAAATATAAATTTTGGATCAAAGCTTTACCACTTATTTCTATAATAAGACCATTAAAATTTGAAATAGATAAAATCTTGTGGTCTGGA
>CAZHXL010000307.1:5485-6342 GCA_964536575.1 uncultured Clostridia bacterium | reverse complement strand
GACAAGCCTTGAAACTAGAATTTCTTCCAGAACCGCTTGCTTTAACCTCCCCCTACCAAATTACTGTAGGAAAAACTAACCAAGTAACACTTCAATATTACAGTGATTCGGCACAAACAGTACAAGTGCGTACTGGGTTTAATAAAGATCAGTTAGTTGATCTAAATAGTGATCGTGGAACTTTTTGGATTAATTTTTATGATATACCTGTAGGCGAATATGACTATGAATTTATTGTTGATGGCGTTGTAAATAAGTCCGAATCTAGCAATGCTAAACCTAGGCTACAGGTTACAACAGATTTAGCTAGCAGCAATATAAAATTAAAAAATGCTTCTTGGTCAAAAAATAACGTTGTTACATTTCGTTTTCTTGGTGCTGGACTCTCACCAGTAAAAGCATTGCTAGCAGATGGACGCGAAATTGAGTTAACAGGCCCCGATTCACAAGGGTATTTTATTGGGCAAATCGATGGATTAACCGCAGGTGATTACAGCTACCGTTTTAGCTATGCTAGGAGTTTTTGGGAAGGAATTAAGGAAATCTACACCTATCGTAATTTTGTTGAAATATTATTTAATCGTGATTTTCCTTTTCTTAAATTCTTTCTTAATAGCCTTATAGTTGCTACGTTTTCTGGGCTTTTTACAGTTGCTTTTTGTACAATGGCTGGCTATGTATTTGCTAAAAAAGCTTTCTTAGGAAAGCGTGTTTTATGGGGTGTCTTCTTAAGTACAATGCTAGTTCCAGGACTAATTTTTATGTTGCCACAATTTGCAATCGTTACTAAATTAGGTTGGATTAATAGTTATGTAGGAATGATTGTCCCTCATCTAGGCAATATTTTTGGCCTTTAT
>CAZHXL010000307.1:3249-5475 GCA_964536575.1 uncultured Clostridia bacterium | reverse complement strand
TGAAACAATTCCTGACTCACTTTTTGAAGCAGCAAAAATTGATGGTGCTAGTGAGTGGCAACTTTTTACTAAAGTTGTAGTCCCTCTTTCCATACCAATTATGCTAACACTGTTTTTACTAGTTTTTGTTGGTCAATGGTCTAATTTTTTATGGCAGTATATTACTAATACGCCAGATTCAGCTTATCGGACTCTACCAGTAGGTTTAGCCCTTTTTAAGGGTCAATATGATATTCGTTGGGAACAAATGATGGCAGGAGCTTGTTTTTCAATTATTCCTATAACAATTTTGTTTGTAATTGCACAAAAATTCTTTGTTCAAGGTATGACAAGTGGTGGAGTAAAAGAATAAAAATTTTTGTATTAAAAGATCTAATATGAAATTCAATATTTTAACAAAGTTCTTTTCTATAAACACAAAGCTTTTGTGTTTGTTTTTTATTACTTTATTACTAGTAATAAGTATTAGTAATATTGCTTGTCAGTCTGCTTTGACTCCTACAGCCAATAGTTTAACCCTTTGGGTAACTTATAACCCTCAGGAATATGAAGTATTTAAAGAAATTGCTGAAGATTTTCAGAAAGACTATTTAAAGAAAAATGGAAAAGCTTTACACCTTAATCTTCAGCGTATTCCTTATGATGGGCTAATGCCAAGACTGAAATATGCTTGTTTAGCTGGTGCTACCCCAGATATTTGTCGAGTTGATAATGCTTGGCCATTAACTTTGGCTTATGGTAAATCACTAATAGCACTTGATAGCCTACCTAATTTTAAATCAACTATTGATGAGTTAGCACAAGAATATGTACCTGCTGCAATAGACTCCAATATTATTGATATTAAAACAGATAGTGGAACTTGGGAGAAACACCTTTATGGTATTCCTGACCAAACAAATTGTGTAGCTCTTTTTTGGAACAAAGAATTATTTAGACAATCAGCTACAGAACTACGTGCTATAGGGCTTGATCCTGAGCGTGCTCCGCGTGATTGGGATGAGTTTGTTAAATATGCCCAAATTTTAACGATTAAAGAAAACAAACAATATGGTTTTGGAATGTTTAATTCTCTTTGGTGGTCAATGCCTTTTTTCAACACTTTTGGGGCACAGTTTGTTAGAAAAGATTCAAATGGTAAATATATTTGTACTTTGGATGAGCCAGCCGCACAACAAGCTTTACAGTTTATGACAGACCTTTATAAAAAATATGGTGTTGAGGCAGGAGCTTGGCGCACAGGATCAATTAATCCTGAACAAGGATTCTTAAATGGTAAATATGCAATGATACTGTCTGGCCCTTGGAACCTAAAGCGTTTTTCCAATATTGATTTTGGTGTTAGTTTAGTACCTGCTGGCCCAGCAGGTACTAGCTCTAATGTAGGCGGACAAAACCTTGTTATTTTCCGAACTTGTAAAAACCCAGAAGCAGCATTAGATTTTTTGCGCTATTTTTCATCTGAAGAAATACAAGTACGCTGGTCAGAACTGCTAGGACAAATTCCTGTTAATATTCGTGCTTTTGATAAAATTGACACTTCACAACGGCCACAATTAGCAGTTTTTATGCAACAACTAAAAACTGCTCGGCCAAGTCCTAAAATTCCTCGCATGGATGTAGTAGAAGAAAAAATCATGGGGCCAGCCCTACAATTAGCTATGCAAGGTGACAAAAGCGTAGAGCAAGCACTAAAAGATTCAGCAAAAGAAATCAACAAAGACTTTTTATCACTTATAAATAAATAGACCCAGACCTAAAGGTCTGAGCTATTATCAAAAGCCCCTCTGGGGCTTCTAAAGAGTATGGCTTACTTCTTAACTTGCTTTCTTCAGAACAATATAACCAGCAGCAGGGATATTAACTTTGGTATTTCCTCCATTAAGTGTTGCTCCAAAATTACCAAAATTACTACCACCATAACGTGCAGCATCGCTATTTAATACTTCTTTCCATTGCCCTGGAGGTAGTGGCATTTGGTAGCCTTCTAAATTGTTGTGGTTAAGACTAGCAACTACAATATATTCCTCATTGCCATCTTTACGAGAAAACGCCATTACAGAACTATCATTGTGAGTATAAACACTATTTACTTGTGAGTCGGCTTCAAAGGCTGAACTAGAAGAACGTAAAGCAATTGCATCTTTATAAAACTCAAACATTTGGCGACGAGAAACATTGTTCATTGTTGAAGTACGTTCTTCTGGTTTCATCGCAGCTAAATCA
>CAZHXL010000307.1:2922-3239 GCA_964536575.1 uncultured Clostridia bacterium | reverse complement strand
TAAATCATTAAATACTTGGCGATCAGCAGCAGATAGGTTTACAAAATTTGAATCTTCTGCACGGGCTTCCGGTGAGATATCAAAGAGCTTTGTATAAACCTGGCGTTGATTGTCATTAAAATTAAGTTTGCTCCAATCCCAATTCTTACCTACTGATTGCCAATCCCAACCAGCATCCCAAGTAGAAGGAACGCCCCATTTGAAACTATTAGCGGCCATTGTCTCATCACCTTGGAAGAACATTGGAACACCTGGTGAGGCTAGTCCTATACCAGCAGCAAAACGTGCAGCATTACGTGCCCATTGTGAAGGCATTT
>CAZHXL010000307.1:2109-2912 GCA_964536575.1 uncultured Clostridia bacterium | reverse complement strand
TGTCCATTTCCTCCACCATCAGCAGTATCAATAGTTCGTTCTGCATTACCTACTTCATCGTGATTGGAAATAACTGTTACTGCATTTGCCCAGCTATCTAAACCACGAGGACTAGTAAGCATTCCTATAAACTTATCCATATCAGTATGTTGATTATTAGCTGCTTGTTGGATAATACCTGGGTTACTATTGTCACGAACTAAGCGATGTTGGAATTCTGTATACCATTGAGCATCAAACCCACCACCTGTACCATCTGCTTTAGCAGGACGGGTAATTGAAGGATCATAATCAAATTGCTCGGCAGCAATAAAGGTATCTGGTTTAAGAAAATGGAGTTGACGGTTCATTTCTCTCATCATATTCCAACCAGCCTCACCACCAGCCGCTTTCATTGGTTCGGTAAAGTCAAAACGTAACCCATCAAAATGAAACTCTTCTAATTGAGCTACTGCATGATCAACAAAGAGTTGTTTTACTTTAGGATTATTATAAGCAGGCATTGCACCCCAAGGGGTGTCACGTTTTTCAAACTTAGTAGGATCTTTTGACCAATTAAAATAAGGATTTTCCTTACCATCAATATTCCATAAAGTGTTATAGTCACCACCTACGTGATTATAAACTACATCATTAACGATATTAAAGCCTTTGGAATGAGCCATATCAATCAGAAGTTTAAGTGCTTCTGTGCCTGATACATATTTACCGTTATCATCTGTAAAACCATAAGAACTTTCTACTGCAAGGCTGTTTGCTCCCATATAACCCCAATCGCGATTGCCTTCTACTTCATTAGCAGG
>CAZHXL010000307.1:0-2099 GCA_964536575.1 uncultured Clostridia bacterium | reverse complement strand
AGCAGGGAGCATTTCTAAAGTATTGACCCCAAGGCTCTTAAAGTAATCTAGCTTATTCATTACATCTTCAAAAGTGGAACGATTAGCATTATCTCCTTGACCAAAAAAACTACCTGTATGGAATTGGTAGACTACCCATTTATTATGATCTTTTTCACGAGGGGCATTATCATTTTTCCAATCGTGGGAAGTGTCAGCAATTACTGCACCTCGAAATGAACGCCCACTTTCTTTACTAATAGTATTACCCCACTTGTCATTAAAGGCTGTAGCCCGTAGTTCAGCAGTAGTTAGCCTTCCATTATTATTAGTGTCACCTACTAAACCTAGCTGTCCGTTTGGTTTACGTTCATAAGCCTGAAATTCATAACGCAAGCCAACCATTTTATCCAAGTTATTAACTACTGTTGACCAACTACCAGCTTGATTAGTCATCTTAATACGACCATTAGCATCAATATTATTAAGCCATAGGTTATTAGCTTTACCACCATTCATTTTATCAATCAAAGTAGAATCAAATTGTCCTAAGCGAGCGACTAGCTCATTTTTAGTTAATTGATGACCATTAGCATCTTTTAACACTAAATAAGCAGTTTCAATATTAGGCTGATCATCTATTTCAAAACTAACTAACTCGCTACGAGAAGCAGCATAAGCTTTCTGGCGAGCAGTATTGGAAACCTCTGGATCAGAGCCTTCAATTTGTGACTTAAAGCGTTGATAAACTTCAGTATCCATATGGAATTGATTAACTCGTTCGCCCTTATTACTTACATAAGTTCTTCCAACTCCCATTTGTTCACCTTGCATTTGGCGAGCATATGGATCAGTACGTTCTACAATTTTACCGCCTGAGTCAGTAACTTGATAGTTATAGGCTTTACCCTCCATTGTCTTCCAACCATTACGCACCGAAGTAGACCAATTCCCTTCACTATCTTTAGTCATAGGCACAAGCTTGGCACGACCATTTTGGTCAAAAACTTTGATATTGACATTTTTAGCATCTGGTGCCCAAAACTTGAAACTAATATCATTTCCATTCTTATGCGCACCCATTTGATGGTAAGTTGTAGGTGAATAAGTAATTTGTTTAGTATTTTCATTTAAAGAGAATTTTACATTACCTTCACCCATTACTGCCCATTGACCTTTACCGGCTGGCCCATCAGCAACTACACCCCATTCCCAATTGTGTTGTCCATCATCAACTAATTCCACGGTTGCTGACCATTTCCCATTACCTAAATAGGTCATTTGGACAGCATCGCCTTTTCCCCATGTTGGATCAAAATCTCCAGTGATTTTATTCCAACTGCCTTTTAATTGTAGGTTAGTAAGATTTTTGTGTGCTCCTGCATCATAAGTAAAAGTCACTGTACGCTTAGCAGGAACAGATGTAGTAAGACTATCAACTTCGCTAATAGACTTCATTTGGCTTAATGAATTAGCTTCTAGAGAGCCTACTAGTAAATCTGTTGTTTTAACAATTAACCTATCTTCAATTTGATTACGTAAAAAAGCTCCTTTCATACTGTTGCGTCGTGAACGCAGAGGTTGAGGAGAAGCAAACACAGGTTGAGGTTTAGTTGAAATGTTATCAAGGGCTTTACTGTTTTCTGTAGCAGCAGGTTTTGTAGCTTCTAACTTGGTTTGCTCAACATTTATTGCGTTATTATTGTTTCCAATACGGTTTGACATTATTACTCCTTACTACTTTATTTAACAATGGGAAAATTTTGTTGGTTGTTGTCTTGAAAGTCAATTTATCGGCAAATAAATAGCTTTGTTGCGGTAAATATAAGTACCAATAATTAAAGCTAGCTGCAACAATAGAAAACCAGAATACAGTCTAGTTTTAGAACAAAATCAAAAGTTTTCATAAAATGGTTGGAAGGTAAACTTGGGATTCATTTTTCTCTAAGAACTTCCTTTGTAATTTATACTTTGAACGGATGTAAAGAGTGATTTCAAAATAAAGTAAAAAAGGCTACGCTATAAAAAATATAAGCAAAGACCAAAGAAAATGATAAATCCAGAGTTTAGTGAAGAAGAAAAAGAAAAAATACATTATGAAAGATTTCATCACCCACATC
>CAZHXL010000306.1:0-6348 GCA_964536575.1 uncultured Clostridia bacterium | reverse complement strand
CTGCGATTTTTCACTAACAGTAATCCCCCAATGAATAGCAAAACTCCACAACCCAAAACTCAAATGGTAGGCCGCGGCTAGTATACCAAGAATATAAAAAGCTAAAACTACTGGCTGAGAAAGATCTGTATGAACAATAGAAAAAGGTGTATTAACTAGATCCATTGCATGATCACTTACAGAAAGCCTATTGCCTAAACCCCAGAATCCAAACCGCATTGAGGCAACATGTAAAGTAATATAAAACACTAAAAATAGTCCCGTGATACGCTGACTTAAATAAAGCCAGTTGCGTAAGTAGCTATAGCTAGAAGCATTACTTTTCATTGTTAAGCTAATATAAATACCTAGGAAAGCATGAAAAGCGATAGGTATAGCAATAAAAAGTAGTTCTACTATTGGTAGCATTGGCCCAGGAAAGATAGCTCTTAAGTTCGCTATAGACTGATTAAAAGCGTCTGGTGACTCAATAGCAGAAAAATTTATATATAGGTGTTCAATTAAAAATGCCCCTATGGGAATAACTCCGCTTAACGAATGCAGACGACGCAACAAAAAGATGTTAGACATTTTTATTGGCATACTATTTTAGCTTCTTGCGATATATTTTTAGCTTTAAGATTACTAATAAAGAAATTCCTAATATATGGTTAGCCAAACAAATAGGCAACCCCATTTTGTTGAGTTGCTTGTTTTAGTCTCAATTTCTAAACAAGTTTTTATTATCCTTCCCAAGATTCAATTTCACCAAGATCTCCTAAATCAATTTCATTTGTGCCACTATCTTCTATTACATCAGTGCGTCTAGGAACATAAATAGAGCGAACATAATCTTCTAAGTCAGCGCGTTTAACCTTCCATCCATGCCCTTTAAATAAACCTCTGAGTTTTCCCTTTTTTAAGTCTTCACGTAGTTCTTTTTCTGGAATATGAGTCAATATTGTGACTTCGTAAACAGTAAGAATTAATTTAGCCCCTACTTCGACTGCTGATATCTCCTTTTTAGCAATAGCTTTAACTGGTACTTTAACTGGTGATTTAACCAGTGCTTTTGTAGCTTCAACTTCTTTAGCATCCATTTTAGCGTCTGAAACTGTGTCGTTTATTGATTCTGAGGTTAATACCATTTCTTGGTTTTCTGCTTTTTCTGCTTCTTCTGCTTCTTCTGCTTCTTCTACTTCTAGTAAAGGAATTTCAACAATAGGAAGGGGTTCTTTATTTTCCCAAGCTAGTTTAATTCTCTCTACTTCGCTTAGGGGAAAATAGGCAATTTTCCCACCATGAAACTTCTTTTTATAAATGACAATTATTTCTTTTTTACTAGCTAGTCGCTGCAAAGTTTTTTCAGAAACATCTAAAATTAGTGCTGCTTCTTTTTTAGAAATTAATTTCCCAAATTTGTCTTCTTCCATGCCTCCTCCTAAGTTTATAAATATCAGCTTTTGCCTAAAAATAATATATTTTGTCCAGGTATTTGTCCACCTAGACAATATTTTGCTATCTATACTAGTAAATTTGTAAGCTTATTAATTGGTTAATCATTGAAAATGAAATAGCTTATTCTATCTCAAGAGAAAATTCTCTATCATGTCTACTCTAGCTTGTTTTGCGATCAAGTCTAATGCTTCTAAGCATGCCAAGTTAAAGGTATGGCTATTGCGAACACGACTTGAGAAGATTAAATAAATGACACCATTAACTTGCAATAAGTAGTAAAAATAAACCATTATATAGACACGACTTAGCGATACATAAGTTCTCCTTTCGGTTTTCTCATTAAGTCGAATAACTTTATCGCTGAGTCTCTTTTATTATCAAATTTTAATAATTCTACCCACTTAAATACACTTCTTACCATTGCCAAACAACCCATAGACAAATCTATGGACTATTGTCATATGCCCTGTAAGAGCATGAAAATTTTATTGTTTGTTTTATAATCAATAGTTTAGCATAACAAATTCAACGGATATTCAAGTTAGAAAGTTAGGAGGCTTTTAGGGCTATGTCTCCACAGATTAAGGCACTCTATAGCCACACGCTACCGCCGAGGGGAATTATTAGGAGACAGTGAGGGCAAAGACCTGATTACAAGCTCAGATAATTGGATGCACAATGAAAAGGTTAAAAATCCTGCTCGTATGTTAAATATGCTAGCACCTGGAAAGTGGAATAAATAGCTTTGGTGTTACTAGCTAAAAATCTGGCTAAAATACTCCCATAAAAGCAAATAAAAATGCTACTGTTAAGTTACTAGAACAAATATTTCATATTAGGTATTTAAATTTATGAGCCAACAAAATCAAATGGAAATAGCAACCCTTGGTGGAGGGTGCTTTTGGTGTATTGAAGCGGTTTTCCAGGAACTTAAAGGTGTAAAAAGTGCCATTTCTGGTTATGAAGGAGGGCATATTTCAAACCCTAACTATAAACAAGTTTGCAATGGCACAACTGGACATGCTGAAGTTGTCCAAGTGACTTTTGACCCGCAAATAGTGTCTTTTAAGGAAGTTTTGCAAATATTTTTTACTGCCCATGACCCTACAACATTAAATCGTCAAGGTGCTGATACAGGAACTCAATATCGCTCTGCCATTTTCTACCATGATGAAAAACAGAAACAAATTGCTCAAGAAGTAATACAGGAACTTACCAAAGAAAAGATTTGGGATGACCCTATTATCACAGAAGTATCACCTACGACAACCTTTTATCCTGCTGAAGACTATCACCAAGAATACTTTAAGTATAATGCCTATCAACCTTATTGTTTAGCAGTAGTCGCGCCTAAAGTAGTGAAGTTTCGCAAACAATTTAAGGATAAATTAAAAAAATAGCTGCTTCTTAAATTAATGTTCTACTAAGAACATTTGGCAATAGCCCAGTTAGGGCTGGGAACTGGGAACATAGTTAACTTATCGACAAGGAGGTAGAGGGTAAAATTGGTCTTCTCCTGTTTTATCATCTACCTCTAGCATCCAAACCTTTCGGTCATAAAAATATTTCATTAACTGACAATTACTCTCTATAGCCATATTCCTAGCCCAAACTACTTTAGCATTATTAATATCTGCTTCATTATAGACCCATTCATGTTCTATATTATGTCCAGATAAATAACGCACAATTACTAAATGCTTTCCTTCTATTGTGTTTAATTCTGAAAGTAATTTAACTCGTCTTAGGTTCCAGTAATTAGGTAAGGTACGAGGTGAAGATTCCCAAGGGCTAGGATTAACATAGAAAAAAGGATCTGATCCTAAGGCTATTGGCAAAAGAATCAATGAGATACAAAAGGTAGGCACAGACCAAGCAACAAATTGTCCTAAAGGCTTTTTGTGCCAACGGTAGAAATAGATTTTTCTTATACATTGCATTACTAAAAAATATACCAAACAAGTAATAGGAGCAGCATAATGCCCAAAATTAAATGCTACAACCATCATTGCTGCTAATAGGGCTAAAATAGTGACTAAAGCGAAACGTACCCAATGGTTTTTAAGTAAGAAAGGCAGTGCAATAAATGGTAGGGTAAAAACCCAGTAAAGATAAAACCTCCATAATTTTTCCAGCTTAAAAAAACACCAAGTTAAGTAATTATTCCAGCTATTTATATGTGATATATATGTATTCCAATAGTCTATTTGAAAAAGCTTTCTAATCTCTTCATGGTTGTAAGTTACATTAGGTGAAGCCTTTGCCCAAAGAAAATTTGGTATATTACCATAAGCTGCTTCATAGGCTTGGTAGGGGAAATATAGAGCATTACCAGTAATAGACCAATTGTAATAAGCCATCATTGCCGCAACTATAGCCAGTAAAATACCTAGGGGTAAAGCAACTTGTTGCACCAAAACTTTAATAGGAATAAGTTTCTTTCTTAGTTCTATAAACATAAATAGACTTGCGATAAAGCCAACTATAAATCCTTCATAAGGACGTGTGTTAGCTAAAATTGCCAAGCCTAATCCAAAAAGTATTGTATTTGTAAACCCTTGTCTCTTTATTATCCGACGCAGTGCACCAAAAACTAATGCTCCACCTACTGTGGCAATAGCACCGCCCCAATAACTTTGTCCCCAATAACTAAATAAGCCAAGCCTCAGTAACATTAACAAGCTACCTAGTAAAGCCCAACGAGGTGGGAGCCACGCTTGCAACATCCAACAAGTGACAGCACAAGCCAAAGCCATACTTAACCAAAGACCAACAACAGGATACCCAGTTAAAACCTGACCTAATGCTAGAAATAAACCTTGCCCTGGAGGATACTTAGCAGCATAAGTTGGTTGATGTAAAACATGAAAGGTTTCTAAATGTACCCACATTGAGTGGGCAGGGTTTGTTAGACGACCATGCGCAAAAGTATCTGCTGCAAGTAAGTATGCAAATTCATCTTGAATACTAGGGGTTGGCCAATAAAAAATAAAAGAGACTGCGGCAGTACTTAAAAATGCTATCAACCCTACTAACAAAACAGCTTTTTCTCTTTTTCTTGCAACACGATTAAATAATATTTCTAGCTTATAGAAAACTTTTTGTTTAGGGAGAACCAAAGCAGTTATGGCAAACAGTAATGCTAAGATTACTGAACCATAAATTTTGAAATTAATGCAAGTTTTTGCTGCGGTTAACGGATCGAGAACCTGTGTCATATCACGCCTAGAAAATTTTTCTAATTATTTTAGTCTAACTAAACATATCTGCATAAGCACTATAGACTTCTTCTTTATTTTCTAGGAAAGCTGCTATTGATTCTGGGCTGTCAAATTCTTGTTTTAAGCGGTTAATTACTTCTATAGACCGTATCATATGTTCAATTGCCCCTGATTCATTATCTTGCTTTTTCAAGCATTTTGCTAAGCTAAAATGAATGCGCCATTGAACTTCTAGGAAAGGAATTAATTCTGCTATTTTTAACGCGGTAAGATAGTGAGTAACAGCACTTTCACTATTACCTAATACATCTTCTGTATCAGCTAAAATAAGCATGGCCTCACAATTTGAAACCATTTCTTGATGTTTATTTAAGCCACTAATAATTTCCCGTAATTTGTCTGATAGTTTTGCTTTAGGGTCTGTTAATAATTCTAGTCGGGCTAATTCTTTTGAAACGACCCATTGCCCCATTAAGTCATGGGTTTCTTTCATAATAGAAAGGCTACGAGACAACATTTCTTCTCCTAGTAAAAAGTCATGTTGTAGACGGCGCAAATAGCTACGTCCAATTACGTAATATTGATAGCCTTCCCAGTTACGCCAACCATAAGCCTGAGCAATCTTTATTCCCTCATCAGAACATTGTTTTAGTTTACTATAGTTATTCTCAAATTCTAATGTCCAAGTAGAAAATAGTAGTATTTGACTTTCAACAAAATGATCACTAATTGATTTAGCTAATTGATAAGCTTCTTCAAAGTAGCTACGTGCTCTACGCCATTGCCCAATAATATGAGTTAAGTTTGCTAGTGTTGAGAGTGCCCGCGCCTGTAAAGAAGTGTCTCCTGCTTGTTTAGCAAGGTCTATTATTTGTTGAAAAAATATAGTACTTTCTACAATGGGAGTAATTCGTACTTTACACCAAGCTAAAAAAAACATTATATATCGCACACATTCATCATCATTTGCTTGGCGTGCTAGGACTAAACCTCTAGAACCAACATTAACCCCTTCTGAATTACGGCCAGACCAAAAACATAATTCTGTTAATACTAAATAGAGTCTTGCTTGTAATTCTGTTGTCAATTTATCAACAAACTGTTGCATTGATTCAGCTTCACTTTGAGCACCCTTAAAATTACCTAGGCGCATTAAGGCAACTGCTCTTTTAATTCTTACTTGACCTATGCGACACCAATATTCATTAACATCTACATCTGTTTCAGACTCGTCAGCTAAATGAGTTAAAGCCTCTTCAGCATAACGAGAAAGTCTAACAACTTCATCCATTGCTTGTTTGCTAAAAGCTTGTTCAACTCCAGCTAAACTATGTCTAGCGGCAGCATCCCATTCACATGCCGAATGAAAATGATAAGCTAAGGCACTATTAGTTAGTTGTGATTTACCTACGTTTAATTTAGCAATGGCTAATGCTGCCCGAGAGTGCAAGCGTTTTCTATGTCGTTTTGGAATATCATCATAAATAGCGCGGTGAATTGTTGGGTTATAAAATTGATAACAGTCCTCTGTTTTATCTTCATCCTGTAAAAGTAGCTCTTTAACACCTAAAGACAACACATCTTCTAGCTGATCTTCGCCAATCTCAAGTATCATCTTTAGTATATCAAATTCAAAAGTATCCCCAATTACCGCCGCAGCATTAAGCATTTCTCTTAGGAGTTCTGAACA
>CAZHXL010000305.1:0-6376 GCA_964536575.1 uncultured Clostridia bacterium | reverse complement strand
AATAGCAGGATAAAAGGCAAATAAAACTAAGCTTCTTTGCAAAAATGAGCTTAGAGCTATAGATTGGCTTTAGATAATTTTTCTAGTTAAACATCTTTTGCATAACATAATAATGATATTTTATCCTTTGCTTGACAGAGTGAAATCGTATGCTAAAATTTTTCTATTCGTCACAGCTTGAGGCAGCTATCTCAATATTTACAATAACTTAACTATAGGTAAAAATTTGGTTTTGAGAAGGTTGTTTTCGATAAACAAGAAATTTCATAAGCTTAGTGAGAAAATGTTATGAAACCATTTAATCAATGGCCACTATTTCTTGTTCCTGCGGTAGTAATTATCATGGGGACAGTTGTTAATGCCAGCCCCACTTCAGGAACTATTTCTGGGACAATAAAAGATAATGAAGATCGACCTTTAGTTGGTGCTGTGGTTCGTATCTTTAGTGATAGTGAACAAGAAGCAATATTAAAGACAATCACGGATAAAAACGGTCGTTTTTTGGCTAGTAATCTCTCTCCTGGAAATTACAAACTAAAAGCAATTGCTAGTGGATATAAACCTGTAGAAGTGACTCAAGCTAATGTAACACCTTCGCGAAACACTATTTTTGACTTAAAGTTAGAAAAAGCTAGTTCTCTACTTACAGCAGAACAACAAAGAGATAGTTACAAGTATGTTTTACGTCGTAATCGAACAATATTTCAGTTAGATGAGCAGGAATATGTAGCAGAGAAAAAAACTTTTATTCGTGAAGCACATGGTTTTATAAATTTTACTTCTTCAAAGTCTTTTTCTTCACACCCTTTCCCAATTAACTCTTCTAACCTAAATTTTGCTTTAGCTCAAATGTTAAATGAAGATGTAGAGTTGGTTATTGCAGGCCAAACAGGTTTAGCTGTTAATAGCCCTCAAAGACTAGATGTTCAAGCTTCATTATCTCATAACGATGATCATAAAGTGGAATTAGCTATTGGCTATGGGCAACTTCCAACAATTTCACCTGGTATAAAATCAATTAGCAGAGATATTAACCAATATACTATTCAAGCTACAGACAGATGGCGTGTTTCTGGCCCTGTAGTAATTGTTTATGGGTTTGATTATTCTCATTTTGATGGAGCAAAACAATCAAATCATTTTGCCCCAAGAATAAGTCTAGACCTACAAGTTAGTCCAAATGATCAGCTTTTTGCCGCAATTTATTCTCCTGATGGTGCTGATATTGAAAGCAGTACAGAATTTGAAACAACAAAAGTCGATTTCAAAGGCCCAGTAGAATTAATTAGTTTAGTCCCCCAGCCAGCTTTAGAAAATAGCCAACGTTATGAAGTTGGTTATAGCCATACATTTAAGGATCGTTCTCGTATAGAAACCGCCCTATTTTGGGATAAACTCTCTAATCGAACCATTCCTTTAGTTTCAGAAGATAGCACTGAAGCACCACAAGCAGATAGTAATTTAATGCTTAATACTATTTCTCAAACAGGAGAGGCTAAAGGAGTTAGGGTTATTTTTTCCCAACCAATCACTAGTAATTTTTCTACTATGGCTGGATATTCTTTTGGTCAAGGCCAAGAGTTAAGTTTTTCTACTACAGGCCAGCCAATGGTTTCTGTTGGCTACTTTCATGTTTTTACTGGCAAAGTAAATGCCCAATTATTAAGCACTGGTACAAAAGTTTCTGCTGTTGTACGCTTGGCTAGCCCAAATGCTTTGCTAGCAATAGATCCTTTCCAAAAACAAATGCGGATGCTTGATCCTAATTTTAGTGTTTATTTAACTCAAACTGTACCAATGTTTGGCTTTGTTCCTGGTAGGTGGGAAGCAACATTGGATGCTCGTAATCTTCTAGACCTAAATTTAGGGGATAGACAAACAAAAGTAGCGATTACTCAATATTGGCGCACTATTCGTGGAGGCTTCTCCGTCAGGTTTTAAGTTTATTAAAATTAGAATTTTTACTATACATTTATTCCTTATCTACAAAATCCTGGATTAACTGCAAAAAAATGGATTTGTTCTTGTAAAAATATTTCTTGTATCTTGATTTTTCAATAACTTACAACTTTATTTTTTACGGAATATAAGTTGCATTTATTGATCTGATCTTTTAATACCTTCTATCAATAATCTTTATGTTTAATATCGCGACAAAAACCAAAGAGTTGCTTGTGTTGATTCTAACCATTGGGATCATACTCTTGGGACTTGTCAACACTAATGATCGTTTTAATCAAAAACCTCTTCCAGACGATGGAGTTGTTTGGATAGATACTAGTGAAGGAATAAAAGCTGATTTAGTGCGTACTACCTCCTCAGCAGACCGCGCTGGCATTGTACGAGGAGACTTGCTACGTTGGGTTAGTTTTGATGATGGGAAGAATTACTACAAAATAGAGAGTGCTCGCGATATATTTTTTGTTTTAGACGAAAAAGTTCCTATTGGCGGAGCAATCACTTACACAATTGAACGTAAAATTGCTGGAGAGACTGGGCTTTGGGATGCAGACTTAAATAAAATTGAATCAGAACCCTCTCGCCTACCAATACAGATATATCTAGCTATAGTAGGGTCAATTTTCCTGTTAGTTGGGCTTTATGTTCTTGCTAAACAAAATGGTGCTCCTTATGTACTACATTTCTATGCAATTTGTTTACTTGCTTTTACTGTTTATTGTCTTAGCAGCAGTGGTTCCTTTAGTACAATAGATAAAATTGTATTTTTAGCTGATGCTATTTCGTTTTTATTAATAGCTCCACTACTTTTTCATTTCTGCTTAAATTTTCCTTTTAGACGTAAAGTTGTTACTGAAAAACAATGGCTCATTGCGCTGGTTTATTTACCTAGTCTGTTACTAATTACTTCTCGTCTTGTGGTAATGTTTGCTGGTCAATATGATCTAAGTTTACTTAGTTGGGAACCTTGGATTAGGAAAACCGAGACGCTACATTTTACTCTTTCCCTCTTGGTTAGCAGTGGACTACTTTTAATTACCTTTCTACAAACCAGAGCTTCAATATTGCGTCAACAATTAAAATGGGTAGTTTGGGGATTATCACTTAATGCTATTCCTTTTACTATTTTTTATGCCTACCCTTATTTATTAGGAAAAGAAATTTCTCTTTTGCAACAAGCCTTTGCTACAGGTGCATCAATTTTACTCCCTATTTCTTTTGGTTATTCAATTGTTCGCTATAGGCTAATGGATGTAGATATTATTTTGCGACGTAGTATGACTTATGTGTTAGCAACAGTCTCAGTTGTAGTAATTTTTATGCTAGGAGTAGTAAAAGCAGGTCAATGGGTACATGAGCTTGTTCCTTCTATTAGTCAAAATGCTACTGTCGCTTTACAAGTAACAATAATGTCTTTAGCTGCAATGCTTTTTGCTCCAATAAAAAATTGGCTACAAGAACGGGTTGATCGCTTGTTTTTTGGTGAACGTTATGATAATCGCCGAGGTTTAGCAGAGTTTGGTCGTACTCTTTCCTCAACTACAGAAATGACAGACTTACTAAGCTCACTAGCTAGACGATTAGGGGAGATGCTTTATGTTGATCGCCTAGCGATTTTTATAGAGCAAGAAGCAAGCAATAAATTTCATGTTGCCTATAGCGCGAACTTACCCATAGATCCAGCTTTATCACCAGAAATAATTAACCTAGCTTTAGGTAGTAAACATGGTCGTGGTTATATTTTAGCCGAACAATTATCAGGATCAGAAGATGCCAATCGTAAGCTACTAGATTACTTTGTTCCTTGTTATGTTCGCGATAGGCTAATTGCTATAATTGGGCTTGGTAAAACTATTGAAGGAAGCATTCTTACGTCAGAAGATATTGAATTAGTACGTGGGCTGTCTGGTTATGTTGCTGTGGCTATTGAAAACAGCCTACTTTATCGTTCTGAAAAGGAAAAAGCTTTTGCTTTAGCTAAATTAAAAGATTTTAGTGAAAATATTATTGAAAGTATTAATATTGGTCTGCTTTCAGTTGACAAAGAAGGCTATATTACTAATTGGAATAGTGCGCTAGAAGAATTACTAGCAATTAATCGTGGTGATGCAATAAGACATCCAATAGATGAGATTTTTGATAAAGATTTAATTACCACAATTCATAATGCTACTGGTAATTTGAGATGGCAGTTAGACAGTACACATAATGTTTACCATTATAAAACTACTTCTAGAGATGGTCGTGAGTTAGTAGTTAACCTCTCGCTTTCTCCTCTAGAGACTAAAGACGCACGTTTAGCAGGTTCATTAATTTTAATTGAAGATATTACTGATAGAGTACGACTAGAAGAACAGCTTAGGGCTACTGATAAGCTGTCCTCTATTGGTTTACTTGCAGCAGGTGTTGCCCATGAGGTAAATACCCCATTAACAGGGATTTCTAGCTATACACAAATGTTATTAACTCAGACTCCAACTATAGACCCTAAGCACCTAGTCTTAGAAAAAATTAAACGTCAAACCTTACGAGCCTCAGAAATTGTTAATAATTTGTTGAATTTTTCTCGTACTGGAAATGTTGAGTTTGCAGAGCTAGATATTCATAGGGTTTTAGATGACACTATTCAGTTATTAGAACCACAACTGCGTAACACCCAAATAAAGCTTGAGCGTATTTACGGAGAACATCTTCCTAACACTATTGGTAATGCTACTAAGCTACAACAAGTGTTTATGAATCTTTTAATTAATGCCCGTGATGCAATGCCACAAGGGGGTACTCTAGCTATTCATACTCAGTATCGTGATACAGCCATTTTAATAGAAATAAATGATACAGGAGTGGGAATTGCCCCAGAAAATATTGCTAAAATTTATGATCCTTTCTTTACTACTAAAGGTGTTGGACAAGGTACTGGCTTAGGTCTCGCGGTTAGTTATGGGATTATACAAGAACATAAAGGAAGAATTTTTGTGGAAAGTAAACCAGGCCAAGGTACTCAATTTCAAATTAAATTGCCTGTCGCCGCTAGTCGATACCAAGCCTTAGCAGGAGATTAGTCTCTTGTCTTTTTTTATCTAATAAAACAAATAAACAGACCCAAAAATAATCGAATAAAATTTAAAGTTTAGGAACTTTTTAGTAATGAAATCAAACCGTGCAGTGTTATGGGATTTAGATGGTACCCTAATCGACTCAACTGACTATCACTGGCAAGCTTGGCAAGAAACTGTCGAAAAAGAAGGATATTCTCTTTCCCGAGAACAGTTTATCTCTTGTTTTGGCCAGCGAAGCGAGACTGCCGTATATAGTTATTGTCACCAAGGTTTAGCTTTATCTGATGCCCAAAGAATTGTTATAAACAAACAATTGCGTTACCGTGAAATTATTCGCACTCAAGGGATTGAACTTGTACCAAATGCAAAAGAGCTTTTACTAGAATTAAAACTTAAGGGATGGCAACAGGCATTAGCTACTTCTGCGTCTGCTGAAGACGTAGAAATGATCCTAGGAGTATTAGACTTAAATAACCATTTTAATACTTGGGTTTCAGCCGAAGCAGTTAAAGAAAGCAAACCTAACCCAGAAGTCTTTTTAATAGCAGCAAATAGATTAAAAGTAGAACCTCAAAAATGTATTGTTGTTGAAGATTCTGCTGTAGGAATAGAAGCCGCCAAGCGAGCAAACATGAAAAGTATTGGGATATTGTCTTCACATAAAACTTTGGTTGCAAACTATCTAGCAAAAAACTTATCAGAAATTACCTGTAATACTTTTGACTATTTACTTAATAAGTGAGCAAAAATTCTCAGATAAAGGCGGAAAATTTCGCACTTAATATAGAATAAAACCATTTCTAGCAATGAAGTATAAAAGAAGTATAAAAAAGAAACTATAATAATAATAATGAAAATAATGGTAAATATTGTATTTAGTTATAAATAGAAAATATCTTTAAAATATATTTGATTTTATTTCAAAAACATTTAACTTATCGTACTTATGGCACAATGGTTGCTATGTAGTAAAGCAAGAGTATGGCGGGGGCCAATACTCTTTCACCTAGCTAACAGCGCTAAGTTTTACACCACAGATTGGGCTATTATTCCCTGCAAATCTGTGGTGCACTTTTTTTTAACGACTGTTTTATCAATGGTTTAAAATTTTATCAATAGTTTTTATTTTTTATCAATTATTTTTATTACACTTCTCTATATTATTTGTTTAAGTTAAATGACATACCGCGAAAAAATTCCCTACTCGTCTTGCGAAAAAATTCCCAACCGTTAATTATCAATATAAAACATTACTGTTAAGCCAAACTCTTCCAGTAAAAAATATTATTTTTATCAGGAATAAGATTTGCTAAAGTGCTTTATCAAAATAGCGTTTACTCTAAAGCAATTCTTATTAA
>CAZHXL010000304.1:0-6397 GCA_964536575.1 uncultured Clostridia bacterium | reverse complement strand
GGTTCTTTTAGAATCAATGGGTTACAAAGCGAATTCCATGTATATTAATTTAATTTAATTACCAAAAACTATTTTTCTTTCAATTCTTACTAGTCCATTGGTAGTAGCAAAATAAACATACCCATTATTGCTAAGAATCGCCGTAACATTTGTTGATGGTAGTAGTTGAGTATACTTTCGCCAGGCTTTGCTTTTTAGGTCAAGTAAAAAAACCCCTTGGTCTAGAGTGCCAACATATAAATACTCTTCATCTCGACACATTGCATTAGGGTTAACATCAAATTTGCCAATTTCTGGGAAAAAATTTATTAACCCTCCTGAAGATGTTAAAGCATCTACACCGCCACCATTTGTTCCTATATAAAGAGTACCATCAATAGCTAATAAAGCATTTATCCAGTTATGGGAAAGCTTAGAGTTAGAGATCGTGAAACTACGTATTACACGTAGTCCTTCCATTTCTATAAGCCCCCCTAAACTCCCTACAAATAAATGATTATTAGTAATAGCCGTAGTGTAGAGGTAATTATTAGGTAAAGAAATTGGACTACGAGCATTAGTTGCTTTTAGTAGTGTTAGCCCTTTACCTGTAGCAACTGCTAGCTGTGAATCAGCTAAGGTGATACCCGGAAGAATTGATACATGAGCAACTGTATTAGAGTTAAGCCCATCACGCTCACCTAGAACTCTATATTGCAATTGGCTATCAAAAATGGCTAGTCCTGATGAAGTAGCGACCAACATTCTAGGGGTATTTTGGTCTAAGGAAATAAAGTTAATTTCTCTAATGGTCTCGTCTTCTAAATGAGTAACTAACTGCATATTGATAGGATCAAAAATATCAATCCCTTGATCAAAATAACCCACCCATAACCGTCCACGTTCGTCAAAAGCCATTGAGCTAATATGAGCGGCTGTTAATGGTGCTAGTGGTGGGATAGCACCAAAAGGCTCAAATTCTAAACCTGTTTGATTTGCTCTCTCACGCAAAATACCTTTGCGAGTAAGCGCGAAAAGCACTCCTTGTTTGTCTGTCCAAAGAACTGTATTTCCTTTCCAAGCTTCGTCTAGGTTACTAGCTACTTCTTTTATAGAACTGGTGTTAGTAGTAGCAGTTTTACTAGAAAGTTCTACTAGTCCTCCTGTTAGTAGCCCTCCAAAAAGATTTTCCCTAAAAGCTACCAAAGAAATGATATTAGCCTTAGTAGTAATTTGCTCAAACTCTCCACTTGTAGATCGGAGTATTACTCCAAAGTCTGTAGCAATAATTGTCCCTCGTTTATCCGCCATTAAAGCTGTGACACGGTTAGATGGTAGCCCTTGTTCTTTGTTAAGCTGTTGCCAACGGCTTTCTTGCCAAAGGTATAGCCCTGAGGCATAAGTCCCTACATAAAGCCTTTCTTCATGCTCAAGTAAAGCTGTGATTTGTGGAATTGGTTTTATGTCCTGATCTCTATGAGTAAACTTCAGCCCATCAAAGCTTAACAGCCCTCCATCAAAGCTTCCAACAAGTAAATTTTCATCTGTTGAGAGTAAAACACTAATTTGTCTAATCACAGGTTTTTGTATCTGGTAATGAGTAAAATCTTTACCATTAAAAGATACTAAGCCATTATCAGTCCCAATATAAAGCTGTGTTCGAAAAACACTTAAGGAAAGTAGGTTAAGGCTAGGCAATCCATCTAAAATTGTGTAATGACTAATTAATTTACCTTCTTTATCTAACGCTAGTAATCCACCGGCTGTAGCAACATAGTAAGTATCATTATACTCACACATTGCTCTAGGTTGTGAAGCTTCAACTGATAATTTTATCCCACTTAATGTTATTGGCACTAAGGCTTTTACTGTCGCCTCTACCCTAGAGTCAGCTATTTGTTTAGCTTTTTCTAGGTTTATAGTTGAATCTATTTTTCGTAAATAAAAGTAAGTTAAACTAGCCAGAGATAAACCTAATAAAATAATGCCTAATAGAAGGTTTTTCCTTTTTAGGAAATAGGTTAGAAGGTTTTTAATAAGATCTAGTGATGACATATTTTGTTACTAAATAAAATAAACAAATGACAAAAAATGGAAACCTTTTAAGATTTTGGATTAATAGTCTTAGCTTGTTAAGATTAAGTTAAGACTTTATTAAGCTTTTATTAATTATATAGTTTTGGATAAAAATTACACGCTTTGGTATATAGTTTGCTTAATTCGTTAGTCAAAACAATCTCCAGCTAAATAATAGCTTTGTTCATCGATTAATTAAAATACATACTAACTGACTTATTGAGTCTTTAGAATAGCCCTTATCAAGTCAAATTAAAATATAGGATGAGACCATGAAAAAAACTAAACCCCAAAACAATAAAGCTACAATGTCTGCTAATGCCGGATTTAGTCTAGTTGAGCTATTGATTGTAGTTGTAATAATAGGCATTTTGGCATCTCTTTCTGTGCTGTATATATTTAGCGCGAAACGTGCTGCTAATACTTCTTCTGCTTTATCAGCACTAAGAACTATTCATCAAACCCAAGCTAGCTATTCAGCAGGAGTAGGAAATGGGTCTTTTGGTAGTGAAAATGAATTATTTGTTGAAGAATATATAGATGCAGCGGTTGCCGCAGCTTGTAACCCAACTCCTACTTCAACATCAAAAGGAGGTTTGGCCCCACCGACATCACGACCTAAAAATGGCTATGTATTTGTAATTATTCCAAACAATCAACCAGATCAAAAAACTTACGTTGCAACAGCACAACCTTTAATCCGTACTGGAGCTAGTCAATCTGGCGACAAGTCTTTCTTTATCGATCAAACAGGCGTTTTGCGTGCGTCATCACTTGCGACTGATGATGCAGATATTACAAGTGATCCAATAAACAATTAGTACCCTTAACTATTTATTTTGTTATTTTATCGAGAGCTTATTTTAGAAACAGGGGTTTTGGCTATTTAGCCAAACTTCTGTTTTACTAGATGGATTGGCGACCAGCAAACCCAGAATCTATTTCATGCCAATATCTAATTTCTTTTTCATCCATTTTCCAACATAAATATATTACTCTACCATCTTTTAGATGGGGAAAATCACATAAGCCTGTATTATAGTCTTTAACCAATACTCCTATTTTTTCTACTTGATTAATAGCATTAGTTAAAGAAACTAAATGGTTTAAATATGCTGTTCCTTGATAAGAACCACTCCCTAGGTTAGCTTTAGCTCGTGCCTTCTTTATTTCGTCTTGCAATTTAAGTAACGCCTTACTCTCAAGAGTTACTTTTTTAATTAAAGGACGCAATTTTGGAATTAAGCTATTAGCTTCTTGTAGGGTAAATAATTTTTCTCGTTTGGCAATAAGTTCTTCTTGCATATCTTGCATATCCAATATCCCAGTGTTTTAATGGGCTAAGTATTAAGGTTTATAACTTAAAAGCGTCCTTTGCAATGCTTCTATTGCTAGGTCAGCAGCATGTCTTTTCCCGCGAGGTAATCCTTCTAATAAGCTTATTAACTCATCTACTTCTAAATTAAATGCTTCTTTTATTGTTTTACCTATTAACCATTCTGTTAAAAATGACGCAGCAGAAATCGTTGGGACACATCCATAAGCTTTCATCATTGCAGAAATAATTTTTTTATCCCCAAATTTAATAAAAAGCTTTATTTTATCTCCACAAGCATTATTAACTACTTCTGCAAAACTATCAGCATCTATCATCTCCCCAACATTACGAGGGTTTTCTAAGTGATCTAAAACAACTTTAGAATATTGCATTAATATTCTGTTCATTTGCCATTGCTTGTTTATAAAGAGGAGATACACGCCTTAACCTTGTTACAACTTCTGGTAAAACACTTAAAACATAATCAACTTCTGCTTGAGTTGTATAACGTGAGAAAGAAAAACGAATACTTCCTCGTACCATTTCTTTACTTAAGCCCATTGCCACTAACACTGGGCTTGGTTCTGTTGATCCTGAAGAACAAGCTGAACCTGTTGACACTGCTACTCCCTTTAGATCTAAAGCAATTAACAGAGCTTCGCCTTCAATATAACTAAAACTAATATTAGCAATATTTGGTAAGCGGCTCTCTTTATCACCATTAAACTTAATTTCTGGTATTAACCGAGTTATTTCTCTTTCAAGATAATCTCTTAGTAGAGCAATATTTTGAAACTCTAATAGGTTTTCTTTTGCTAATTCTGCTGCACAACCTAAACCAACTATCGCAGGAACATTTTCTGTTCCTGCACGTCGTTCTTTTTCGTGTCTACCGCCAGTAACTTGAGCACTAATACGCACTCCTTTACGTAAATAAAGTACTCCAACACCCTTTGAGCCATGAATTTTATGCCCTGAAAGAGAAAGCGCGTCAACTCCTAAGAGTTTTACATCTACAGGGATTTTACCAGCGCTTTGTACTGCATCTGTGTGAAAAAACAAATGTTTACGTTCCAAGCGTATTTCTTTAACTAACTCTCCTATTTCTCTAATAGGCTGTATAGTCCCTACTTCATTGTTAGCATGCATTATAGAAATTAGTATTGTATCCTTAGCAATTGCTGATTTTACATCTTCAATTCGAACACGACCATTTTCATAAACAGGTAAATAAGTAACCCTAAACCCTTGTTTTTCTAGTGAAACACAAGTATTACGAACCGCAGGATGCTCAAATTGAGAAGTAATAATATGATTGCCTTTACTACGATAGTTTTCAGCAATACCACGAATAGCCAAATTATCAGCCTCTGTTCCACCGCTAACAAAGACAATCTCGTTAAAATCAGCACCTATAAGGGTTGCAACTTGGCGACGCGCTTCATCCATTGCTCCTTTAGCCTGTTGACCAAAGCTATGAATAGAGGAAGCATTACCAAATTGCTCTGTAAAATAAGGTAACATTGCTGCTAATACTTCTGGAGCAAGTTTGGTTGAAGCACTATTATCTAGATAAACGCGGGATGGTAGATGAGTTTCTATCATGGCACTTAAGCTAGTAGAGCAAGAAAATTTTGTCAACATTCCAAAGATAATTTAACTATAATAAATGCGAACCTAAGCCACAACAATTCTTAATGAGTTACTATCGATAGTCTTTATTAGGACTATAAAACTTGAAAAACAAGAGTTTAACTCTCTAAAACATAACCTTAATATTTTTGAAAGGATAAACATGGAGCAACCAACCATACAAACCATTACGAGTACTCCCTTTAGTGATCAACGTCCTGGAACATCAGGACTACGTAAGAAAACCCGTATTTTTATGCAACCTCATTATTTAGAAAATTTTGTTCAATCAGTTTTTAATGCTGTACGAGAAAAGGTTACTCCAGATTTTAGCCAAGAAACCTTAGTAGTAGGCGGAGATGGTCGCTATTACAATCGCACAGCAATACAAACCATCTTGCGTTTAGCTGTAGCAAACGGTTTTCACCAAGTGATGATTGGACGAGGCGGAATTCTTTCTACTCCCGCAGTTTCAGCCGTAATTCGTCGTCGTGGTGCTTTAGGCGGTCTAGTGCTTTCTGCTAGTCATAACCCTGGAGGGATTGATGCAGACTTTGGTATTAAATATAACATTCGTAATGGCGGCCCAGCCCCAGAGGTTGTTACAGAAAATATTTACCAACACACTCTAAAACTAACTAGTTATCAAACAATTGATTATAAAGAAATAGACCTTGATACTGAAAGTAGTTTTACTATTGGTAATACCCAAGTGACAATTTTTGATCCATTGCTAGATTACACAGCCATAATGCAAGAACTATTTGACTTTGCTGCTTTACAAGCAATGTTTGCGCGTGGTTTTCGGATGCAGTTTGATGCTATGCATGCTGTTACTGGCCCCTATGCACATCATATTTTAGAAAATTGTTTAGGCGCGCCTTCTGGAACAGTAGTAAATGGTACGCCTAAAGAAGATTTTGCCAAAGGACATCCTGATCCAAACTTAGTTTATGCGGCTGATTTAGTAAAATTTTTATCTACTGCCAATGCCCCAGACTTTGGCGCAGCTAGCGATGGAGACGGTGACCGGAATTTGATTTTAGGGCGAAATTTCTTTGTTACCCCAGGAGACTCTCTAGCAATTATTGCTGAGTATGCCCAAAAAGCCATCCCTGGTTATAATACTGGGTTATCAGGAGTTGCTCGCTCAATGCCAACTAGTGCTGCTGTTGATAGAGTAGCAAAAGCTCTTGGAGTAGACTCTTATGAAACTCCTACTGGATGGAAATTCTTTGGTAACCTAATGGACGCAAATAAATGTACTATTTGTGGAGAAGAAAGCTTTGGCACTGGGTCAAATCACGTAAGAGAAAAAGATGGTTTATGGGCAGTTTTATGTTGGCTTTCAATTTTGGCTCACACTGGTAAGTCTGTAGTAGAAGTAGCCCA
>CAZHXL010000303.1:0-6466 GCA_964536575.1 uncultured Clostridia bacterium | reverse complement strand
CAACTCTGAATAGCCTAGCCTTTGCTAGGCTTGCTTGAGATTATTCTAAGCCACCCATAAAATAACACTTCCCGCAATTTATAGATTTAGGACTAAATTATGTATAGCGATAAAAATAACTTGATGGATATAGAAGAAAAGGTTTTAGCTAGTGAACGCTTAAGCTTTGAAGATGGCGTAAAGCTTTTTGAGACTGAGGATCTACCTGCACTAGGACGAATAGCTAACACGGTTCGTCGTCGTCGCCATAAGAATGTCACTTACTACAATATGAATAGGCATCTAAACCCTACTAATGTTTGTTACTGGGATTGCACATTTTGCGCGTTTTACCGTAAACCTGGTCAAGAGGGTGCCTATACCTTTACTCCTGAACAATGCGTAGAAATGGCTGGCCAAGCTTACAATGCTGGTGCTACAGAAGTTCATATTGTTGGCGGCTTGCACCCTCATTTGAAATTTGATTATTACCTAGATGTTCTTTCCTCAATCAAACGCACCTATCCAAGCCTACACTTAAAAGCGTTTACTATGGTTGAGATTGATCACTTTAAGAGAATTACTCATACTAGCGACGAAGAAGTAATTGCACGTTTAAGAGAGGCTGGACTAGATTCTTGTCCAGGTGGTGGAGCAGAAATCTTACACGAAGAAATTCGTAAGCAAATTTGCAAGCATAAGACTTCCTCTAAACGATGGATAGACCTATCACGCAAAGTTCATCAAGCAGGTATTCGTTCTAATGCAACAATGCTTTACGGTCATATAGAAAATTATAGTCATCGAGTAGATCACTTAATCAGACTCCGAGAACTTCAAGATGAAACAGGTGGTTTTCAATGTTTTATCCCCCTAGCATTTCATCCTAAAGATACTGAACTGTCGCATTTGCCTGGCCCATCAGGAGTTGATAGCCTAAAGACTGTTGCTGTTTCAAGGCTAATGCTAGACAATTTTGACCATATCAAAGCCTATTGGGTGATGCTAGGAAAACATCTTGCCCAAGTCGCCTTACATTACGGGGCAAATGATATGGATGGGACAGTAATGGAAGAAAGAATTACTTATGCGGCAGGTCAAGTTTCTGAACGAGAAGCATCTCGTAATGAAATTGTACATTTAATTCAAGAAGCAGGCTTCCAAGCGGTTGAAAGAGACACTCTCTACAACCCTATTGAAGCAATGATGGTTTAAGGTAGGAAAATAATGGAAATAAAAGTTGCTCATAGCCCAGACTCAGACGACGCATTTATGTTTTATGCGTTAGCCAATAATAAATTGGATACTGGCGATCTTCAATTTAGTCACGTACTTAGAGATATTGAAAGCTTAAATCGTGCTGCTTTTAACCTCGAATACGATGTTACAGCAGTCTCTTTTCACGCTTATGCACATTTAGCAGACAAATATGTTTTGCTTCCATCAGGAGCAAGCATGGGTGAGCGTTATGGCCCAATGGTAATTGCTCGTAGTCCTCTTAGCTTATCAGACCTACGAAACAAAAAAATTGCTATTCCTGGAACAATGACTACAGCTTTTTTAGCATTAAAGCTACTAGTACCAGAGTTTCAATATGAGGTAGTACCGTTTGATCAAATTATTGAGGCGGTTGTTGCGGAGAAAGTTGACGCAGGGCTAATTATCCACGAAGGTCAGCTTACTTATCAGCGCGAAGGATTACATAAAATTGTAGATCTTGGTGAATGGTGGTGCGAGCGTACAGGGCTGCCACTACCATTAGGAGGCAATGTAATTCGCAGAGATTTTGCGCCAGAACTACGTAAGCGTGTTAGTGATTTACTAAAAGCAAGCATTCAATTCGCGCTAGATAATCGTAAAGACGCGCTAGCCTATGCTTTACAATTTGCACGGGATATGGATGAAACCCTAGCAGATAAGTTCGTTGGTATGTATGTCAACGAGTTAACCTTAGATTATGGTGAACCAGGACGACAAGCTGTGCGGCTACTTCTAGAAGAAGGCTACAAAGCAGGTATTATTCCTCACCAAGTTAATGTAGAATTTGTCGAGTAAATGCCAATTATACTCACTCTCTTTGCTTTCATTTTAGGATTAGCAGTCTATACAGATGCTAATCCTATTATTTGCTCTTATTACCTGTTCTCCTTTCCCAACAAACTCTATAGAAACACCTATGGCTATTGGAGTTTTAAAAATATAATAAAAATTAATCATTTTGGCTAAAATTTTCACTTTGTGAAAAAAAATCAAAACCTTTTCTAATAAAATTTACCAACATTACGCCTATTGATCTTCCCTCAAAATTTCTTAACCAGATCAACTTGACAATTATTTCATTCCCTTAGAGTTAGGCAAAGCTAGACTAGTAGTTTTATACCTAGGTAGGTAACTATCAAATATCAAAGAAGATATAGATAAATAAAAAAATCTTTTTTCTATTTTCATTATTTTTTATTTTTACTGCAAAAAACCTCTTGACAAACTGCAAAAATTTGCCTATCTTTCGCTAAACACCAATTTTATGGAGCAAAAAAAATATGAGCACGATTATATCTGAAAAACAACGTCAAGTTTATGACTTCATAGTAAAATTTGTTAAA
The DNA here is from genome assembly GCA_964536575.1 of uncultured Clostridia bacterium. Taxonomy (GTDB): domain Bacteria; phylum Acidobacteriota; class Blastocatellia; order Chloracidobacteriales; family JADJPF01; genus JADJPF01. Next base: position 3,884 of record CAZHXL010000303.1, on the reverse strand, counting down.
ACCGAAGGTCATTCACCTATGATTAGGGATATTGCTAGACATTTTGGTTTTTCTTCACCAGCTACAGTACATAAATACTTAGTTGCCTTAGAAATAGCAGGAATGATTGTTCGAGGTAAAAGAAATGCCTTAGTACAACTCTTACCAGAAGAACATAATTCCGAAGCAATTGATATCCCGCTTCTAGGAAAAATTGCTGCTGGCCGTCCAATAGATGTTATTGCTCAAGAAGAAGCTGTTTCTATTCCTAAAGAAATGCTTGGGCGTTCACGTACTTATGCTTTGCGCGTAGTAGGAGATTCAATGATAGATGAACATATTGCTGATGGTGATTTGATTGTTGTTGAGCATTGCCAACAAGCCCAAAATGGCCAAACCATCGTGGCATTAGTTGATGATAATAGTGCGACAGTAAAAAAAATCTTTTATGAAAAAGGCCAAGTTAGACTACAACCAGCAAATCAAAAGTATCAGCCAATAATGCTAAACCCCAACCAAGTGAAAGTCCAGGGTCGTGTCATTGGTGTAATGAGACGTTATAACTAAAATTAACCATTAAATAATCTTCCAACCTCCTCCACTAATTACCCTTAGTTAGTGGAGGCTACAAGTAAATAGCACTAAATCATAATAGTTACACCAAAACCAAACGTTGACTTTTTAATACTAATCAAATTTCATATAGGTAAATTTAGACGTCAGCTTAGGTTTTATTTTTAACCTAACCCTAAAGTTGCTAGGGTATTTTATTCTTAAAAAGGAGGCAGCTTTACTTCCTCAACCATTAGGAAGTAAAAGCTTTAAGGTTTGCTATGACTGTATATACTGTTCGTTTTTGCGATAAAGAACTTGTTGCTAATAATTTACGCGATTTTGCTCGTATTGCAGTATTTGCTAAGTGGTATCTGCGTACACAATCTTTATCTGGCAGCTTACATTGCTCAATGCGCCAAGCTGAAAACTTAACTACAAATTTTTTGCCTCCTTTTAAGGAGTCAATCAATTCTTTTAAGAAAGAAGAGGAAAGAGCTTTTACTCCGAAAAATAATCCTATACGTCAATCTCGTGTAGCAGTAGTGCGTAAAGCAGTACGAGCATTTTTTTATACTAATTTTTATTAACGAAGGTTTAATTGGTTTAATAAAACCATAGCAAAGAAATTAGCTTTGTATATTAATTTTTATCTGGGAGTAGCCTAAAAAAACTAGCAAACAGAAGTCTCATAAATCAATAAGCTATACCACTTAATCTTTTTAGGCTACTCGAATAGTCATTATTGTAGCGAGCATTGTAGCAATTATTTTTTCTTTATCACCATTTTTTGCAATAACATCTCCTAAACAAACTGTAATATTTTTTCCTGGTTTAGTTACTAATCCTTTAGCTATAAAAATTTCTCCTAAAGCAGGAGAAAGAAAATTTATCTTAAATTCAATAGTTAACACATCTGCCCCTGCTTCCATAAGACTAAAAGCTGCGTAACCACAAGCACTATCAACAATTGTGGTCACAATCCCAGCATGCAGATAGTTATTTTGTTGTGTTAAGTCACCACAAAAGGGTAACGCTATTTCTACTTCTCCAGGCAATACTTTAATTATATTAGCACCAATAGTCTGCATAACTTTTTGTCTAGAAAAACTATCACGAACTTTTGCTTCAAAGTTTAAATCTTTAGGCTCAAACTTGTAATTGCTCATATTTCTAACTCCATTTTATATTTTGTTAACAAATAGTTCTTATAAAATAAAACAATTTTACGAATATTTATTTTTCTTAACTTAAGTTGATGCGCATGGGAGTTTACCTTATACTACATAAAAATAATATGAGCACTCAAATTCTTACTATCAAAAATAAACTACGGCAAAACCCTACGGCTCTTGTAGGCTTAAAGGATTTTGATTATAGTGAAGATAAAGCTATTGATCCAGATGTGGTGCTTAAGCAACCCAACTTGAGTCTTTATTGTCTAGATCCTGAAAATAAAAGGGCTATCTTTGTCCTAACACCTACTGAAATCAATCTTTGCGATGCTCCATTTTACTATTTAGAACAATATAAAACTGCACAACAATTAGTAGCTGTACCCTACGATACACTTCATAAATTAGCTACTGAGGTTAATCTTGACAGCAATCGTATTATCCTAATTTATTCTGTTGGTCGTTGTGGTTCTACGCTTTTGAGCCGTGTTTTTAATCAAGTTGACAGAGTTGTAAGCTTTTCTGAGCCAGATATTTACACACAACTTCTAGGGCTTTATAAGACCAATTGCATTAATAATACTGAAATAACTGAATTAGTTAGCAGTTGTACAAAAATACTTTGTGCTTCCACAATACAAAATGGAAAAACACTATCTTGGGTATTTAAGTTTAGAAGTTTTGTTATCGAACTTGGAGAAATTTTTTATCAGAGTTTCCCAGAAGCTAAAGTTATTTTTCTATATCGTAATGCTGAAACTTGGGCTGAATCTGCTGCTCGTGCCTTTCGTATTTTTGAGCCAGCAACGCAACGTAGTATGCCAATACTTCAAGAACTCCTATCTCCAATGATTCCTTTACTTGCTGCCTATAGAGCTAAAAACCAAAATACCCTTTCGCCTATGGAGATGTTAAGTTGTATGTGGGTTTCTGTTATAGAACGTTATCTAGATTTGTACCAGAAAGGTGTGCCAATGTTTGCTGTAAGATATGAAGACCTAAAAATATCTCCTCGTGTGGTGCTTGATGCTATTTTTGGATATTGTAAAGTTATGGAAAACCATTCATCAGCAATAGATAACATCCTAGAGCAGGACTCACAAGCAGGAACAAATTTGTCGCAAATCAACACCCAACGATCTGGAAATATTTTATTAGACAATCATTTGGTAGAAATAAAACAATTTATGCAAAAACATTCTTTAAGTATTACGCCAGAGCTTATTGTACCAAACACTTTCCAATGCGAATTAAGGGTTGAAATTGGCTACCAGCAATCAATAACTTACAGCCTAGAATTTGATTAATCAAAATAAACCTTTCTGGTAAATGCTTTGTTATCAACAAAAGATTTTTTCAACTCTTAATTGGCATTTCCACTGTACCGCTAAATAAGGTTTCTCGCTATATTTTTCATCAGATGATCAAAAAAATTTAACAACAGAAGGTTTTGCTTTCTTAGTGCTTTATGCTATAACTTTTGCTAAATCAAACATCAATATAGAAATACAATATTTTTAGGATACATAACATGCTTAAGAATAAGAAAAACTCTAATTCCCTGTTAGTATTTTGTTCTTTTGCCTTCATCTTGTTTTTTAACTCAGTTATTTACAGTCAACAAGCGGCTAAAGCAACTACTCCTACTTATCAAACTCAAACTAGCAGCCAGCATAAAATTGATCCTTCAATTGCTGAAGACAAAGCTATTAATGAAATGCTTGCTCCATATGCTGTAGATGTAAAAAAACAAATGGGAATCGTCATTGGACAAGCCCCTGAAACTATAAATAAAGAAGGCCCAGGAGCAGGCCGCTTAGGTATGTTAATGACAGATATAATTCGCCAACAAGCTAGTCTAGCACTAGGAAAAACCGTTGACCTAGCTTTTCAAAATAATGGTGGCATTAGGGCAGAAATTCCTGCTGGTGAAATTACTATAGGCACAATTTATCGTTTAATGCCATTTGATAATCAAGTAGCAATAGTAGAACTTTCAGGAAAAGATTTAATAGAACTTTTTGAAAGTATGGGGGCAAGTATTAAAGATTTTGGTGCTGCTATCTCTGGAGCACAACTAGTTTATCAGGATAAAAAATTACTTAGTGCTAAAATTAATGATAAAGATATTGACCCTAAAGCTACTTACACTTTAGCCTTAACAGATTACCTTTACAA
>CAZHXL010000302.1:1137-6481 GCA_964536575.1 uncultured Clostridia bacterium | reverse complement strand
TTTTTCCATCAGGTGAAACAGATATTTGTATACTTGGTTCACCACCTGATAATTGGCGACCATGTTTAAATTCCTCACCATGTCCAGGAACATTTCCAAAGTTTTTAGCAGTTCTAATGTTACTACCAGCACCATCTTTTAGACTAACTAACAAGCGAAACTGTTGTGTACCGTCCTTACCTTTATTCTCACCTAAAATAACATCAACTCGCTCAATAGTATCCAAAGCATTAGTTTTTGTACCATCTTTACCAATAATAGTAGTATTTTCTAAAGCATTAGTAATAGACTCAAAAGTAGATTTCTGTGAAGGTTCTAATGAATTATAAACCTCTGATGGAGAAAGTTGAGTTTTATTAGCTGCATTTTGGCGATTAGCAAGATCATCGACAAGCTTCTTCTGGCCTGTAGACAAATGACCATAATCTCCTAATTCTTTAGATGAATTAGCTACACTAGTTTCTTTAACCGTAGAGCTATTAACTGTAGAAGTATTATTTGAAGGTTTGGCTGTATCTTGAACAGAATCATTATTAGGAAAATTAGATAGTAACTGTGACTTTTGAAAAGAAGTTGTTAATTGAGAGTCTTTAGTTAAAGACTTGTTATCTTTAACAGAAGGTAAAACCTGGTTATTAGTATTAGTAAGAAAGCTAGGCTTATCGCTATCACTATTGTCTAAGCTAGCTTGTCTAATTGAGCCAATAGATGAGTTAGAAGTGGTTGAATCAGATTGTTTTATATTACTAGATGGATTTTGAGATTGCTCTAAGTCAGATAAATTACTTGCTGTTGGGTTAATAGAAGAAATTGATGCCATATTTATTCTCCTTTATCTTTCTGTTTAATTTCTATTTCAGTTAATTTAATTAATTACTAATAGTTTATCGCCATACTCATTTACTCATAAAAATCTGCTAACTTCAATTTTATTCCTTTTGCTTAGCAATAGTTGCCTATTAATTTTGCTGTTAACTTTGGTTTTGATTATGGTAAATGAGGTATCAAGTTTTTATCAGAATAGTTTTGTTTTTCTACAAAACTATTCTCTATATATCTACTAATGTAACCAAATAGAAAATCCGTTCCCAAAAATAAGGAAAAATAAGTACTAAGTTAAGTAATGATAATCAGGTAAAAATGGTAAGGCTACCGCTTTTGGCAGCTTTCAGTAAGGTAAAAGCTGCTTCTAGAAGTCTCTTTTTATAGTTTGTGTTTATAAATAGAGTGTTACTGAAATACAGCACTCCAGTAATACTCTATTACATATATAAAGTAATAAATGAACACTGAAATACTTATATACTGGAATACTGTATTACTGAGTAACATTATTACAGATTGTAATTTTTTTCTATCCACTGATCCAAAGCTTCTCTAACAAGTATCATTTTGCTTGGTCTTTTACCTGTTTTCTTTCGCTCCATCACTTGAAACTCTTCTAATGAGGCTAGCTGGTCAGGTCTAATATAAACAGTAACTTTTATATATTCTTGTTTCTGTTCTTTAACTTCTGGTTGTGTTTGAGATAAAGATTTTGTTGGTTGAGAGTTTTCATTTTCAGGTGTTTCTACAGCATCAAAAACAGCTTTAATACCTGAGCTTTCTGATTTCATACGATCCTTAAATGATGGCCTTTTCACGATTTTCAACCTCCAACGCTAAACTACGATATGCTTTTGCTGCTAAAGAAGTAGGGTTAAAGCAAAGCAAAGGCTTGCCAGAAAGTGTACTATCTGAAACTTTTACTGTTTGTGGAATAACAGTTTCAAAAACCAGTGAACCATAACTCTCTTTTAATTGCTCTAAGGCTTCTTTTGAATGAACCGTTCTACTATCAACCATAGTAGGAAGTATTCCAGATATTTTCATTTTCCTATTTATTCTTAATTTTACCTTATTAATGGTTTCCATTAAGATTTCCATTCCTCGTAAAGCAAGAAACTGTGTTTGGACAGGAATAATAATTCTTGAAGCTGCGGCTAAAGCATTAAGTGTTAAAAAGCCAAGTGATGGTGGACAATCTATAATAATACGAGTGTAGCCTTCTAAATCAGATAGCTTTTCTCTTAAAAGCAAATCTCTAGCAGGCTCATTAGCAAGTCCCATTTCTGCTGCTGCTAAATCAATATTGGCTGCTACAATATCAAAACCATGTTCAGTCTTTATGATTGCATCTGTTAGCTCAAACTTAGGATCTCGTAAAACATCATAAATAGTTTTAGAGACTTTTAACATATCAATCCCAGTAACAGCAGATAAAGCCCCTTGTGGATCCATATCAATTAATAAAACCTTTTGTCCTTGCTCTGCTAGGGCTGCTCCTAGGTTAACAGTAGTTGTTGTTTTTCCAACACCACCTTTTTGTTGTGCTAATACATATACTAAACACGACATATACCCTCCTAGTATCATAATTATGTATTCAAGTATAACAGTAATAAAGTATTACTTTATATCTTTATACAAGTATTCCAGTATACAAGAAATAAAGAGACAAAATAATAAAGTATTACATATATACTTATTTTATGTATTACATTATTATAGTAATCCTGTTATAAAGTATTACAGAAATACAGTATTTTATTTTATAGCAATAATCTACTGAAAGTAAACTAGTTATCTCCCGGCTTTTGATAGAAAAAATGTTATTTAAGACTTCGACTGTAAGCTATAACTAGCCTAGTTAAGCTAAGCAACAGAGCGTTGAGCGGACTCTATTCTATCAATTAGCTCATCACGTAGAGTAGCAGCAATAAAACCTATTTCTTCTTGAAGGTTATTGACTTGATAATCTGGGGTATCGCTAGAGCAAAAACATTTTAATTGAAGCAAGCTTTGATTACTACTTTTTGTATTTTGGACTATCTTAACTTTAATATTAGGTAGCTTTAACAGAAGTGCATCTGTAAGCTTCTCAACAAATAAATAAGGGTTGATTAGAGATGGCAAGCTTCTAGTACTTAAGCTTAACAGATATACTATTTTATTATCAGAAACAGTTTTACTAGTTACATTGATAGTTTTGATAGTTTTGATAGTTTTCATAAGCTTATAGGCTATTATGCTGCCCTTGGTGGTTCTGGTTTTGGTCGCTGTGAGCTTTTGTTTTTAGCTTCCTTAGCCATATCATTAATAGAGCGAATAAGCATAGCAAGCTCATCCTCACCTTCTATTTTAGGTAAACTAGGCTCACATTCTAATAATCTCAATGATGGCTTACTCGTTTTTTTCTTTGGCATATGGTCTTAGATTAGTATTTACAACAAGCTTAGTCAATAGCATTAAAAATTAAGAAAAACATTATTTTACCCAGAAAAACGTTAAGCCAGTTATACATTAAAAAGTTTTACTGGTTTAACGTTTCACCTTTTAACCTGTTTTCTGGTTAATCTACTATATTTTTAACCTGTTTTCTGGGATATTGGTTAAACAGAATAATTATTTACTGGTAAAACTTTTAGCTGTTTAGCCTTTTTTCTGGTTTACCGCTATACCGTATTGTTGGAATAATAAATCAAAAGCCTCTTTAGCTAGAGTATACTTTTCTGGCTTCTTACCAGTTCTACGGCTTTCATTCAATTGAATCTCATCTAAACCCCATTGAATGTATTGAGGAACCATCACAGTAAGTTTAATCATAGTTTCACTTGGTTGTATAGTTTCCATAGTTTCTTGAGTTTCTACAATATTAGTTGAAGGCGTTGTTTGAATCTCAGACTGTGATTCAAAAATAGCATCAATACCACGACGTTTTTGTAAACTAGTTCTTTTAGTTGCCACGATTAATAACCTCCTGAGCCAATTGTTGATAAGCAATAGCAGCATTTGAGTTTTCTGCAAAAGTTAATATGGATTCACCAGCCATAGCACTATCTGGCAATTTAATAGTTTGAGGGATCATTGTACTAAAGATTAATTCTTTATAAGAAGCTTTAAGCTCTTCTAAGACTTCGCGCGTATGATTGGTTCTCATATCACAAATAGTTGGCACGATACCAAGGATCTCTAGATCAGGATTAATTCTTTGTTTAACTCTCTCTATAGTCTTAAATAATAAATCCATCCCTCTAAGAGCAAAATACTGAGGATGTATAGGAACAATAACTTTTGAAGCTGCTGCAAGTGCATTAATAGTTAGTATCCCTAGTGATGGAGGGCAGTCTATTAAAATGTAATCATAGTCCTCTTGAACTAAAGTCAATTTATATTTAAGAATGTGTTCACGTCCCATCTCGGAAATTAATTCAAATTCAGCCGCCGCTAAATCTAAGTTTGCTGGTATTAAATCAAAACCTAGTTTAGTAGCTTTAATTACCTGTTTAATTTCAAAGTTTGGTTCTAGTAATAAATCATAAACTGTTTCTTTAATTGATAAAGGTGCTAATCCTACTCCAGCCGTCAATGCCCCCTGTGGATCAAAGTCTACAGCTAATACTTTATAATTTTTCTTTGCTAATGCTGCTGCCAAATTCAGAGTGGTGGTAGTTTTTCCAACACCACCTTTTTGTTGTGCTAATGCATATACCTTAACTACTGTTTTACTGGTAATATTTTTATCTGGTTTTCCGGTTTTCTGGTTCATAATTAATCCTTTTATACAGATTAAAATTTTTACAGATTCACAATTTACATTTTTAATTGTTTTCTGGTTATATGGGTTACAAGATTAACATACTTCTGGCCAATTTGTTATTAATATTTGAAGACTTCAAGGAACACCAATATTTTAGTTACTGTTTTACCAGTAATCCTTTTATCCGGTTTTCTGGTTTACAAGTTATACATATTTCTGGATAAATGTTAAACCTTTTGATTTGGTAAGCGTATTCATATCTATATGTTAACTAACTACAATAAAAAGGATACTACTTATGTCTAACACAACTACAACCGATAATCCCTTTTCTCAAGAAATGGTAGAGGACTATAATCGCTTTAGTCAGTACCAAGTAACTCTTACTCAGGTTACTGATAGCTTTAATAATGAAGTTATGGCTGACAGGCAAATGGCTGTAGCTACATTGGCTAAATATGGGATAAATGAAATACCTGAAAATGTCCAGCAACGCCTTGATAGACTAAAGCAAGCAAGACGCTATATTTTTATTGCTGATGTTAGATCAAGAAATTTGGCTCCACCTCCAACTGGCAGGGCAAAAGCATTATAAAATACTAAAGTTTAAGTACTTTAAGGAGATAATCAAGATCCCAACCAGCTTTAAGACGTTTAGCTTTAATACCAACTTTCAGAGAGCGTTCATGTTTAAGTAAATTAAGAGAGATATGGCGAAGAATGGCAAAATTTTCAGCACCAAAATCTTTGCGGATACGAGAGTTA
>CAZHXL010000302.1:0-1127 GCA_964536575.1 uncultured Clostridia bacterium | reverse complement strand
AAAGCAACATCCAAAACCCAATGCAAAGAATTTTCAACCCCCCAATGAGAACGAACCGAAGTAGCTAACAACTTAGCATCAGCAGGCAAAGAAGAAATATAATAACGAAATTCAACACTTGTCTTATCATCAAGAGTACGACTTGATTCTACACAAACGATAGAAGTTAAATTCTTCCATTCCGCTTTTTGACTAAGAAAATCTATGTCACTAGTTACCCAATATTTTCTAGTTTCTAATCGGCCATGTCCTTTATCTATTGTTTGGTAATAATCTATATCTTTATCCTTAACATTTTCTTGGATTTCTTTTTGAAAAAAATCTTGTACTTCTGTATACATTTTTTCATGATTAGCTTTTAAGGCTAAACAATAATCTGCTTCTTGTTCTATTATTTTCTTGGCTATTTCTTTTTGACATCCCATAGCATCTATCGTTACTATACACCCTTTTATCTCTAATATTTGCAATAGTTCTGGTATTGCTGTTATTTCATTACTTTTTTTTCTGTTTTTAATTGTCCTATTACTAATTTATTACTATTTGCCCACGCACTTACTATATGTATTGCTGCTTTCCCTATCTGTTTATTATATGATCTTCTTAATGTTTTTCCATCTATTGCTACTATTTCTTTATCTATATGTTTTCTTATTATTTCTATCCATTTTAAGAACCTTTCTTGAAACTCTGCTGGCTTTATTCTTGATATTACTCGTCTAAATGTATCTGATGATGGTATCCCGTTTGCTAGCTCTATTATACTCTCTAACCATTCTTGCTTACTTTTTCCCCACTCTTCCATCTCCTCCCATGTTTCTGCTCCGCTTATCACTGCACATATCGCTATTACCAGTATGTCTATTAATTGGTGTAGCTTACATCTTTCTATTCTTGGATCTTCTATATCTTTCAATATTTGTATTAGCATTGGCTTTCTCCTAAGTTGTTTCTCTAGGATTATCACTTTTGCTTTCTTTTCGCAACTCTTTTCTTTTTATTCATTTATAATGCGCTCGCCCTGCTCCAACTGGTGTAGGTTGGACTAATTATCATAAATATGCCAGGGTTGATAAGGCTAACCGTGTACTAGAAAAAGCTTTCGATATGTTACAGAAAGCCAAATA
>CAZHXL010000301.1:0-6531 GCA_964536575.1 uncultured Clostridia bacterium | reverse complement strand
ATAAAGAGCTTGGTGGGGCTTTTGAACAGGCAACAAACTTTATTAGAACAGAAGGATTGGAATTAGCTAAAGCGTTAGAGAAATCTCATTTTGCTTTTGAAGGCGAAATAGCTTATAGGGTTGGTACGGCTGAAGCCACTGGGCATATAGAAGAAGCAATGATCGATTATGCGCAACAGTTATTTGAAAAATTAGATGAACAGATTGATACATTTATCAAACTAGTTGAACCTGCAATGATCGTAGTAGGTGGGATATTCGTAGGGTTACTACTAGTTAGCTTCTATGGCTCAATTAGTAGTGCGTTAGCCAATATTCGTTAAAGGGGTTGGAGTATGAATTGGAAAAATCGACAAAATAGGTTTGTGGCACAAAATTTGATTGTATCAAAAGTGTCTCAAAATAGAGTTAGCAATCTGAAGTTAATTGGAAATTAAACAGTTAATTAAACAATAAACAAAATTCTTTGGCATAGAGCTTGATTATAGAAAAAACAACTTAAAAAACTTTAAGTTAAATCAAAAATCAAACGCTAAGTAAAACAGATAAAAATAAGGTTATTTTTTTTGAGAAAAAATGTTGATTAACGTAAAAGTGCAATATACTGTTAGGCAAAAATACTTATACAGTAAATTTGGAGGGGATTAGAGCCGATGCGCAAAAATAGTTGTGTTAATAATTGTGGCTATAGTTTGATAGAAATATTAATCGTGCTGGTCATAGTTGGATTAGGACTGACGGCAGTAGCAGTCAATATTCCTAGCAGCAAGGCAATGCTTGAACCAGAGGCGGTGATGGCTCAAACGGCTAGTGTCGTGCTTGAAGCAAAAGGCCAAAGTTTACTAGGAAGCAGTGAGGCCAAGAGAACATTTAATTTAAATGATGCTCTCAATCTCTACCATAATGGGGTAGAAATAACTGTTACGCCAACAAGCCACGGACAAGCTAATTGCAATACCGACCTTACCAGCCTTTCTAGTTCTTTGCCTACACCTAATAAGCCTAGTCAACAAACACAGCGAGTCATTTGTGTTTCAGGTCAACCAACATATTTTAATCCTACTAGTAGTTTTACGTTTGAAAGGTTTTCAGGAAAGCTTGCCGAACCTCATGCGATATTTATTACTAATAGTAGACGCAAACTAGCATTAATTATTAGCAGTAGTGGAGATACCACAATTGCAGAACTGATAAATGACGTTTGGTACTCACGTACTGACCTACAAGATTTAATTCTGAATAAACAAGTAAAAGAAGTAAAAACTAATGAGTAAACAGTGTTAGTTATTTACTCATTAAGCGGTAGGGAGAATTATGTTTAAAGTAAAGCAAGCTAGTAAAGTTAACAGATTCGGTAAATTTAATAAAGGCTTCTCATTAATTGAAGTAATAATAGCGGTAGTACTCTTAATAGGTGTCCTTTCTGTAGTCTTTACTATGACTATGGGTGGCATAAAAGCGACTAGGACGAACCAGAATATAGCGGATTTGCGAACATTATCATTACAAAAAGTTAGCGAACTTAGTAATAACTTAGATAACGAGTTGAAAAGAATAGCTTTAGGCCAAACTAGTATTGGTTCTATTAACCCTGTTATTAGCATCAATGGCTATTTTGATGTACTTAATGAGAATGGTTGTATAGTACAAAAGACTAGGTTCGTGGCACCTCCCGTAGAAATAGAACCTCCAATAAAAGGTACTAAAGCCCCCATTGGTGGGACTGGCAAAGGTGGTGGTGTAGGTGGTGGCAGCATTGGTGGTAGTGGTGGTGGGCTAGGGGACATTGGAGATGATATTCCTCAAGATGTTGTTGATTGCTCCAAATCTACATTTGGTAGCCCTAGTAATTCAACTAACCCTCGGTATCGTCGGCAGTGGGTAATTAGTAAAAACAAACCACGCCGTACAGACACAACAATCACTGTAATTATTGTTGATTTAGTAACTAATCAAATAGTTAGACATGAAACCCTCATCAAGGTTGATGGCGATGGTAAGTAACATTGTAACTAATTAATAATATTATAGTTATAGAAGTAAAAGGATTAACAATGTCAGCAAAAAATATTAGTAAGAATAGTAGCGGTATTAATAATCAAATAGGATTTACATTAATAGAACTATCTGTAGCACTAAGCTTATGTATAATAATAGCCTACGTAACAGGCAGTATCTATATGCAAAGCGTCCAGGTGCATCGCAGACAACAGCGAGTTATGCAAATAGAAAGGTCGCTGTTAAACACACATCACTCACTCAGGCAAAGCTTAACCACTTTCCCTGGAAGAAATTTGGGCGTACTAAACAAACAGTTCTCAGTACCCACATTGCCCCTCGCTGGTACTACAACCAATCCTGCTACCGATAAGCCGCAACCTATTGAACTAGCACTAGTTACCCCGTATAAGGTCAATGGAAATGATGCCTTTATGGTTGTTTATACTGATGCTAAACTGCCCAGGCTAACAATAATACAAGACACCACTGCAATTGGTGATATTGGTACAGCAAGAGTACCGCTACCATTCAATAGTGTAATACGCTTTAGTAACGTCCCCGGTAAAAACAATGAGGACAAAAACGACAAAAATAATAGTGACTTTGGCACTATTGAGCAAAAAATCCCTAGTCCTACCCCTAGTCCTATCCCAACCCCTGGAGCTAGTCCTAGCCCTACTCCAACAAAAATACCATCAGGGACAGGAACAACAGTACTACCACCTAGTGTTCCATTTGAACAAACCCTAACAGGTTTACCTTATTATGCCACCACACAACTTTACAGCACTGGAGATTTAATGCTGCTAGTAGGACTACCAACAGGGAAAACATTTAAGCTAGACGCTTCTAAAAACACAGAATCTTTTAGCAGAGTAGTAAAGCTGACTCAGATTAGCCAACCCAGAAACCCTAATATTGGAGTGGGGCCACTAAATCAAAGATATATTGATTTTTCGTATGATCTTTGCATAAACGGGGATTGTGACAGTAATAAATTACCTGGTGTTAGTAACGTAGCAAATAGTACTACTACATTTCGTCAAGGTGCTATTTTAGTCCCAATTAAAATCGCATGTTTCTACCTTAAAAAAGATGAGTTTGGGAGTAGGCTTATTCGCAACGATGGCGGGGTAATACTCCCTGCTAATGATGGGACATTCCAAGTTCAAGGTGGCATAGAGACGATGTTGGGAGAAACAGACAGTATAAAGGTCAGGTATTTCCTTGATAATAACACAGTAGAGCAAACACCGAATAATCCTTTAGTGCCTTGGCTAAATCAAGTAAAAGCTGTTGACATTTCTCTTGTGAAAAGTGCCCCGCAAGTGCAAGGAACTGAGGATCTTACGCGTACTATAAACCTTAATTTCCCGCTAGTAATTAGACACCTTGAGTAGCAATAATTTTATAAGTAATTGTGCAATCAATTTTATAACTAGATAGTTATCTTTTAAGTCAATCAGTTAGTCGAGGAGGAAAGATTTGTGAGTAATATAAATAATAGTGATAATGAAATAGGCCTAGGCAAAATCGGTAAAAAGCTTACTCCTGTATTTCGCAAGAACAGAGCAAACGGCTATGCATTAATTGTATTAGTAATGATCATATTTGCTGCGCTAGTAACATTAACAAAACCAATGCTTTTGACTAGTGTACGTCAATTCAGAGATACAAACATCGAGTATGCAAAAGATGTTTCTGAGACAGCAGGCATTGCTACGGTTTCGCATATTCGCGAGCACATCAATAGTACTATATATAGTAGAATACAAAACAAACTCATTGATCATGCTCGTGCATTTGGCTCACAAGCAGATACATATCAATGCCAAAATCAAACAGTTGCAACAAAAAAAGGTGGTGGTGAAATAGACAGTGTATTTTCTATTTGCGACCTAACTGGGATTTTTGACGATCTACTTGGAGATACTAATCAAAGTGTTGATTTAATTGGTGCTGTTTATCCAGACTATCAAGTGCCACTTCCCGATAAAAACATGGATGGGTTAAGAAAAGATTTGATTGCGCAAATGAAAAATGATTTTGATTATACAATTCGAACAATATTTGCTGGTCAAGAGGTTTTGCGAGAGGCTGGTACGGGAAATCGCATAGATCGCTACCGATGGATGGTTCGTGCTGACGTTGAAACCCATACGTATTTCAACGTAACCGACCAACATGTCATTTATTTTGATGTAGTTATAGACACTGTAACTCATACTAGCCCATTTGGCGGGGCTGGTACTGTCAATTGTGATCAGAACAACGTCCAACCCCCTCAAGGTGAACAGCTTATTGGTCTTGATGTGATTTTTACGGGACCAGACGGGAAGAGTTACACCATTGGAGCAGATGGCGGTGGGATATTTCCTCTATACGCTAAGGATGATCAAGGCTCTGAACATCAATATGGGAGCCCTGAGTACATTAATGTTTGCGGCACTACTAAACTTGGAAGACCAGACCCCTATTGTGGGAAAAAAATCAGGGAAGCAGGTGGGAGCGGTTGTGGGAGCGTCTATGGCGGTGATATCAATTGCAATTTTAGTGACGGCACTGGGTTCTATGGCTACCAGCAATCTCCATCCATTAGAATAATAGGGGGCTGTGCTTCCGCTCGTACTAATCAGCCAGGAGAAACTGGAGTTGATCCTGTTGGTTATACTTTTACTCTAATTACTAGAGTCACTTCAATTGGGAGTACTTTTAATTAAAAGACTTCAAGCGGCGTGTTGTTGGGAGTCTTGGGATGTGTTTTCAGAAGACTGTTGTTTAGCTTCTAGCTCCTTAGCATATAAATATAAAAGACCTAAGTTAAGAGCTTGCCAGCTTTTAGGAACATATTTACCGTACTCCCAGTCTCTATAAGTACGATTGCTTACTTGCAATTTTTCAGCTAATTCTTGTTGAGTAGCAACAAGAGTTTTACGAATAAACTTACACATAGAAGCAAAACCTATTTCTTCTTGATCTAAACCAAAAAGTTTTACTTCATTAAGTTTATTAGAAGAAGCTTTCTTTTTTGCCATAAGAATATATTATTTTACTTTTTTTAATTATTGCAATAAAATATTGACGTGGCGATTAACCGCCAGGTATCATTCATCATAAAACTATTGAGTAAATATTTTATTCGGTAAAGTATGAGGTAACTAAAAATGATTAGATATATATTTAATTTTATTTTTTTAACAGTCTTAATATTAACTAGCCTTGGGCTAGCTAAAGGTCAAGATAAGCCTGTCATTTACCAGCTATTTGTTCGTGAAGATGTAAATATAGATGGCGGTCAGCTAGCTATTATCGACCCGGTAACATTTACTCAATTAAAGAAAATCGTTTTAAGTCCCTCTAATCCTGCAAGGATAGAGCTTACATTAGATAAAAAGCAAGCAATTACTATAAATAGTGTATTTAGTGATCGCCAAAAAGGTATACAAATAGTTAATTTATCTACAGGAGATGTAAAGAGCCTGTTTCAAGGTATAGGGGTGTATGGGCTAAAAGTGTCACCAGATGGCATGATTTGGGCTTTATTAAACGAAACAGAAGAAATAGCAATAATAAACTCAAAAGACTTGAGCGTAGTTAGTAGAATAAAACTTGAAGGTCCTCCAAGAGATATAATTTTTAGCCCAGATAATAAAGACAGAAGAGTTTATGTGTCTTTGCTTAATAGTAATGTTTTTGTTTTTGATTATGTTACGAAAAGAAGTATTACCGCGATTAGAAATCTACCTAAAGGAGATGACAGCCAAGTTAGACCACAAGAATTAGAGCTTTCTCCTGATGGCAAACTGCTATACATAGGCAGTATTGATACTATTTCTATTGCTGATATTAGTATTTCCCCTATTAAAATTACAAGCTCATTCACGTTACCCATAAACAACTTTGGGGATTTTCTACTAAAAGCCTCTCCTGACGGAAAATTCCTTTATATCGCTGAATACCTAGGTGGAGATTTATACATCTACGATACACAAAGTAAAGAGGTTAAAAATATTAGACCTCCTAGAGAGTCAGGAATATTAACTAGCTTAAATCTTTCGTCCAATGGAAAAATACTTTATGCCTCTGGATTTTACGGTGTTGCTATACTAGACACAGAAACTAATACTCTTATAAAAACAATCTTAACTAGTAAAGGAATTGGTTCTCCAAACCCGTTTAGCTTGGGAGCTACACTAACAGGTGATTTCTCTATTGGCAAAGCTCCAATATTACAGGTTAGTTCACCTTCTGCTAATGATAATTTTGTAGCAGGACAACCAGTTACAATAAAATGGCAAACAACAGTTGCAGCGCAAAGCTATGCAATAGCTAGCCACACACTAGAACTATCAACAGATAGCGGAGCTACTTTTACACAAATCAAAGGGGCTGAAGACTTACCAGCAACAACTCAAGAGTTCACCTGGACAGCACCTAACATTGAAGTAATGGATAAGGCTCAAATTCGTGTGTCAACAGTAGACCTAGGAGCAAGACGAGCTAATTCTACTACTGGTAACTTTAGCATTA
>CAZHXL010000300.1:3679-6541 GCA_964536575.1 uncultured Clostridia bacterium | reverse complement strand
TGCAACAAAATGTAGTTAAATAAATATTTTTGTGATAACCTCCTAACCATTTAGCTAGGAGGTTTATTTATACTTTTATAATACTTTCCGACTTGATTTAGGCATCTTGAAAATTTCTATAGCTGTAAGTTTAGAGTCCTTTTCCTGAACAGTAATAATTACAATTTGGTTAGGTTTTAAGCTAGCCATTCCTCTTGTCTTTGTGCTACCTAAAAGCGTAGTTTCGCTATTGACTAGCACCGTTTGATTAAGAATTTTAATGGTACGATTTTCTATGTTCACTTCTTGGATTATTCCCATAACTACAGCTTGGTTTTTTTTAACCATAAGGTTAGCAAGGGTTTGCAAGGCTCCTTGGCCAATAGGTTCTTGGCTAGAGCTTGCGTCTAAATAATCATTATCCTCAGGTGTTTGGCTAGGGTGTTGTGCTCTACTAAATATAGGGAAGCAAAATAGCAATAAAGCCAATAAACAGCTTATAAAAAGAGGCTTTTGCTTACTAGAAAAAGTTTTTGTTTTCATTTTCTATAGACCTTTTACTTAATAATTTGAAAATATTCAAACTGAAGATGCTAGGAATCTCAGAATTGATGTTGGCTCAATACACGTCTTAGAAAAAGAAAAGTTTCACAGGCTTTGAAAAGTTTGGATAAAATCTGCGACCTATTAAGCAAAAGAGAATTGTCTAAATTTATTGGTTGTTTTTATGTAGATTATTAGAAAGTTTTCTTTGCTTTTTTTGTAGAGAATAACAAGGGTTATCAAATTTTAATTTTAATAAAACATAACAAAATCTAAAAAAGCTACTACTTAGGTAAAATTTTATTTAAGCGTATTTTACCTCGATGAGTAGCTAAGTTTAAGGATGCTCCCCCACCATAATATTTGCCAGACAAACGCCTTTCATGATGAATAGGATCTGAAAGCTGAAACCCTCCTAGATCTATTTTTTCGGATAAAGCGGTAGCAGAAAGGGTAAAAGCAGATTCTGGTTGTAAAAAAATATTTACAGTATTTTCCAGAGAAGAAAAATTATATATTCCTTTTGGGGATAGTTTTCCGCTAAAGAAAATAGCTCCGCTGGTGCTTTTAGCCGTGACATTACTGCTAATAATATCCTTTAGAGAAATTTCACCTTCTGTAGTTTGAACAGAAATTGGCCCTGCTACAGATAAAATTTCAATAGCTCCATTTAAGGATTTAATATCTAGCGTAGAATTTTTGGGAACATTGACTTCAAAATTAGCTTGTCCAATTTTTGAACACCTAACATCAATATTAACAGTACTACCTTTTTGATTATCAGAGATCTCTAGGTTTTCGTTTAAGGTAGCAAATAGTTTAATTTCTGCTTTGTCCCAAGAAGCTACTTTAATTGAGCCAGAAGGGTTAGATAGGGTTAATGAAGAGGTTTCTTTAGAAACCTTAAAGCTACGTGAATAGGTTTTAAAATTAGCAGCTTGAGTAATAGGTAAGAAAAAAACTGCTAATAATAACCCACCCACAAATGCAGTAATAGAAAAACTTTTATTTATAAAAATTCTCTTTTTCATTACTATAATTTACTTATTGTAAGATAGAAATTGCTCTAATAAACGTATTTTTTCTTGATATGCAGTAACCATTAATTCATGTACTACTGGATCGTTAGGGTTACGTTGTGACAACTGATTACAATCTTCAATAGTTTGATTTACTAGTGCTAAATTGCGATCAAAGAGCTTTTGTATTTCTGGATCCCATTCTTTATAACGTTCTTTAATAGTATGAGAGAGTCTTTCTATTGTCCCAGTCAATTCTAATTCTGTAGGGTTAGCTACGTAAGTGTTGATTGGGCGAGCAATAATACTATTTTGCATTAATGCACCTATAGAATTTTGTGGGGCATAAGAAAAAGAGCTTGCCAAAATTAGTAGTACAACTAAAGAGGCTAAAACTCCTGTTAATTGGGGTGTTGAAATACTAAATTGCCATCGATGTTGCCAGAATTTAGCCCAAGTGCTTTGTCGGCTAGGGTTTTGCGTAGTAGAAATTTCTGTTATTTCTTTTTCAATTTTTTTCCAAAGGACATTTTCTGGTGCTAAAAGAGGCAATTGTTTACTTAGGCCAACTAGTTGTTTTAGGTCTTGATGAACTATACTGCATTCTGAGCAGGATTTTAAGTGATCGCTAACTATAAGCCTTTTATTAGGTTTTAGATTCCCATCAATATATTCGGAAAGTAAGTCTTGACAGTCTAAACAGTCCATTCCCTTACACCTTATCTTACACTTTTTTTAAAAGTAATGAACGCAATTTTATTCTTGCTTTATGTAGTTGTGATTTTGATGTTCCAACAGTGATATTTAACAAATTAGCAACTTCTTCATGCTCATAGCCTTCTATATCGTGAAGCACAAAGACTGTACGATAACCTGGTGGTAATTGTGTAATTGCTCGCTCTAGTGCAATTGCGTCAATGAAAGGTGGTATTACAGGGTTACCACTATTTTGTTCAGCACTAATAGGCAATTCACCATCAGCTGTCGTAGTCTCAAATTTTATATCTTTCTTGCGTAATCGCATCAGCACTTGATTAACGGTTAAGCGGTGTAGCCAAGTAGAAAAAGCTGCTTCACCTCGATAACTGCCAATGCGACGAAAAAGTTGAATAAAAACATCTTGTGTTAAATCTTCGGCTTCGGAAGGGTTACTAGTCATTCTTAGACATAAACTATACACACGCCTATGATGACGGTGATAGAGTTCCTCAAATGCACCACGATCCCCAAGAGAAGCTGCTTGAGCTAAATCAAAATCCGAAGTCAGTTGGTGAGTATTTGCCACAGGTTTGCTCTAAGCAACCTGTCCCTGAAAGATGTT
>CAZHXL010000300.1:0-3669 GCA_964536575.1 uncultured Clostridia bacterium | reverse complement strand
TACTGCACAAACCTGTGATGCTTACTTTTGCAGGGATGGTTGCCTATAGTAAAAAAGTCTCCAAAATTCCACGCTATTTTAGCTTTTAAGTATATTAAAAATCAATGAATTGTTAGCAAAAAAATTACATTTTTACTAGAAACTAATTGATCCTAAACCAATTATTCTGGCCCATTACTATTTGTAATACTAGAACTAGTTTGAGGCTTTATTTCAGAAGATGCTTCTGGTAAAAGCTCTTCTTGGTCTTTTAATTTAACAATAAGAGATTTAGTAAGTTCTACTCTTAAAACTGTACCAGGAAATAATTTTATATCATTGCCTTTGCTAACAAGCACTCCAGCAACTGCTCCACCTAGAGGAACAGTTGCTCCAGCTAAAGGCCCAGCAGTAACCCAGATAATTGGTGTTGCTGCTCCACCTAGAATAACACCTCTAATGGCATTATCTACACTTCTACTTGAAGAGCGTCCACCTTTTACTTGTCCTTCATCACTTGCATTTAATTTATTTTCATTAGCATAATCATCTATCGCTTTTATTAGTATTGAAACTTCTTGCTCTCCATAAGGAGTAAGTATTTTATCGAATGTTATTGATAAAATAGCTTGTCTTTGGGGGCGTTTTGCAGAAGAGATTTGACTAATTTGTCCTTGAAACTCTGTACCCCGTTTTAGTGCTACAATTCCGTCAATAATAATAGAGTTAGTTAATCTAGCAAATACTTCATCACCTACTTCATTAAGTTTTGAGCTAATTGGGGTTTCTAATTCTAGCTTAGCAGAGGTTCCTTCTCTAACTGTAACAGCACTAGGGAAAGTATTTTGTGATTTAGGACGAACACCTGATTGAGCAAAAGTTATATTTGACAGGGCTAAAATTAAAATTAGCAATTTAACAATTGTTTTTTTTACAAACATATTTACTCCTAGATATTAAAATTTTACTTATCTGGGCTTTCGCGCAAAGAATTAGCAGTTTGTCTTATTCGGTGTTTATCTAAAAGATGTCTTAGGCTCCTTACAGGCATTTGTAACAGGTCGGATGCACGAGTTTGATTACCAGAAGTACGTTTTAGAGCTTCTAAAATAAAAGATTTTTCTATTTCATTAATATAGAGTTCTAAATTAATACCTTCTTCTGGCAAAGATAAAAAGGATTGTATACGAGAAGGGCTATATTTAAGTATTTCTTCTCTCCATCTTTCAGGTTGAATCTGTCTAGTAGGCTCTAGTGCTACAGCTCGTTCAATAGCACTTTCTAGCTCACGTACATTTCCTGGCCAATGATAATTTTGCAAATAAGTGAGAGCTTCCTCAGAAATGCCATCTATTTGGCGATCAGCAGAGCGACAAAAGCGTTTAAGAAAATGCTCTGCTAACATTGGTATATCTTCTTTTCTATCACGTAGTGGAGGTAGTTCAAGCATAATAACGTTAATACGATAATAGAGATCCAGCCTAAAGCTTTTTTCTTCTACCATTTGCATTAAATTCCTGTTGGTTGCTGCTACTACTCGTGTATCAATCGCAATTTCTTCTGTGCCTCCTACACGCCTTATTGTATGGGCTTGTAGTACTCTGAGTAATTTTACTTGCATAGTAGGACTAGTTTCTGAGATTTCATCTAAAAATATTGTCCCGCTATGAGCAGCTTCAAACAACCCTTTTTTATTAGTTTGGGCACCAGTAAAGGCTCCTTTTACATGTCCAAAAAGTTCTGACTCTAGTAGGGTTTCTGTTAGTGCTCCACAATTGATAGAAACAAAAGGAGCATTAGCACGGCGGCTACTGTTATGAATAGCACGGGCTACTAATTCTTTTCCTGTCCCAGACTCTCCTTGAATTAGTACTGTACTAGAGGTAGGGGCAACATCAAGAATCATTTTATAGACTTCTTGCATACAGCGAGAATAGCCAATAATACTATCTAAACGTCCCTTTTCTCTTAGTTCTCTTTTAAGTAGCGCGTTTTCTTGACGCAGCTTGCTTTTTTCTAAAGCTTTGCTAACAACTAATTTTAATTCATCAATATCAAAGGGTTTTTCAACAAAATCATCTGCCCCTAGCTTAAAAGCCTCACGAGCTTTATCTATAGTAGCATAAGCAGTCATTATGATTACCACTGTATCAGGGTATGATTCTCTACAATGCATTAAGAGGTCTATACCGCCTAGATTAGGCATTTTTACATCTGAGATAATTACGTCAAATTCAGTGTTGCGAAGTGTCTCTAATGCTCGGGTACCATTTTCAGCTACACTAACGTTGTAGCCTTCTCGACGGAAAACCCGTTCAAGTAGTTCTCGCATGCTTAGTTCGTCATCGACAATTAATATTTTAGGCATGGCTAAGAATTATAGCCTTTCTATAAGGTAATGTGAACGAATTAAATTTCTCCTTTAGAAGTAATTTTTCCACTAGTCGAAAAAATTTTTACAGGTTTTAATATATCAATAGCAGAATCTATTAAAGAGTTTTTATTTTGTGGGATTGTTATAGTAATTTTAGTCCCTTGCTGAGGGCTACTCTCTACAGTTATTTTGCCAGAATGATCGGAAACGATTTGATAGACAATAGCCATACCTAAACCTGTACCACCAGGATGATTAGAGTTAAAAGGTTCAAAAATTCTCTCCATTTCTTGTTCAGACATTCCAACACCTGTGTCAGAAAAAATAATTTCTATTTCTTGTTTTTTTGTTTCTCTTATACCAATTATTAATTTTCCCCCTTCTGGCATTGCTTGTAAGGCATTTCTGGCTAAATTCCATACTATTTGGCGTAATTGATTGGAATCAGCTAGTATCATTAGGGGTTTTTGTGGCGAGTCAACAGTAATTTCATGTGAACTTGACCATTCGGCACTATAACGAATTAAAGAAACAGTTTCAGCTATCCATTTAGCTAAATCAAATTCAACTAGTTTGGAAGGGCTAGGGCGGGCATAAGCCAGAAAGTCACTAACGATCTTATCTAGTCTGTCTGATTCACGTAGCACAATTTGCATAAGCTGAGATTGATCTTCTGATAATTCTAATTCTCCTCTTAATACTTGTACTGAGCCACGCATTGCTGCTAAAGGGTTACGAATTTCATGTGCAATTCCTGCTGCCATTTTTCCCATAGCTGCTAGTCTATCTCGGCGGCGAATTTCTAGTTCTAGTTTTATTATCTCAGTTAAATCTTGGAAAGAAAAAACAAGCCCATTTGGTTTGCCATCCTCTTGTGATAAGGGCGAAGCTGTGATACCTAAGTGCATTTGACGACCATTAGCAGATTGACAAATGGCAGTAAAACGAATTGGCTTGGAGATAGTTAAT
Source organism: uncultured Clostridia bacterium (assembly GCA_964536575.1). Classification (GTDB taxonomy): domain Bacteria; phylum Acidobacteriota; class Blastocatellia; order Chloracidobacteriales; family JADJPF01; genus JADJPF01. The sequence goes on along the minus strand of CAZHXL010000300.1, from coordinate 347 downwards.
AATTCAGGGCCAAAATTTATATTTTCAGATTGATCTCCAAAAACTTGTGAAAAGTTTTGTTTAATTACTTGACTAGCTTTATGTTGAGTGATTTCTTCAGCAGCACGATTAAATGACAGAATTGTCCCAGAAGTATCTGTAGTAACTAAACCACTATGAATACTTTCGATTATTCTTTCATTAAAGGCTTGCAAGCTAGCTAGATTTTGGGTGGCTTTAGTTAGAGCGATGTGACTAAGTTGTAGCCTTTCTGCTATTTGTCCTCCAAGTACCCCAATTACTAAAATGGCTAAAATATATAAGGGGACGCTTTGTTCTGGGGTTAAAACAGGTAGGTTGTGATTAAG
>CAZHXL010000299.1:1287-6642 GCA_964536575.1 uncultured Clostridia bacterium | reverse complement strand
GAATTAGTATTTTCTGATTGTGAAATCCCAGAAGAAAATATTTTACCTCTTACCAAAGGCTTAAAATCTCCATTAATGTGCCTATCACAAGCACGTTATGGCATTTCTTGGGGAGTAATTGGTTCAGCAATGGCTTGCTATCAAACAGCACTAGATTATGCTCAAGGGAGGGTTCAGTTTGGTAAACCTATTTCTGCTTTTCAATTACAACAAGCTAAATTTGCTGATATGTTAACAGAAATTACTAAAGCTCAGCTTTTATCCTATCAATTAGGACGATTAAAAGAGCAAGGTAAAATTACTCCAACCCAAATCTCTATGGCTAAACGTAATAATGTTCATATGGCTATGGAAGTAGCTAGAAAAGCACGAACGATTTTAGGTGGTAATGGGATTAGTGGAGACTACCCGATTATGCGTCATATGAACAATCTAGAGTCAGTTTATACTTATGAAGGTACACATGACATCCATACCCTAGTCTTAGGAGCAGAGATCACAGGGCATCAGGCTTTTAATTAATACATCTTGACTCTAAAGAAGGGCAGACACCTAGGTCTGCCCTTACTGTTCTGGGCAATTAATAGGTTATAAGGTTTTAAGTTACTTGGGTTGGATAGAATAATCACAAACACAATCAGCTAAATAAGTTGGCCCTTCTGGCCCATAGCAACAACCATTAGAACAAGCCTCAAGAATACCCCCGCAATCTTCACAGTAATAGTAAGTTTCCCCACATTGGGGGCAAGTGTCAGTAGTTGATAAAGTTGCCATTACATTTTCTTCCCTCCCTAGGCAGTTTAATGATCCAAAATCCATCTGGCAAGCAATAATAGCTCTGAGAAATAATTTCTATTTTATTTAGCTAGCCTATTTACAAGCCTTGCTTTTACTGCTGGATTTGAAAGTTTAGTAAAAATTTTTCTCAAAAACTGCTCTAATTTCTTCTACATCATTTGTATAGCCAAGTGCTAACATCAGTTTGATTCGTGCTTTTTGTCCAGAAAGCGAGCCTCCTAAAATAGCTCCCATTTGGCGTAGCTCATGGCCTCCACCCTTATATCCATAGGTGTCTAACACACGGCCTCGCAAACAACGAGACACAATCACTACAGGTAAATCTCGTTCAGTTGCAAACTCAATTCCTGGTAAGGCATAAGTAGGAATATTACCTCGTCCTAAAGCTTCAATAACAAGACCATGAGCACCACTTTCAATCGCATAACGAATTAAGCGATCATCAACCCCAGCAGCCATTTTTATAATATCGACATGAGTATCAACATTATTGGTTTCAATATGCTCACGTAAAACAGGGCGACGTAAGATTAAAACTCTGTCTTTATCAACTATACCTAATGAACCAAAATCAGGGCTTTGAAAAGTGTCTAATGCTTCGGTATGAGTTTTAGTAACTTCACTAGCTGCATGAATTTGATCATTAAAAACAACAATAACACCTAAACCCCTTGCTGCTTCGCAAGTAACCGCACGAATAGCAGAAATTAAATTAGGTGGGCCATCCCAACCAAGTTCAGAACTATTACGCATTGCCCCTACTAATGCCACTGGTTTATCACTAGCAATCAATAGGTCTAAGCAATAAGCCGTTTCTTCTAATGTATCTGTCCCATGAGTAATTACTGCACCACAAATATCAGGATTGTTAAGTAGTTGTTTAACTTCCTGTGCTAACTCTAGCATTAGCAATGGGGTCATATGCGGGCCAGGAAGTTTAGAGAAATTAAAAATTTCAAAATCTGCATAAGCATCCAGGCCAGGAACATTAGTAAGAATTTGCTCGCCAGAAAGAACTGGAATTGCTGCTCCTATAACTGGATCTATTTGCATAGAAATAGTGCCACCAGTAAATACCAACAGGACTTTAGGTTTATTCATAAGATTTTTGGAGAGATTTTACTAAACTTTCTAATGCTGTTTCAAATTCTGTTCCTATAGGTAATCCACCTTGAGCAAATTCTGCCTTTCCACCACCACGACCATCAAATTCTTTACAAAATTGACTAAGTAACTTACCACAGTCAATATCTATGTTGTTACTACAAGCAAAAATTATTTTAGGGGACTCTAAGGTTGTTGCTAATAAGGCTACTATAGAAGGTTGTGCTACTAGCAATTGAGCTAGGGTTTTTAGTTCATCTAAACTACGGCTAAAAGTAGCTTTTACTATCCTAAGGTTATTACTGTTAGGAGTAGAGTTGTTATAAATGTTGGTTGCCTCGGCCTTAAGAACTTGATTAAGTAGTTCGCGGTTATGTTTTTGTAGGTCTTTAAGTTCTTGTTGCAATTTTATTACTAGTTCAGGGGATTTATCACGGGCAGCAGAAAAGAGTTTGGCTGTTTCTATCGCTATTTGATGAGCAGCCCGATAATCTAAAAGTGCTCGTTGACCACACAAAAATTCTACTCGCCATAGTCGCTTAATACGTTCTATGCTACGTATAACTATTAGGCCAATTTCACCGCTTTGGTGCGCGTGTGTGCCTCCACAAGGAGAAAAATCAAACCCTTCAACCTCTATGATACGAATGCAGTTTTCTCTTTCTGTATCTTTACGTAGTGGGAATTTATCTTTTTCATTAGTTAAATGAATGTTGATTAGGCGATTTTCAAAAACAATTTTGTTTGCCAAATCTTCAGCTTTAGCAATAAGTTCTGGGCTAAGTTGGTCAATTTCTAGATCTATGGTAGAACTGTTTGTCCCTAAATGAAAACCACGAGTTTCAGCCTTGGCTACTTGTATAAATGCTTGTGAAAGAATATGTTGGCCAGTATGTTGTTGTAGGTGATCACGGCGACGTAGTGGGTCAATTTTTCCTAAGACAGTTCCACTAATAGCTTTATCTATAATATGGATAATATGTTCATCATTATCAACACAATCAACCACTTGAGCTTCACCCAAACGGCCAGTGTCAAATGGCTGCCCACCTCCAGTAGGATAAAAAGCAGTTTGGTCTAATATTACTGACCAATTGTCTTTATTTGGTTTACAGTTAAGTACCTCAGCAGAAAACTCAAGTAGATGCGAGTTGTTGTAATAAAGTCTTTTAGTTATTGGGAAATCATTATTCATAACAAAGCAATTTATCACGGGCGTTATTAATAAAGCACCTAGTTTACACTGAAAATAGTACCGCTATTATTGTGCTAGGAGAAACTTTTTCTTCTACAAAGGGAGTTCCAATTGTCTAACTTAAAGGAATCAGGTTAAAGTATCTAACAATCATAGGTATAGGTTATTCTCCTAGTAGCGAAGAAGGAGCAAGATTTTGGTTTCGTTTACCAAGACTCTCTACAAACCAGCAATAAAAACTAATTTTAGAGTATTACTTTCTTTGATTATTTGTCTATTAATGGCTTATTCAAGCTTAGCACAAGAGCCTTTAATCAGTTCTGAGTCGCTAGAAAAAATACTTAGTTCTTTAGCTACTAGAGCAGATAATTTTGAACGCTCGCTCCCTGACTTTATTGCTAAGGAAACCCTGACTCAAGAAACTATTGAGCAAAAAGATAACAAAGTATTAGAACATAATATTACGGTTTCTCGCCTAACAGGAAGACAACTCGAAATTACTAAAAAAGGCCAGCCTCAGTTAGACTTTCAAGAAATACGACAAGTACAGACTATTAATGGTAAAGTAGTAAAGGTTGATCGCTTTAAGTCTCGTGGCCCGCAAGTAGATGGTGTTTTTAGCTCTATTTTGCTATCTCATTTTGCTTCTCTAGATCAACAAGACTATAACTTCAGCTTAGACACTAAGCTACATAACTACCGCAATCGACCTAGTTATTTGGTTAAATTTACTAGTCGGCTTAAGGTAAATGAGCGGCAATATTATTTTTTTGAGGGTAAAAGACTAGCATCCCAGCAAGAAGGACAAGCTTGGGTTGATGTAGAAACCTTAGCCCCTTTACATATTGAGTATGTAGAAAAAAACCTACCTAAGAATATTCAAGCTATAGTTTATTCAGTAGATTATGCTGCGGTAGAATTGGGAGAAGAAAGCTTTCTCTTACCTATTGAAGCCACAAGCGAAATTCAAGAAAAAAAGTTTATCAATCGTGTTTACCAACAATATAGCGACTATAAGAAATTTTCTACGGATGTAAAACTTGAGTAAAGCTCCACAATTAACCAAAAAATCCTTAATTATTGCCTTGGTTTTAGGTGTTACAGCACACCTATCTTGGGGCAGTTATCCAGTAATTGCAAAAAAGTTATTGTTAGTCCTGCCTCCATTTGCTTTAGTCGCTGTTGGTTATGCTGGAGTACTTTTAATTATGTCTCCAGTGTTACTAAAATATTCCTGGAAAAATTCATTAAGTAATCGGAGTGCTTGGTTGCTGATGTTAGTTGGTGCTGTAAGAATGGTAACTAATATTATTTCTATCCAAGCCACACGTGCTGCTTATGTACAATTAATTAATTTACTCACTCCATTTATTGTTGCTTTAATTGGTAGAGCGTTTTTTAGAGAAGCTATTCCTGCCTATACTTTTTCTGCTTTAGCAATCTCTAGTATTGGTTCAATACTGGTAATTATACGAGAACCTTCACTTGCTATTTTTCAAGGTGAATGGCAAATGAGAGACACACTTGGAATTAGCTTAGCAATGTTTTCTAATGTATTTTTAGCTTTTTATGTCTTACTAACTCGTCATGAACAAGCGACGCGAGGTGTTAATACTATTGTTTTATTTTCTCAACAATGTGTAGTGTTGCTTTTAACAGGACTTATTGCTAGCATTTGCTTAAAAGAGGATTGGCATAGTTGGTTAGTAATGTCAAAAGAAATGTGGCTGCTTTTTGCTTGCTTAATTATAATAAATTTAATAGCAGGTAATTTACTACAGATTAAAAGTTTAAGCACTTTAGGATCTGCGCTATTTACTAGTTTAATGGGAGCAAGGCTAGTTGCTGCATTAGTATTAAGCGCGTTACTACTAAGTGAGCCACTAAAGTCTTGGTGGCAAGCTTTGGGCGCAACGCTTGTAATTGTATCAGTAATGGGTTATATGCTGTTGCAAACAAAAGCGAGACAAAAAAATAATAGTTAATATTGCTTAAGAGTCACCTTTCTTTGATTTTGATGAAGTACGGCCTTCCCAAATGTTTCTTGTAGCTTTATGTTCTGTTTTGATTTGATAATTTTTTCCATCAGATATAACGGTTATTTGCCCTTGTAAATCTGTGCGGTAAACTTTTACTTTATCATTTTTAAGTTTTTCTAATGTTGGTGGGGCAGGGTGACCATAATTATTATCTTCGCCACAAGAAATAATTGCTGCTTCTGGGTTACAAATGAGCATGGATCATCACTGTTGCCAGAC
>CAZHXL010000299.1:0-1277 GCA_964536575.1 uncultured Clostridia bacterium | reverse complement strand
AGAAAGTCATCGCTAGTAGCATATTGTGAGCCATGATGAGCAACTTTAAGTACTTGAGCTTTTAAGTTAAACCCTTTTTCTAAGAGCCTTTGCTCAGTTTCATCTTCACTATCTCCGGTGAAGATCATGCGAAAACCTCCATAGGTTAACATCAAAATCACGGAATTAGCGTTTTCTATACTGCCGCTAACTCTTTCTAGTAAAGGCTCAGAAGGCCCAAGCACTTCTAATTTAATCCCTGAATCTAGTTCAAATTTTTGTCCAGCACGAGCGATTGTTAGCTTACCAATCTTTTCTTTAACCTTTGTTAACATTTTTTCATAAGTGGCTGTTGGGTGTTCTTGTCCACTATCTAGAAATTTTTTTGCTGATACTACGTCTAATACTTTAGGTAGTCCGCCAATATGATCAGCATGTGGATGAGAAGCTATAACCAAATCTATGCTTTCAATATTATTTTCCTCTAAAGCCTCTATTACTTTTGGAGCGGCTTTAACTAGCCCTGCATCAATTAGGATAGATTTTTTCTCTGGCGTAATAATCAGTAAGCTATCACCTTGACCAATATCTAACATATGGACTTGCAGTTGTTTTGAACCAAGGTCTTTTGATGAGTCATCATCTTTATTCTTATCTTTATTCTTATCTTTATCTTTAGTGGGTTTATCTTTAGTAGATTTATCTGTAGGAAGTTCTACATTACAAGCTATTGAGAATTGGGTGGTTAATAAGAGTAATAAAGAGAAAATAAAAATAAGGGGATGAGATAATGGTTTTTTTCTTTCTATTTTCATGATTCTATCCTATAGACTAAGCTAAAATTATTTACTTACAGCCAAAGCATTTTTACTTATTACTGAGCAAAGTTGTTTAGAATGGGCAGAAACTTCTATCGGATATTTATTAGTATAACAAGCAGTACAAAATGTTGGTCTTTCTGTTTCTTCACCACAAGCTGCTAAAAGCCCTTCAATACTAAGATATCCTAGGCTGTCAGCTTCAATAAATTTACAGATTTCTTCTACGCTTTGATGGGCTGCAATTAATTCTTCTCGGCTAGGAGTATCAACACCGTAATAACAAGGTGCAACTGTTGGAGGGCAACTAATGCGCATATGTACTTCTTTTGCTCCTGCTTGACGTAGCATGGTAACAATTTTTTGACTGGTAGTTCCTCTTACAATAGAATCGTCAATTAGCACTACACGACGGCCTTCAATTAAATCACGTACAGGGTTGAGTTTAACTTTCACGCTAAAATTTCTAATTGATAGTTG
>CAZHXL010000298.1:2394-6689 GCA_964536575.1 uncultured Clostridia bacterium | reverse complement strand
CTATTGGTAAAGTTAAATTGTTTAAAATTTGCCCTTCTCCTTGCCAAAGAGACTGTGAAATGGCATTGTGCTAGAGTATTATTCTAACTTCTTACTACCTTTAACCCTTTATTACTTTTATGAAAGAATGCCCTTCTTGCCGACGCTGCTATGAAGATAATTCTAACTTTTGCCCTATTGATGGAGTTGGGTTAAGTTATAGCATTGCTGGCCCTCGCCTACTTGCAGGCAAATATCGACTAGAACGCCTAATTGCCCGCGGTGGTATGGGAGGCATTTATCAAGCCATTCAAGAGGGGCTAGCTCGTACTATCGCAGTTAAAGTACTTAATCCAGAATTTGTTAACAACCAAAATGCTTTAGAACGATTTCGTCGAGAGGCTTTAGCTATTGCTGGGCTAAAACACCCCAATATTGTTACTATTTATGACTTTGGTGTAACACAAAACGGTGGGTCTTATATTGCTATGGAGTATCTTAAAGGGCGTTCACTAAGTCGAATACTGAGTGAAGAAAAAAAATTAACCATAGAACACGCTTTAACTATTATTGACCCTATTTGTCAGGCACTTAATGAAGCACACGAAAAAGGCATTATTCATCGAGACTTAAAGCCTGATAACATCATGCTAGAGCAAGTTAGTAACTCACAAGTGGTTAAAGTGGTTGATTTTGGCTTAGCTAAACTAAAACAACGGGCAGAACAACGTAGAATTACAGGAAATCTAGTAGTTGGAACTTTTGATTATATGTCTCCTGAACAATGTCAGTCTATGGATCTAGAAGCGACATCTGATGTTTACTCCTTAGGAATTGTGATTTATGAAATACTAACTTGTCAAGTGCCTTTTCGTAATGCTTCTCGCTTAGCAACAATATATCAGCACATTAATGATCCACCACGCCCACCCCGTGCTCATGCACCAGAAATTCCTGACAGGATAGAAAAAGTAATCTTAAAAGCCCTCTCAAAAGAGCCTAGTGAAAGACAACAAACCGCACTAGAATTACTAGAAGAAATGCAGGTAGCATTTCAAGCTTCTAATAAAGCAACAAGTCCTACTACTGGTAGCAATCAGCGAAACAGTGGTGCTAGAGGTCAAACTGACATTCTTAATCAAGTTGAAGTACGTAAAAGCCCTAATGCTACTCTAAAAAAGCATTTGAGTTTTAATTACTTTTTAGGACGAGAAAAAGAACTTAATAGACTAACCACAGAATTTGCTTTTATTCGTTCTGGCCGTAATAAACCCATAGTGGTTCTAGGTGACGCAGGAATTGGAAAAACTGAACTAGTAACAGAGTTTCGTCGCCGAATTAGTGAAGGGGAAGCTTTATTTTTAACTGGGAGATTTTTTGATTACCTTGGGACTAGTCCTTATAAACCTTTGTTGGAGGCACTAACTACTCAGATAAGACAAATCGTTTCACAACAAAGTGTGTTTGAAAAAATTTTTGGTGAATTGGCCGATCGGGTTCGAGATGATTTAGTTAATGATTGGAACTTTTGGAATGTTGACAAGGGTAAATCTGGATCACTTCAAGGTGGGCCAGAGGGTGAAAAATATCGTATTTTTGAATATTTAGCCCAAATCTATATTAAGCTTGCTCGTCATTTACCCTTGGTAATTTGGATGGATGATACGCAATGGGCAGACGGGCTAAGTCTGAGTTTTATTAGCTATTTACTACGCCGAACCCTAGGAGAGCCACTACAGTTTATTTTTACTGCTCGTATTCAAGATGTTACTCAAAAAGGTCATCCCTTCCAACAATGGCAAAATGCTATTGCTAGTGCTCGTAATATTGAACAACTTCACCTACCTGGCCTAAGCTTAAATGATGTAGAACAATATATTAAGCTAGTTTTTACAGATATTGATATTGCTTCTGGTTCAATAGATCGTATTTGGCAAGAAACCCAAGGTAATCCTTATTTTCTTAGTGAAACCCTACGTTTATTAGTAGAAGAAGACCGCATAGTTTGGACAGGGCAAAAATGGCATTGCCAACAGCTTACAGAAATAAACCTCCCTTCTTCAGTACTTAATATTGTAGAGTCGCACCTTAGACGTTTTAAGGAAAATGAACTAGATGTATTTATGCAAGCAGCTGTTTTAGGGGATCAATTTTCTTTTGAAACACTTCGTTTAGTTGCTAATTTGGAAGAAGACGAGTTAATTGATATTGTAGAAACTGGTTTAGCAGGTTATGTTTTTAAGGAACAGCCAATAATTAACGTCCAAACAACTCTACGCACTACCATTTCAAACCTTGATGAGCTTTATAGTTTTTACCATACTACAGTAAGAAAAGTTCTGTATTCTAAAATAAACACCCGTAGACGTAGACGCTTACACTTACGAGTAGCAGAAACCTTAGAAAAAGCAAAACGCTTAGACCAAATTGCCCCCCTACTAGCACATCATTATTATAATGCAGAACAATACCAATTAGCTTTTAAGTATTCTGTTGAAGCAGCTACGGCGGCTTGGCGTGCTTTAGCAGTTGAAGAAACACAAAAATATTTGACTCGTCTACAAGAATTGCTCGATCAAATGGAAGAAGCTCAATCTATAGAATATCAAGCACAATCTAACCAAATCACTAATCAATTTAAGAATCAACTTTTAGCTGTTTCTTTAGCACAATACCGAATTTTATCTGGAGAAACTCTAACTGCATTAGGTAAGTTTGCAGATGCAGAACGCTCGCTTTTTCTAGCATTAAAACTTAGTGAGCACATTAGTGATGGAACCATTGCTGGACGAGCAATTTTAGCTACAGGAGAAATGTACAAAGAGCGCAACGACTCAGAACGAGCATTAAAGTTTTTCCAACATGCTTATGACGTTTATAAAAAGCTAAATGGTGTTGTTGGTCAATGTCAGGCACTAAACCGAATTGCTGCTGTAAATTACGAAAAAGGAGAATACTCCCAAGTTAGCCAATATGCTGATCATTGTACCCAACTAGCTCAAAGTGTAGGAGAAATATTATCAGAAGCAGGGGCAAGAATTATCTTAGCTGCAACAGATTTTCGCCTTGCTCGTTATAGCCGTGCAATGGAAGGTGCGCGAGCAGTACTTACTCTAGCGCAATCGGCACAGGATCGTGTGCTTGAAAGACAAGCTTTAGCACTTTTAGGTGCTACTTCTTCTATGTTAGGTTTTTACCAAATAGCAATAAACTGGCTAGATCAAGCAGTCCAAATTACTCGTGACACTGGAGCAAAACGCAGTGAGGCGCGTTTTTTAGTAGAATTAGGCGAAATACATCGTAAGCAAGGCGAATACGAAGAAGCAATAGACTATTTTTCCCAAGCTTATGAAATTGCTACAGAATTAAGAGCCAAACGAGAACAAGAAATAGCACTACTTAATTTAAGTTTAGTTTATAAAATGCTCAATTATCCAGATCAAGCAATTAATTACCTTAACCAAGCAATTAATCTTAGTAAAGAAGTAGCTGATCCTGTTTTGATCATAGAAGAAAAACGTGCACTAGCAGAACTAACCCTACTAACAGAAAAAAAAGCTGATGCTTTAACATTAACAGAAACGGCTATTACTCTAGCACGTCAAATTGGTGTGCGTGCCCAACTTTGGCAACTGCTCTACCTACAAGCAAAAGTGTTAAAAGAATTAGGGCAAGGGAAAAAAGCTATAGAATCTCTCCAAGAAAGTATTACTTTATTAAAAACAATTTCTTCAGAAATCACAGAGGAGCAAGGGAAAAAATCTTTCCTAAGTGATAAAAATTTTGTAGTACAATTATTAACTCAATTGAAAGGATAAGAGAAGATATTTTGTCATGCCAAAAAATGATCGTTTAATAAAAGCTTGCCGTCAAGAACCGCTAGATCGTCCTCCAGTTTGGCTAATGCGACAAGCTGGCCGTTATATGTCTGAGTACCGTGCAGTACGTGCCCAAGTACCTTTTTTAGAACTATGTAAAACACCAAAACTTGCCGCAGAAGTTACCTTACAACCTTATCAACATTTTGGAATGGATGGGGTAGTGATTTTTTCTGACATTCTAATTCCTATTGAAGCTATGGGAATGGGACTGGAACTTTCTGAAAAAGGCCCAGTTTTACATGACCCTATTCGTAATGAAAAACGCTTGTCTGAAATTCGAGTTGCAGACCCTTATAAAGACACTCCATTTGTACTTGAGGTTATCCAGGAAGTAAAAAAACTAATTAATGATGAAGTACCAGTAATTGGTTTTGCTGGAGCACCTTGGACAATGGCTTCCTATATGGTAGAGGGCGGAACAACCAGAAATTTTAT
>CAZHXL010000298.1:0-2384 GCA_964536575.1 uncultured Clostridia bacterium | reverse complement strand
TATTGAGCTTAAACGCTTGCGTTTTGCACAGCCAAAACTACTACACACCTTACTAGATAAAATTACTGAAACAGTATCTAAATACTTAGTTGCCCAACTTGAGGTTGGAGCAGATTTAGTACAACTCTTTGATACTTGGGCAGGAGAACTCTCACGCGATGATTACAGAGTTTTTGCTCTTCCATATTTACAGAAAATTGTTAAACACCTACGTAGTGTTAGTGATAAACCAATTATACTTTACACTAACGGATGTGCAGCAATTTTAGAAGATATGATAGAAACTGGGGTTGATTGCTTAAGTATAGATTGGCGTATAGATTTAGCTGAAGCTAAACGACGAGTAGCAGGTAGAACGGCTATTCAAGGTAATATTGATCCTTGTGCTTTGCTTGCTCCAGCAGATGAACTTACGGCTTTAGTACAAGCTAATATTGCTAAATTTGGTGGTGATCCTGGATTAATCGTTAATCTTGGACATGGAATTTTACCTCCTACCCCACCAGAGAGCGTAAGGGTTTTTGTTGAAGCAGTAAAAAATTATCAAGCATAAAAACATAGCCTAAGATAATCCCTTAGGCTATCAACGTATTGCTAGTTTATTTGCACGATTTTTGAGGAAGTATTGCTTCCTAGTACGTCTAATTTATTTCATTTTACAATATAGAAAATTTATGTATAAACTTTTCCGCTATCGTTTTATTGTTTTGTTGCTAATAACATTATTTTTATGTTTAAGCAGTTGTTATATTAAATCATTAAACCCTATTTTTACTGAAAAAGATCTAATTTTTGAACCAGAGCTAATTGGTGAATGGATAGGTGAAGATGAAGAAAGTGAAGCACCCTGGCTATTTCAAAAAGCTTCTAACAAAGGCTATGATTTGATTTTACCAGTAAGCCAAAAGTCTAATACAGAATTTGAGGCCAATTTAGTAAAAATAGGTGATTTTACTTTTTTAGATTTATATCCTAAAGAACCTAAAAAGGCTGATTTTCGCAACGATTTTTACAAAGAACATTTTATTGCTGTTCATAGTTTCTGTCTTGTTTCATTAACCTCAAATGAGTTAGAACTTGCTTTTTTAGATATAAGTTGGTTTAAAGAAAAATTTGGAGAAGAAAAAATAAATATTTCTCATATTGTTGTTAAAAATAATTTAATTTTAACTACCAGCACAGAAGATTTACAAAAATTACTTTTAGAGTATGCTGCAATTAAAGAGGCTTTTAGCTTTAGTATTAAACTAAAACGCAAAGTAAAAGACATAGAAAATATAGATAAAAGTAAAGCTCCAGGAATTTTTGTTAAAGAAAAAGATCCACAACTTAACCTAACAAAAGATTCTCTTTTTAATCTTCAAAGTAGTTTTTGGATAAATCTTCATCATTTCCTTTATCAACAAGCACTACTAAAAACATCAACCAATGGTAAGCCTGCATTAATAACCCCTCCAGATCCTATACTAAGCAGACTAACTCCTACACAAAAACGCCTTTGGGATAAAGCAATAAACTTTTATCAAAACAATTATATTAAAAAGGATCTGCTTTTTTCAGATGAGATGACAGACATTAAACAACGTCTAGTTAAAGTAAATAGCGAAAATGATTTGAAAAAAGCAGGACTACCTAATCCATTAGTAGATATTTTAGTAACAGTAGCACCAATCTATCAGAATACTTGGTGGATAATACATGATCGTACCAATCAAGCTTTTATTAGCAATATTAATATAATGCTATCTTTCTTTGAGCCTGCTCTAGTACAACAATTCAAACAAATTTACCAAAATAATTGGCTAGAAAAACCTATTAGAGTGGATATTTCAATTTATGCCTATAAAATAGGAGCATATACAACATTAAACCCTGGACATATAGTTATGGCCAGTAGTCAAGAAGGACAAGAAGGTTTTCGTCCATTAGAAATGCTGTTTTATCAAGCTTCTTATCTTTTAATTGAACCTTTAACTAGTAAAATTAATAAAACCTCTGAAGAACAAAATAAGGTTGTAGCAAAGGATTTATTACCTGCAATATTAATTTTTACTAGCGGTGAAATAGTAAAGCAAACTTTAGCTAAAAATGGCCTTGAGGGCTATACTCCCTATATTTATACTAATGGGAACTCTAACCAAGTAGGGTCAGAATATCGTCGTACTTTAGAAAAATACTGGCAGCCTTATTTATTGGGAAAAATAAAACTAGATCAAGCCATAAAACAATTGGTAGAAGATTTAAAATAATTTAATTTACTCTAAAAGTTTACATGTTTTATATACCATTGGAGATAATTTATGTCTAATGATGAGAAACCAAAATTAACAGAGCGTTTTGAAGAAGCCTTAATTTATGCTACGCGTCTTCATGCAAAACAAATA
>CAZHXL010000297.1:5418-6723 GCA_964536575.1 uncultured Clostridia bacterium | reverse complement strand
TAGAAACCTTAAAAAAAGAAAAAATTGATATTGTTATTTGTGATATTGAGATGCCTGAAATGGATGGCATAGAGTTATGCCAAATAATTAGGATGTCTGAAAAGCAACATCATCTGCCTTTTATTTTCCTCAGTTCCCATCAGGAGGTAGAAGTACGTCTAGAGACTTTAAGCATAGGTGGAAATGATTATATTAGTAAGCCTTTCAGCATTCAGGAGCTACTTGTTCGCATAAAGAGACTTGTTAACTCAACCAATAATACAACTACAAAAAGAGACTCTTATAATTCATTAGAACAGACTTCACTCAAGCAGAGTATAGAGTTAATTATAAAACATCAATTAAATGGAGAACTAAATATATGCTTTAGAGATTCTTCTGAGGCAACTATCGAATTTAATAATGGAAAGATAATAAAGGCTACATTTGCTCAATTGGAAGGAGAAGAAGCTATAAAAAAAATAGTGTCAACACGTCATGTTGCATACTCTTTTGAAGGTAAGACAGCTTCTGATAAGGGCATAGTCAGTTCAGGCATAATCAGATCTATTGATTGAGTGTAGGTGTGATTATACCTGTTAGAATTGCAGTTCAAGCATTTACAAGCAGATAAATAAAAAACTTGGTGGTTGTAACTTATTGAAAATATTGGCGGAGATGTGTAGGAATCGAACCCACCCAGGCCAGCATTAACTGACCCACTACAGATTTGAAGTCTGCGGAAACCACCAGGCCCCATTCACCTCCAAAACCTTTATAAAAGCTTTTCTAAATTTTGTAAACCTATGAATCCAGGAAATCTTTCTACTCTTCAAGAAATGCTCTCAGCGTCCAAGCCATTTTTTCATGCTGTTCCATCAAGCCTGTAAGAAAATCCTCTGTCCCTATATCGTTGAAATCATTACAAGTTTGTAGATCTTTACGTAAATTGGTAATAATTAGCTCATGATCTGCTAATAGATTAGCTAGCATGGTTTGAGCGTTAGGATGCTCGCTAGGGCGTTCACTTAAGCGAGTTTTTTCGGAAAATTCGCTTAATGTGGCCATAGCCTTACGCCCTAAAGCTCGCACCCTTTCTGCGACCTCATCAATAATATTGTCTAGTTCCTCATACTGTGATTCAAAGAATTTATGTAAGTCATTGAAATGCATTCCAGTAACATTCCAATGATAGTTTCTAGTTTTGGTATAAAGCACATATTCATCGGCAAGTAAGGTGTGTAGAATATCTACTACACCAGTACGTTGTTCAAGAGTTAATCCTATATTTAGTTTCATTATTGTCTCCTTAAGAATGAAATATTA
>CAZHXL010000297.1:329-5408 GCA_964536575.1 uncultured Clostridia bacterium | reverse complement strand
AAGCTAAATCAAATAATAAAATTTCAGCATCTTCTTTAGCTAAGAAATGTAGCAATTTTTCTTCACTAATAGCAACAGCGTCCCCAGGTTTTAGCAAGGTATTATTAAGTAAAATTTCTCCACAGGCAATTTGTACCCAAATGTGACGGTTTGCACCAATTTGGTATTCTAAAGAGTTATTTATTGTTAATTTAGCTAAAAAAAGCTTTATATCTTGTTGTATAGTTACTAAATCTTTTCCACTTTCCTTAGCAGCAATTAACTGCCATTTGTTTGATGTTAAAGAAATAGATTTTTGTTCATATCCTGGCTTGAGTCCTTTTTGTTCTGGGATAATCCATATTTGTAGAAGATGTACAGGTTGACTTTGAGAGGCATTATATTCACTATGACTAATGCCTGTACCAGCACTCATACGCTGAATTTCGCCAGAATGAATAACAGAGCCGTTCCCTAAACTGTCTTGATGCTCAAGACTACCAGATAAAATATAGGTAATAATCTCCATATCTTGATGAGAATGTGTAGGAAAACCTCCTCCTGCTTTTACGTAATCCTCATTAATAACTCGGAGACTGCGAAACTGATTGTGCTCAGGATCATAGTAATTATTAAAGGAAAAACTATGATAGCTATCTAACCAAGCTACACTGGTTTTCCCTCTTTCGTTATGGCGTCTGATTTTCATAAAATGCTCCTAAATTAGAATAATTTTAGAATTATTCTAATTATAAAATTATTTTTGTCAAGTTTTTTTGGAAAGATTTTTTTATCTCAAGTTTAAATATGTGATAATAAGAGTAAGTACCTAATAAAGCTTAAAACTTTGTATATATTTTTTATCTAAAACATCTATATAAAAACACTAGAGTGCGGTTTAAACTACCTTATAAAATAATGATAAGATTTTTAGTGAATAATACTATAAATTTTACTAGCATAAAAAATTAAAAAAGCTAAGTGAGAGGAGACAATATGGAAAAGGACTTGGTATTTTCTAATATTGCAGGTTGTACAGATGTAGGACTAGTCAGAGACAACAATGAAGATGCATTTCTTATGGCAGATTTAATCTTAGGACGTACCTTACCAGATACTTTTCATGTTAGTCATAGATTAGGTGAAAATTCTATACTATTAGTAGTTTCTGATGGAGTTGGGGGTTCTAATGGAGGTGAAGTTGCAAGCGATCTAACTGTTTTAGCAATTAAAGATGCTCTACTCAGACTACCAAAAACCATTTCTCCTTATGATCGTTTAGTTGCGGCAGTAGAAGAAGCAAATCACTTGGTTTGGAGTGAAAGACAAAATAGTACTGCACTTGGAAATATGTCTGCTACAGTTGTTGCGGCACTTATTGAAAGTAATCAAGTTTATATTGCTGAAGTAGGTGATAGCCGAGCATATCTTATTCGTAAAAATAACATTAAACAAGTTACTACAGATCAATCATTTGTTGCTCAGCTAGTTATAAGAGGTATCCTTAAGCCAGAACAAGCCATAAAACACCCTCGTAGAAATGTGATCCTACAATCAATTGGCAATAAAGATGCAGTAAAAGTAGCTGTTAGTATGTTTCAATTACAACGTAATGACATTTTAATATTGTGTACAGATGGTTTATCTAATTTGGTTCGTGCAGATGAAATACTACAGGTTTCTAGTTCTTTAAGCCCAGAAAATGCTTGTTGGCGAATGATCCAAATGGCAAAAGAACGCGGTGGACAAGACAATATCACATTGATTCTAGGTCGCTTTTATGGAGATAGTCTAACCAGTGATGTTTCAGTAAGTAGACTAACCCAAGCTGTAAAACCACTAGCAGTTTATGATCCTGATGAGGTAATAGAAAAGAGCCATAAACGTACTAGGTATTTAGGTAATGCAGCAATTGTTAGTAAGCTGTATGGCTCTAGCGAGTTTCAACACTTACCTAGACTTACCCCTACAGATTCACTAGCGAATTTTCCTAATGCCAGTATTATTAAACAAGAATGGAAGATGTTAATGGAGCATTTAGATTATTGTTATCAAATACTCGCGCTTAAACCTGAGCAGGTTGAGCAAGCAGCACAATGGTTAGAATCTAATGGAATGCAATATACAAAACGAGATGCAATATTAAAACAACTCCAAGAAAACCTAGAGCAACTCAAAACTGTAACAGACACTATTTCACAACTACGTAAAGAATGGGATAGTCAAAAATAGTCCAAATTTGTTATTTAAGACCTAAGCCATAATAGCCCAGCCCTAAATGGCTATTATCAGACGTCGCTAACGTGACCAAGAATTTCATTTTCTTTAGAATCAATGGTTTAGCATAGTAAGTTTCATGAATATTAAAGTAAAATCAATAGTCTTATTAGAGGTTATAGCTTATGTGGCAAAAACTTATTTTCCTAGTCTTGCTTGTAGTATTACTAGTTCCCGCTTGTCAGTCACCTAAAACAGCAATTGTGATTGGCTCAAAGAATTTTACAGAATCTATTATCCTAGCAGAACTCTTTGCTCAACATATTGAAAGCGTTACAGGGCAAAGTGTGACCAGAAAGTTTAATTTAGGTGGGACAATAGTTTGTCATCAGGCTTTAGTAGCAGGACAAATTAATATTTATCCTGAATATACTGGAACAGCTTTAATGGCTGTCTTACAACAACCAGCCGAAACAAACCCTCAAAAAGTTTATGAATCGGTAAAAAAAGTCTATGAAACAAAGTTTAATGCTACCCTAAGTAAGCCACTAGGGTTTAATAATACATTTGCTATTCTAATTCGTAGTGAAGATGCACAAAAGTTTAACTTAAAAACCATTTCAGAGGCTTCACAATTTACTCCTCTATGGCAAGCAGGCTTTGGTTATGAGTTTATGAGTCGTGCTGATGGGTTTACTGGCTTTGCAACTAAATATCAACTACATTTTAAGGAAGCACCAAAAGAAATGGATCTAGGACTTACTTATCGCGCTTTAGCTGAAAAACAAGTAGATTTAATTGCTGGTAACTCTACTGATGGCTTGATTGCTAGCTTAAATCTCTTTATGCTTGCCGATGATCAAAATTATTTTCCTCCTTACGAAGCAGTCCCAATTGTTCACCAAGAAACACTTAAACGTTTTCCTTCCTTAGAAGGAGCTTTAGCAAGATTAGCAGGAAAAATATCTGAGAGTGAAATCCAAAAACTTAATGGCTTAGTTGATATTGAGCATCAAGATGTAGCAAAAGTAGTAAAAGACTTTCTGACAGCAAAAAAACTTTAACTACAAATAACTTACTCTTTAGGAGGTTCATAGAATGCATTATCTAAACAAGGTTTTAGTGCTAATGGCAATATTTTTAGGGCTAGTAACACAGGTTTTAGCACAGGAAAAATATGATATAAGGCAAGTAAAATTCCTAGTTTATGATAAAGGTGGTTATTCTTGGAATGATTCAGGAGCATTTCTTGGAGTTAGATTAGATACGACAAAGGCTGATACTCTAGAAGACCAAGAAATATCTGCTAGCACCACTAATTACAGCGTTGGTGCAGAATATCAGCGTTATGCTTTGAAGTTTGATGCTTCAGGCAATTGTTATGCAGATGTTAATTTTATTGTTTATAAAAATGAAGACAAATTGATTTATTACGAAATCGCCTTATTAAAAAAAGACGCTGATAAATATACTGCTATTCCTCTTACCACTCGTAGTTATTCCATTAGTCGTACTACTCCAGACAAATATTCAATAAATGCTGCTATTTTTCGGCCTTTACTGCTTACTGATTGGTTAATTTACATAGGAATAATGGTAGCAAGTCTTGGGTTTATTTATTTTTCTATTTTTCGTTGGCTTTTTACTAGCTTACTCTTTAAGCATAATTGGCCAGTCAACCGTGCAGAATATTTTACTACTTCGTTAAGCTTATTATTATTGCTAGCAGTTTTTGGATTACTAATGGCTTTATTTTTGCCACAAACCATTGTAGTGTGGACAATATTAGTAGTTTTAACTGTTTTTTGGGCAGGACATGCTGTTACTTGGGCACTCTCTTAAACATTGGCAAGGTATTATGGTAGGCTATTCAATCAAAAAAAATATTCTTTCTATCAAAGAATGTGACGAAATAAAAAACCTTCTCCAACCTATAAAGGCAAAACGAAAACGCGCTGGAGCAAGGCATTTAATGTCTAACCTTAAAATTGCCACCCTAGCCAATGATTTGCGTTTAATAGAAATTGCAGCTAATCACTTAGGGAAAGATGTTTATCCGTTTCGTGCTACACTTTTTGATAAATCTATACAAACTAATTGGTTAGTAACTTGGCACCAAGACACTGCTCTACCTTTAGAATCTGCTTTTGATTCTAGTGAGTGGGGGCCTTGGTCAAAAAAAGCAGCTATTACCTATGCACACGCACCTACTTGGGCATTGTCTCGTATAGTAGCTTTAAGAATACATCTTGATGATTCAACTAGTGATAATGGGCCACTAAAAGTAATACCTAAGTCTCATATACTGGGAGTATTAACAGACAAAGAAGTGTTTAATTATGCTAAAACACAAGAGTCTGTAGAATGCCTTGTTCCCAAAGGTGGTGTTTTAGCCATGCGCCCGTTAATAATACACTCATCATCAAAAGCACAAAGCGACAAACCCCGTAAAGTCTTACATATTGAATATTCTGATTCTTTAGAGTTAAAACCAGGAATAAAACTAGCAATAGCCTAGGTTTTTATCTTATTTTATGGATAGAAAGGACATAAAATTGTCAGAAGCTCGTGAATATTTCACTATTGGCAAGGCCGCAGAAACTTCTACCAATATAAAAGGATCTATTTTCATTTCTCATTGTGCTCATGTTGCTACAGCTAATGAGGCTATGGATTATATTAAGTCTATTCGAATAAAGCATATAGATGCGACACATAATTGTTGGGCTTATAGAATTTCTCCTAATGAGTATCGTTTTAACGATGATGGAGAACCAAGTGGAACGGCTGGACAACCAATTTTTCAAGCTCTTTTAGGAGCAAACCTAGAGCAAACTTGCATAGTGGTAACTCGTTATTATGGAGGAACAAAGCTTGGTGCTG
>CAZHXL010000297.1:0-319 GCA_964536575.1 uncultured Clostridia bacterium | reverse complement strand
TGCGGTAGCAGTCTTAAAAGAAGCAAAAACCCTACTAGTAAAACCTATGATAACGCTTTTAATAGAAGTGTCTTTTAGTGAACAAAATAGCCTATTTCATTTTTTACAATCTCACCCTGAAATAACTACTACTACAGATTACACTGCTACAGGAATACAAATTAAAGCTTCTTTTTATCTTTCTGATCGCAATAAAATAGTTGAACTGTTGACTAATTCCCTCAGAGGTCGTGTTCAAATCACAGAATAACTTAGTTTAGTTAATATGAATATTCATAATCTTCCAAATAACATTTTATTAATCGTCATAAAATTGAAA
>CAZHXL010000296.1:3984-6743 GCA_964536575.1 uncultured Clostridia bacterium | reverse complement strand
TGGTAGAGGTGACAAAGAAAAGTGACAGTGACTTTGTAGAGGTTTTTGAATCAGTAAAAGTTGGACAACATATCCGCCTTCGTGGAGAAGATTTACAAACAGGAGATTTGTTAATTAAGGCTGGAACCAAACTTGGTGCTGCTGAAATAGGGGTTTTAGCTTCTGTTCAACGGCCTTTTGTTAAAGTTGCTCGTCGTCCAATAGTTGCTATTCTTTCAACAGGCGACGAACTAGTAGAGATAGAAGAGCCAGTTTCACCAGGAAAAGTTGTAAATTCTAATAGCTATTCTTTAGCGGCTTTGGTAAGTGCTAGTGGCGGTGTTCCTATCGTGCAACCTATTGCTAGGGATAACGAAGAGGAAATTCGCAGTGCTATTGAAGCCTCACTAGCGGCAGATTTTGTTGTTTCTTCTGGAGGTGTATCTGTTGGAGATTATGATTATGTAAAGCCTGTTCTAGATTCACTAGGAGCAGATCTAAAATTTTGGCGTGTGTCAATGAAACCTGGTAAGCCTATTGCCTTTGGAGTATTGGCTGGTAAGCCATATTTTGGACTACCAGGAAACACGGTTTCTAGTATGCTTTCCTTCCTACTTTTTGTAAAACCCGCCTTACGTAAAGCTATGAGTTGTTTACCTCCTTGGACAATGCCAATAATAGAAGTAACTTTAGACTCAAATGCCAGTTCTAAAGGGGATCGTCGTACTTACTTAAGAGCAAATTTACGTTATCAAGATGGGAGTTTCTATGCTCGTTTAGCTCCAAGACAAGGGTCTGGGGTGTTAAGCTCTATGTTAGGCGCGAATGTGTTAGTAATTTTAGAAGAAGGTGTAACACTGCTTAAACAGGGCAGTCAGGCTAAAGCCCTAATAATTAATGATATTTTCTAGTAGGGACAAACTGTCTGCCCTTCTTCACTCTTGTTTAGAATCTTTTTAGAATCAATAGATTACAAAGGAAATGTAAAGGTATTAATTTTATGAGTCATATAGAACATAAAGAAAAAGCTAAGCGAGTAGTAGCTTGCGCAGTTATTACTGTAAGTGATTCTCGTACAGAAGAAACCGATATGGGTGGGAAAATTCTTAAAGAACAACTCACAGGTGAAGGACATCAAATTATTTATTATCAAGTAATTAAAGATGAACCAGAACAAATTCGAGAACTGTTATTAAAACTTTCAGATGATGCTAATTGTCAGGCAATGATTTTTAATGGTGGAACAGGCATTTCTCGTCGAGATAGGACTTTTGATGTGATTGATTCTTTTTTAGAAAAGCGATTGGTTGGTTTTGGAGAGATTTTTCGCTATTTAAGTTATCTGGATATTGGCTCGTCAGCCATTATGTCACGCGCTACAGCAGGTAGCTACAAAGGGCGAGTGATTATTTCTATTCCTGGTTCTCCTGCGGCTGTTAAGCTTGCATTAGAAAAATTAATTTTGCCAGAAATTGCTCATATGGTTTGGGAATTAGGACGATAAAAAATTGGTTGGCTTGGTTGGGAGAAAAATCTGATATTGGCTGTTTTCATTTCTAAAAAGATTCTCTACAATCTGGAATTGGATTAGGTTGCTTGACAAAATAAATAATTGCTTAACCAAACAAAATAATGGAACTAAAAGTTGACACAAAAAGTGCTATACCGCTTTATTTACAAATAAAAAATGGCATTGCTAGGCAGATTTTAGTTGGCACTCTTGAACCGGGCGACAGACTACCAGCCACAAGAGAATTGGCTCGTCGCTTAGGTGTTAATCGTAGTACTGTAACTAATGCTTATGATGAATTATTGGCTGATGGGCTACTTAGCTCACATGTAGGACAAGGAACTTTTGTTAA
This sequence comes from uncultured Clostridia bacterium, assembly GCA_964536575.1. Lineage (GTDB taxonomy): Bacteria > Acidobacteriota > Blastocatellia > Chloracidobacteriales > JADJPF01 > JADJPF01. Next base: position 4,902 of record CAZHXL010000296.1, on the reverse strand, counting down.
TACCCTTTCCCAAAAAGTAGACTCAAAAAAAGAATTAAATACTGAATCACTAGTATGGCAAAAAATGGTTTGGGATGGCCTATTTGCTGGTGAAGCAGAAGGGCGCACAATCTCAGCCCTGCTTGACCTCTATCAAGTTAGCACAATAATGGATGTAATTTCGTTTTCTGGCTCTTTTCCTGATGAATCGTCTTTTCCAATCGCAGAATTTAAAAGCTCTCTCAATCACGCATTAAAAGAATTTGGTAAGTCTGTCCTCAAATATGAGCAAGCCGCTGGGCTGCAAGCCTTGCGAGATTATTTAGCCATAGATATGCGAGGGCGAAATATTGTTGCTAGTGCTGACAATATTTTAATTACCAACGGCTCACAACAGGCAATTGATTTACTATCACGGAGTTTTATTTCCTCAGGAGATAAAGTGATTGTAGAAAATCCTACTTACCCTGGTGCTACTAATGCCTTTGCTACTTTAGGGGCAAAACTTATTGGGATTCCAGTGGATTCTCAAGGAATGCAAATTGGTAGTTTGGAACAAATAATAGTTCAACAGCACCCTAAGTTAATTTACATAATCCCTACTTTTCATAACCCTACGGGCTACACACTTTCTTTAGAACGTCGTCACCAATTAATGGATTTAGTAAGAAAGTATAAAATCCCGGTTTTAGAAGATGCTTATGGCGAAGATTTGCGCTATGAAGGCCGCGAAATACCTTCGTTGAAGGCGTTAGATGTTACTGATCAAGTAATTTATTTTGGCACTTTTTCTAAAAACCTACTTCCAGGAATTCGCATTGGTTGGTGTGTGGCCCCACCACCAGTTTTTACACGACTAGTAGCATTAAAACAAATTGGGGATATTACTACTTCGCCCTTGCTCCAAGCTGCACTCTGGGATTTTTGCCGTCGTCGTCG
>CAZHXL010000296.1:0-3974 GCA_964536575.1 uncultured Clostridia bacterium | reverse complement strand
TTTTTTTGTTGTAGTTGTTCAGGTTGTTTTTGTTGTTGTTTTACTTGGTGGTTTTTGGTTTTTTTTTGTAGTTTGGTGAGGGTGTGGTTATAGTTTTGTGATATATCGTCGTCGTAGAGATTTTATGGTTTCTAAGCTACAAAGTTATTTTCCTATTGGAACTCAATGGAGTGAGCCTCAAGGAGGACTTTTTTGTTGGGTTAAATTACCAGTAAAAGTTGACACCACAGAACTTTTAATAGAAGCAAGACAACAAGGTGTAGTTTTTTCTCGCGGACATTTGTTTCATATTGACGGTAGTGGTCAAAACACTTTACGTCTAAGTTTTGGCAATCTAACAGAGACAGAGTTAGACAAAGGACTAAAAATATTGGGGAATATTGCTACAAAGTTACTACAACGCTCAGAAGAGAGAACCCCAGATAAGTTTAGGAAAAATACTTTACCATTAGTATAAATTTTTGCTCAACATATCAGTGTTGGGTTTATAGTTTTAGTTAAAAATTAATTTATTGACCCTATATCTACAGGAGGAATTATGACTGATACTGCAATTGCTTTCTTTGAAGGGAAATTTATCCCTCTTTCCGAAGCTAAAATTAGCGTGCAGTTACATGGGTTTAACTATGGAACCGCTATTTTTGAAGGAATTCGTGGCTATTATAACTCTGATAAAAAAGAGATATATTTATTTAGATTAGTAGATCATTATCGACGTATGCTTAACAACTGTAAATTTATCAAAATAGAGCTACCCTTTACGGCAGAAGACCTAGCTGAGTTAACTTGTGAAATGATTCGTCGTAATGATTTTCGTAGGGATATTTATATTCGTCCATTAGCCTATAAAAATGCTTGTCAAATAGGTACTAAGCTATCTCCTGGCAGTGATTATACTATGTTTGCTGTGCCAATGGATGATTATATTGCTACCAATCGAGCATTAAGCGTCTGTGTTTCGTCTTGGCGTAGAGTAGACGACAATTCTATTCCTCCTCGCGGTAAAATCTGTGGGTCTTATGTAAATTCTGCACTCGCTGCTACTGAAGCTCGTGACAATGGTTTTGATGAAGCAATTGTACTTAATGGTGATGGTCATGTAGCAGAAGGGGCTGCTATGAATATTTTTATGGTACGAGGTGGAAAGCTAGTCACTCCACCAATTACTGCAAATATTTTAGAAGGAATTACACGAGACACTATTGCAAAAATTGTAAAAGACGATCTAGGGATTGAAAGCGATGCAAGACAAATTGATCGCTCAGAACTCTATATTGCTGATGAGCTATTTTTCTGTGGTACAGGAGCACAAATTGCTCCAATTGGGGCAGTTGATCATCGTAAGGTTGGCGATGGTGAGCCAGGAAAAATCACCTTAACTTTACAAAAACTTTATGATGAACTAGTGCGCGGTCGTAAAGAAAAATATTTAGATTGGTGTACTCCTGTTTATAAAACAGTTTCAGTTGCTGCTGAAGTAGGTGCTTAAAAATAATTACATAAGTTAAAGACAGGTAGGAAGAGCAATATCTTTCTACCTTTTTAATTTTAAATAAACTACTAATAATCTAAATAGATTAGTAATAATTTAATGCTGACCTAGTTTGTTTGTTTGTCTATATAACTCTATAATTACACACACCTTTTCATTTTATGATTTATAAAGAAAGTTTTCAAAAAGTTATGAAAAAGCATAAATTATCATTACTATTAGTCTTACTAGTTTTTGGCTTACTATTAGGTTTAAGCAAAACTTCTGCTAGTCGCGAAACAGTTAAAGAAATTAAAGAAATTAAAGAAACTAAAGAAACTGTTTCAGATAATGCTATTAACCTATTAGCTAGTATTAATTGTGGTATACCAGGGTTTGGTCTTAACAATACTTTTGCCACAGGCACAAACCCTCAATCAGTTATTACTACTGATATTGATGGTGATGGTATTTTAGACCTAGTTACTGCTAATGATGCTAGTAATAATATCTCGGTACTGTTTGGCGATGGTTTAGGAGGGTTTTCTACTCCTACAAATGTTGGTGTTGGCAATTTCCCTGTTACTGTCACAGCGGCAAACCTTGATAATGATGGTCTTACATCTTTAATAGTAACAAATTTTTTCTCTAATACTGTATCTATTGTAAAAAACAATGATGGTTTTAATGTTGTAGACACATTATCAACAGGGGCATTCCCTCTTTTTGTAATAGCAAATGATTTTGACCGAGATGGTTTTTTAGACCTAGCCGTTGCTAATTTGACCTCAGATGATGTAGGTATATATTTAAATAACCAAGATGGTGGTTTTAATAACCCAAGATTTTTTCCTGCTGGTAGTCGTCCTAGAGGAGTAATTTCTGCTGATTTTAATAGTGATGGGAGGCCAGATTTAGCTGTTGCTAATCAAGGATCTAATTCGGTTTCTATCTTAATTGGAGATGGGACAGGTTCTTTTTCTGCTCCATCTCCTGTGCCAGCGGGAACTGTGACTAACTTTGTCACTTCAGCAGATTTTAACCGGGATGGAAATGTAGATTTAGCTGCTTCTAATGAAAATTCAAATGATGTTTCTATCTTACTAGGAAATGGTGCTGGTGGCTTTACAACTACTAATTTACCTACAGGTGGTACACAACCAAGAGAAATTGCAGTTTTTGACTATAACCAAGATGGCGAACTAGATTTAGCTGTTACTAATGCTGTTTCAAATGATGTTTCTGTCTTTTTAGGAAATGGTACTGGTTCGTTTGCTAGCCCAATAATCATTTCTGGGGTAACAAATGCTTTTGCCATTGCAGCAGGTGATTATGATCGAGATGGTTTAGCAGATTTAGCAGTTGCTAATCGCAGTGTTTCTACAGTTTCTATCCTTAAAAACACCTTTACTACTCGTTGTATTACACCATCTTTTGCCGCGCCTACTAGCTTTCCTACAGGTATGAACTCATTAGGTAGCACAGTTGGGGATGTTAACTTAGACGGAAAATTAGATGTAATACTAGTAAATAGTAGTAGTAATAACCTATCTATTATGTTAGGAAATGGTGGCGGTGGTTTTACTAGCGGGCCTACTGTTACTACTGGTGGCAATAATCCAGATAGTGTTGCAATTGCAGATTTTAATAAAGATGGTAGCCCAGATTTGGCTGTGACAAATCGGTTTTCTGATAGTCTAGCTATTTTACTAGGAGATGGTACAGGCAATTTTACTGTGACAGGAAATTTTCCAGTTGGAGGAATAAACCCTAGCTCATTATCAATCACAGATTTTAACTTAGATGGTAACCCTGATGTTGTAACAGGTAATATTAATGGGGCTAGCATATCAGTATTTTTAGGTGATGGCACGGCTGTTAGTAGTATCCCAACAGTTATTACTACTGGGGGACAGCCTAGTGTGGGCACAGGAGACTTTGATCGTGATGGTAGACAAGACATTGTTGTTACAATTACTAGTACTAATACCATAATGACTTTTTTTGGTGATGGAAGCGGAGATTTTACTTTCGTTGCTACTGATACTATACCTTCTGGGGGTACACAGCCATTTTTACAAGATATCGCAGACTTTAATAATGATGGAATTCTAGATTTATTAATTACTAATTTTGCCTCTAATACTGGAAACGTTTTTTTAGGTGATGGGCAAGGAGGGTTTATTCCTGCGCGACACACTCCTGACAAAGTACCTAGCCAAAGCTTTTTTCCTGGTTTAACTATTCCTACAGCACAAAGGCTAAGGTTTGCTGACTTTAATCAAGATGGTAAATTGGATATTTTTGCTGGCACAGATATAGGCACTAATTTAAGAATACTTTTAGGTGATGGTTCTGGAGGTGTTAGTAACACCATAAACCTACCTTTTATTTTTGGTAATAGTTTTACTTTGGCTTTAGCAGATTTCAACGCTGATGGTCGTTTAGATTTGGGTTCTGTTGGCAATACTTTTGACCTACGCTTAAGTAATTGCTTGGGTGC
>CAZHXL010000295.1:3982-6753 GCA_964536575.1 uncultured Clostridia bacterium | reverse complement strand
AGGTAAATATGTTGTAGTTGTGGGAAGACTTATAGAATTATCATTAGAAGATGTTGAATTTATAGAGGTTTTATTGCTAACTACTTCACTGGTGTTTTTATTATTACTGTCAGTTACTAGAGGGTTAGGTGAAGTAGTTGAAGTAGGGGTAGCTGAAGTATCATTGGCTTTAATAATACTATTTAGTGCCATTATTTGTTGAGAAATTTTATCAGCCTTTTCCTTTTCTCCTAATGCTAGATAAGTCTTAGCTATTAAGGCAAGGGTTGTTTGTTCTTCTGAAGGATCATTAATCTTTTGCCAAATTTCTAGAGCTTGCTTAAAAGCTTCTAAAGCTTTTTGTTTGCTATTAGAGTTAAAATAACTAGAGGAAGTAAAATGAGAGGAATTTTTTTGTTCACTTGAAACTATATATAAATAGCCAATATTATTAAGTGTTGTAGCTTCACCTCTAGTGTCTTTAAGTTCTTGTTTTTTCTTTAGTGCTTGGTTAAAGCTTTCCAATGCTTTGTCGTAGTTATTTAATAACATATAACTTCTCCCTATATTATTTAAGGTAGAAGCTTCCCCACCAAGATCGCCTATTTTGTTAAAAACCCCTAATGATTCTAGGTGATAGTCCAAAGATGATTGATAATTTTGTAAAGCAGTATAAATATTTGCAATATTACTTAAGGTAATAGCTTCGCCTCGTTTATCTAATAAAGTACGTTTTACCACCAAAGCCTGTTGGTAGTAGTTAAGTGATTGATCCATTTCACCTAAATCTGAACAGACTTTTCCTAGACCATTAAGAGCAAAAGATAGCCATATAGGGTTATTCAATTTATTAGCCACTTGTTGTGCTGTTAAGTAGTAGTAAAGAGCCTGGCGGTTTTCTTTGTTTAAGTTAGAGACAGCACCTAAGCTAGTAAGTATTGCTAGTTCCCATAAAGGATTATTTAGTTCGCGCCAAATTTTTAATGCCTGCTCAAGACTTTGTAGGCTTTCTTTGTATTGTGCTGTTGTAAAGTAAATAGCACTAATAGCATTAAGTGTAGCACCTTCCCCTTCACCATCACCAAGTTGCCGCCAAATAGGTAAGAGAGAAATATAAATATTAAATGCTTTTTGTAATGATTCTTTAGTATTTTGTAGTCTTAGTCGTTCGGCTTCATCATAAGCAGCCTGATTAGAAATTCTTTCTTTATCTTGTTTATTAGATGGGCGTAATTCTTTGATTCTTATCGCATAGTTTCCAATAAGTTGAGGGATTTTAGTGGAGATACTCAACCGATAATTACCTGTTATTTCAATTAGTGAATATAGACCTATTTCTGGATCCTGTGGACGGTTAGTAGTAGAGGTTTCTATTAGTTTTTTATCATTAGGATCAAAAAGCACAGCTACTATATCAACATCTTTTCTACTAATTGCTAAACTTAGATATTCTCCTTGCTTAAGATTAATTTGGTAATTATGTTTTTGTCCTATTTCTAGTTTATTATCAAAAAAAAGAGTCTTTTCCTGATAATAAAAAAGATTCCTCAGAATTAACACGTCTTTTACGTGAAAGTTCTTTAGTATCTTCTTGTGCTAAGGTAAGAGAAGTTATAAATAAAGAAACTAAAATAACGCAAATAAACTTAAACATATTCTTATTTAATCGTAAGTTATTTAACATAAAAACTACTTTCCTCAGAGTTAGAGAATTAATAATAAGGTAATGAGAATTAGCAAAATAATAGCATAAGCTTTTTAATAACCAAATTATTTACCTTAGGCTCAATATTGGTTATTAAGTTAAGGTTCATTAGATAGCTAGTTTCAAAGACTTATAGTAGAATCGCTTGCCAGTAAATGCTCTTAAAGAAAGCAATTCTTCAATAAAGTTATTAAAACTATTAAGGTTTGGGTAAGATAAAATGCTATATTTTGAAAGTTGGATTAGGTAATGTATGAACAAGAGTTTGATCGCCTACTGGCCTATTGTCGTCAAGAACAATGGCAAGGTTATGATCCTTATGATGGTCTAAATAGCTCTCTTTACCCACTAATTCCAGACTCAAAGATTTTACGTATAGCTTTAATCCAACTAGTAAAACGCTCCCCAATTAATTTTAGACCTCTATTAGGTATAGAAAAGGGAGAAAACCCTAAAGCCTTAGCTCTTTTTGTTAGAGCCTTACTTAGTGCCTATCAAGCGACTAAATTAGATGAGTATCGCCGTGATGCTGAAGAACTATTAGAACGCTTATGGGCATTACGCTCACCTGGCTATTATGATCGTATGTGTTGGGGATATAACTTCGATTGGCAATCAAGAGCTTTTTTTGTTCCTAAAGCTACTCCTTCAATAGTCTGTACTACTTTTGTTGCTCAAGCATGGCTAGATCATTATCAGCTTTTTAATGAGGAGGCTTCTCTAGAAGTAGCAAGATCTGCTTGTAATTTCCTCTTACAAGACCTCCACCGTAGTCAGGAACAAGATTCATTTTGTTTTAGCTATACACCACTAGACAAAAGCCAAGTACATAATGCAAACCTACTAGGAGCAGAACTTTTAGCTAGAGTCGCAAAATTTACTCACGAAGTAGAATTAATAGAACTAGCTATTAGCTCAGCACGCTTTACTACTATAAGACAAGCAAAAGATGGTTCATGGCCTTATGGCACAGCAGAAAATCAAACTTGGATAGATAATTTTCATACAGGGTTTAACCTAGTTTCTTTAGGTAGAATTATTAGGGAATCGGCTATTAATGAGTGGCAAAATATTCTAAAAAAAGGGT
>CAZHXL010000295.1:2897-3972 GCA_964536575.1 uncultured Clostridia bacterium | reverse complement strand
GTTAGACTTTTACCTAAACACATTCTTTCTTACAGATGGTACCCCTAAGTATTATCATAATAAAACTTACCCTATAGACATTCATTCTGCTGCGCAAGCAATAGTTACTTTTGTTTATCTACAAGATTTAATACCTGATGCTAAGTCTAAAATTGAGCAAGTAGCAAAATGGACTTTAGCAAATATGTTAGATAAACAAGGCTTTTTTTATTTTCAAAAAGATGGTTTTTTTACTAATAAAACCTCCTACTTACGTTGGTCACAAGCTTGGATGGCTTATGCCCTAGCATTAGCAACCTATGGGCAGATCAAAGAATCTCCTAGTGAGCAAATAAGCCTTTAATTAAGAGCTAGGATGCTTTTAGCAATAAGCAATTGAACCCTCTATAGCAAGATTTGGTTTTATATGTTAACAATTTTGTGTAAATTACTAATTTCATCTTAAACTAGCAGTTTTACCACTAAGAAGTTAAAGCTTATGCAGAACTCAGAAAGCGCGATTAAACTTACTCACCCTACAAATATTTTGGCTTTAACTCGTCACTTGAGATACGAAGCTTATTTATTGCCTTTATGTACAGCTTTTATTATTTTGGCAGATATTTCTATAGCTATAGGTAGTTTTGTTTTCGCTTATTGGTGTCGCCAAGGTGAAGCGGCTTTCTTTCGCCCACAAGGGGCATTACTGCCAGTAGATGTTACTTGGGGGTTTCGACCCTATTTTAGTGTACTGCTTTTTGTTCCTTTAGTGAGAATTTGGGCACTACGTCATTATGACCTCTATCGTCTTAGGGGCGAGTTTTCTTTACTCCAAGACCTACATAGTATTTTTAGGGCTGTATTGGTTGGCTCTTTAGCCATTACTTCGATTGCGTTTCTTTATCGTGGTGGAGTTGAATTTCGCGACTTTTCTTACTCTCGGTTACTTTTTGTTTATGATTTAATTTTTTCTTTTGGTGCTTATACAGCTTTACGCCTACTAGTACGTTCAGGTCAAACCCTTTATCGTCAACGCTCAGGCAATTTAATCCCAACTTTAGTTGTTGGTTGTGGACAAAATGCCGAAGTTTGTATC
>CAZHXL010000295.1:2050-2887 GCA_964536575.1 uncultured Clostridia bacterium | reverse complement strand
GAAATTACAGAAAAACCTCGCTTGGGATATAGAGTAATTGGGGTATTAACTTTAGATAATGAACAGCTTACTTCTATTGCTAATGTCCCAGTATTAGGTGGGTTTAGAGAATTACCTACCTTAGTACGTCAATATGGCGTTAGGGAAGTATTAATTACAGATGATCGTATTAGTCCTCAAGCAATTTTTGAAGCTATTATGCGGTGTGGTCGCAAACATCCTATAGATTTTAGAGTATTTCCAAATCTATTTAATTGTTTACCCAGAAAAACAGAGATTGATCAAATAGGCTCGCTTCCAATGATTAAGCTTTTTGAAGAACCACTTCAAGGCCCTAATCGCTGGCTTAAACGTAGTGTTGATATAGTACTTTCTATTTTTGGCATTATTTTAAGCACGCCGCTTTGGTTATTAATTATTTTAGCAATCAAATTCACCTCTCACGGGCCAGCCATTTACCAACAAGAACGAGTAGGAATGGATGGTAGGGTGTTTCAAATGTACAAGTTTCGCTCTATGTATACTGATAGATCTGACGATGAACACCAAGAGTTAATGCGTAAGAATATTAGTAATAAACAAGAAGCTAATCAAGGTACAGTACAACAACCAATTTATGGCAAAGTAAAAGACGATAACCGTGTAACTCTAGTAGGAGCAATTTTAAGACGCTATAGCTTAGACGAAATCCCACAACTACTTAATATTTTACTTGGCGAAATGAGTTTAATTGGCCCACGTCCTCCCATTCCTTATGAAGTGGAGTGCTATCAAGATTGGCATCGTGCTCGCTTTCACGTTAAACCAGGGTTAACAGGGCTTTGGCAAGTCTCTGGT
>CAZHXL010000295.1:0-2040 GCA_964536575.1 uncultured Clostridia bacterium | reverse complement strand
CTGGTCGCAACCGCCTTAATTTTGAACAAATGGTTAGACTAGACATTTATTATATTGAGAATTGGTCATTATGGTTAGACCTAAAAATCTTATTAAAAACTGTCCCTGTAGCACTACGTGGGGATAATGCCTATTAATGGATAATTTACTCTTACATATTAGTCAAGCTTTAAGCAAAGATGAAGAAGTAGTTTTACTTACTATAGTAGCAATTAGTGAAGAACTTGAAAACCTTAATTTGGTTGTAGGCAAAAAACGGTTGCTTCTAGTTAATGGCATCACAATTAATAGCTTAGGCGATCCAAACCTAGATTTAGCCGTAGATAGAGAAGCCCACTTTCATTTTCATAAGCAAAAAGTAACTACATTAAGCTTATGGACAGACAAGTTTGAGTCTCCTGATAATGCTGAGTTTGTTGAAAGCATTAAATTAAAACAAACCCCCAAAATCCAAATTGCAATAGAGGTAATTCGCCCACAGCCTTGCTTATTAATTTGTGGAGCAGGGCATATTGCTAGGGCTTTAACCCAATTAGGGGTAGTTTTAGGGTTTCGTGCTATTGTAATTGATGATCGGGCAGAGTTTGCTAACAGAGATTATTTTCCTGATCCTAGCACAGAACTACGAGCCGAAGCTTTTGACCAAGCAATAAAATCAATAAACCTTTCTGCTAATATGTCGGTTGTGATTGTTACACGAGGCCATAAATACGATGAAGCCTGTCTAAGGCTACTACTTAATTCTACTAGCGATTATATAGGAATGATAGGTAGTCGACGTAGGGTTACAGTAGTAAAGGAAAAACTACTTGAAGAAGGCTTTTCTTTAGCACAATTATCAAAAATATATGCTCCAATAGGTTTAGATATTGCTGCAAAAACTCCTGAAGAGATCGCATTAGCAATATTAGCCGAAATAGTGCTAGTACGTAATCGTGGCAAGGATGTAGTGGACTCTAGCCCACTTAGTCGGCAACATAAACACAATAACTAATTATAGCTTGACGAAATGCTATGATAGTTTTATAAGCTTTTTGCAACAGTTTTATAGTTAAAAAATAAAGGAGTTGCTACTTTGAATAAAGAAGTGCATTGGTGGTATAGCCCAAATCTCGCTAAAGAAATGCCCATAGGTGTATATGGAAGCTTTGGTATGCCTTTATTAATGTTTCCTACTGCTGCTGCGGACTTTGAAGAATATGAACGCTTTTTAGTTATTGACGTTATGGCACCTTTTATTAACAGTGGAAAAATAAAAGTATTTAGTATTAATAGTATTAATCGTGAAAGCTGGTTAAACGATAATGTACATCCTGCTGAAGCTGCTCGTCGGACTGCCCAATATGACAAATATATTGCAGAAGAGGTAGTGCCATTTATTTACCAAAGTTGTCGCACTCCTGGAATTGGTATTGCTGCTACTGGAGCAAGCTTTGGAGCCTTTCATGCTGCTAATATTGTCTTTAAGCACCCAGATCAATTTAAGACCTTGATTGCTATGAGTGGTTTTTATGACCTAGGTAATTACTTTCAAGGCTATTATGATAGTAATTGTTACTTTAATAACCCAGCAGATTATTTACCTCGCTTGACAGACCCACATTATCTAGAGTCTTTAAGACATAATGTACGAATAAATATTGTTACAGGACAAGGTGCTTATGAAGCACCAGAGGCATCTCGTAAGTTATCACGTATTTTGGATCAAAAAGGGATTCCTCATAATTTAGATGTTTGGGGTAATGATATGGAACATGATTGGCCTACCTGGAGGCAAATGCTTAAGTATTATATCCCGAAACTATTTTAATCTATTTCTAAAAATAAATCATCTCAATTTAAACAAGTAGGTAAAAATGACAGCTACTTGTTTTTATTTTTAAATATAAATATTTTATCCCTTTAGTCAGAATATATTTACTATTAGTTGCTTGATGGATTGCATTAGGTGATACCCCTATGTTACTCATTTTACAGATTTTAGGTAATCGTGCTAGTTTACTGGTAATACTAATGTTGCTATTATGGACAACTCAAAAC
>CAZHXL010000294.1:4561-6793 GCA_964536575.1 uncultured Clostridia bacterium | reverse complement strand
CTTCAGGTGTTAAAGGCCATTCTGGTAAGACTTTTGCCGCTTTTTGGTAATAGCTTACTGCTTGCTCGTAAAATTCTTGCTTACGTGCTGCTTGACCTTCACAAAAAGCTTGAGCCGCTATTAATGCAGGTAATTCGCCATGACGTAATCTAAGCTGAGCAAACTCTTCTCCTGCAAGTCGCCATTGCTCATAAGTTTGCTGGCTCCAAGCTAGAGCTTTACTACGATACATCTTAATTAAAGAGTGCTGATTAATTTCATTAAACATAATTTTATCAATTGGTTAGAATATTTTACTTATTAGAAAATTGTCTGGGTTAATGGTCAAAAGTTAAAGCAATTTTAATCAATATTCAAATAAATATTGCAACCCCGGAAAAATTTTAACGCAGTGCGTTATATTTTGTTGACAAGTTATAACGCAGTGCGTTATAACTTAATCATCAAGGAGACAAGCAAATGGCAACAGTAATCAAGCGTTATGCTAATCGCAAGCTCTATGATTCGACTGCCAAACGCTATGTAAAACTAGAAGAGCTAGCTGAGCTAGTAAAATCTGGTCAAGAAATTCAGATCATTGACAATTCAACCGGAGCTGATATCACAAGCGTAGTGCTCTCAAAAGTACTTTCAGAAGTAATTTCAGATACCAGACAAAATGGTTATGTTAATCCTTCTGTGTTAAGAGAAATCATTCAAAAACGTTCAGATGCTGTAGTCGATTATGTTAAACAAGGTATTGAAGCTAGTGTCCGTACAGTAAAAGACGTAGAACAGCAACTTCAACAACAACTCCAACAAAGTTGGAAACGTGTTACTGGCCAACAAGAACCTACTAGTTCTCCTACAGAAGATTTTAAGTTGATTATTCAACGAATGATAGAAGAAAGTATGCAATTTTTGATTAATAGAATGAATTTGCCAACTAGGACAGAAATTAACGAGTTGCATCAACGCTTAGATGAATTAGAGCAAGCAATAAAAGAAGTAAAAGCAGTAAAAACAACTGTAGTACGTAAACCAAAGACTCCTAAAGAGTCAAAAGATATTAAATAATTTTATTATTTCTAACCAAGAAACCTACTATAAGGAGACAAACATATGTCAAAAACTACTGAGAAAAACACAACTACTAAGACTAACAAAACTACTAGCAAAAAACCCCAAACTAAAGATGCTAGCACTGCTAATGTTGCTCAACCAAAAAGCTTTAGCTTTATTAAGACAGTTCAAGCACCTGTAGAGCTTTTTAAGGATGTCACTACCAAGAGCATTTATTTTAGTTTAGGTTTAGGGGCATTGCTTCTAGATAGCCGTCAAAACCTACAAACCATCCAAGATTTTAAGCTTGACTCTTTACGTAATACTTTGAATGGTGACTTAAGAAAAAATATTGACACTTTTATAAGTAACACCATTAACAAAGGCGAAAAATTTGAAAAAGATACCGCTCAATCATTAAAAGATTTTGAGCAATCTCAACGTAATCGCGTAAAAGAGTTTTTCACTGCGCCAAAACCACAAATTAAAACTGAAAACACAATTGAAGAAAAGATTGAGGAAGTAATTGCTAACCTAGATTTACCTACTCGTGATGAACTGCATCAACTCAACCGCCGTTTAGCTGAGCTTTCTCGTCAATTATCACCAAATCAACGCAATAATGTTAGCCGTAAAACCAAAACAACTAAGGCGGATACGGCTGTAAACAATACTGAAGTCCTAACAGAAGGACAAACAACAGAAAGTGCTAATGCATAAATTTTTCGTAGTGAATGGGCGTGTTTTAACTAAGTTTAGTTTAGGTAAAGGCTAAACATAGTTAAACCTCCTCCAACGTGTAACTAAAATAGGGCCAATAAATTTTCCCACTGTAACTAATAAGTTTACAGTGGTATTTTTATTTATTGGGAAAAACTCAGAAAAGCTCTACCTCTTATTCTAGACTCTCAAAGCAAATAAAGTATATAATTCCGCTACTACAAGATTTACCTAGAAAAACAATAGATTTACAAGTTTTTCTTCATAAGTGAAAAATACGCTCAAACTTAAAAATCAAGCAAATTCATAAATTTCTTAAAACCTAATAATACTTTTTCTACAAATCGTGCACATTTACATTCTGAGGGAGTTTATCTACTATGAGAAGATTCTTCGCTTCGCTAACCTTAGTTTTACTAGTAGCACTTGGGTCTGGGCAATTAGCACAAGCTCAGTCTGGTTCTACTACTA
>CAZHXL010000294.1:2529-4551 GCA_964536575.1 uncultured Clostridia bacterium | reverse complement strand
TTTAACTGGTAATATCCTAGATGAACAAGGAAATACAATCCCTGGAGCAGTACTAGTTGTTAAAAACCTACAAACAAGTTTTGTTCGTGAAATTCGCTCTCAAGAAGATGGAGCATACCTAGTTACCCAACTTCCTCCTGGTAGTTATGAGGTAAATATCTCAGCAGAAGGGTTTAACACACAAAACACACGTCTTGATCTAGTATTAGGCTCTACTGCACTAGCCAATTTTTCAATGAAAATTGGTGCAACCTCTGACATTATTGAAGTTGTTGCAAGTACTAGTATTGATGAAGGAAAAACTGAAAGTAGTAGTAATATTGATCGTGGAAATATAGACTCACTGCCTATTAATCGTCGTAATTTCTTAGATTTTTCTCTTACCACCCCTCGCGCTGTAACTGATAGAACCCCACAACAAGGTATTACTGTTAGCTCTATGCTAGCTTTTAATGGACAAAATGCCCGTTTTAATAACATTACAACTGATGGTCTAGATAACAATGAGCCTGTTGGCGGTTCGGTTAGATCTAATTTTAGTCAAGACTCTGTACAGGAATTCCAAGTAGTTTCAGACAGTTTCTCGGCTGAATTTGGCCGTGCTACAGCAGGAATAGTTAACATTGTTACTCGTGGTGGCGGTAATGAGTTTCATGGTAGTACTTTCTTATTTTTACGTAATGAAGCTATTGCTGCACGAGATGCTTTCTCTACCATTAAGCCAGAATTTAAGCAATATCAATTTGGCTCATTATTAAGCGGCCCAATCAAAAAAGAAAAAGCTTTCTTTTTTCTTTCTTTTGAGCGTTTATCTGTAAAACAAAATAATATTATTACTATTAATGATCAATCAGTTGCGACTGCACGTCGTCAAGGATTTTCCTTGCGTAATGGCCCTGTTCCTGTAGGTCAAGCAACTACTTCCATTTTAGCTCGCACAGACTTACGTCTAACACCTAATGACACTTTATGGGTACGCTATAATTATGGCGGTTCATTTAATGGTGCGGCTGAGCCATTTGGTGCCTTAGTAGGTGAAACTAATGGTGGTGTCCAAGAAGCAGCAGAAAACGCTTTAGCAGCTAATAACACTTATCTAAATGTTGGCCTTAACCTAGTAAATGAAACTCGGTTTTTAGCTAGTAAACGCGATCTAGATCTATCAATTATTGGGAATGACCCTCAAGTGCAAATTTTTGCCCCTGAAGGCAGGATTGTTTTTGGTCGCAGTTCTTTCCTACCTCAATTTCGAGAACTCGAAACTATTCAATTTATTAACAACACCTCTATTTCTCGTGGTCGTCAACAAATAAAATTTGGTGTTGACCTAAAATATTTAACTTTTACTGCTCCTTTGGCATTTTTTGCTACAGGTTTGTCTATATTTGCTCCTCTAGATTTAAGTGCATTTACCGGGACAACTACTGTTTTATCAGGACTTCAATCTTTTGACCCACTCGCTCGCACCCCTGCCCAAAGAGCAGCATTAACAACTCTTTCGCAAACCCTACCTCAATTCGTATCAGGATTTCCAGCTAATGTCCCAATACAAGATCTTGCTTTTCCATCCTTTATCGCACAAGGGTTTTCTGATGGAGCGAAAGAACTTGTGGCTGGTAGGTATTATTCAACATTTGTCCAAGATGATATAAAACTAAAACCTAACCTAACAGTTAAACTAGGCTTACGTTATGATTTAACTCGTATTGATTTTACGCCTAAAAACGATGGCAATTTCAGTCCTAGAGTAGCTTTTGCTTATCAACCTAAGCGTTTTCCTGGTGCTCGAATATCTGGTTCTTATGGCATATTTGTTGGGACACCAATTTATGCGATCCCATTTACACTAGAACTATTTAAACGCAAGCAAATACAAGTACTTGTAGTTCCATTCCCCTTCTCAATATTGAACTTTGCTTTGCCTGGTAATGGGCTGCCAGAATCACCCAAAATTCCTGATAGTGTCAATTTTATCCCTCAACTTAGCCAAGACTTGATTTATGATAAAAACGTACGTAGTAG
>CAZHXL010000294.1:1248-2519 GCA_964536575.1 uncultured Clostridia bacterium | reverse complement strand
TTACGCTATGTTTGATACTGCACGCGCAGCACTCATCTCAAAAAACCCAACCATTTCTCTCATGTCAATAAAAACGCATGTCGGATTAATAACCACCTTTAGTTTACAAATCGTAAAAAAAGGGTTAGTTTCTACTGAGCTTGGCAAAGCATTGAATAAAGTTCAGGAGTTACGTCTCATTGCTGATTATTCAGGTGATTTGATCACAGAGAAACAAGCAAACTTTGCTGTTGATTATACATACAAAAAAGCAACCCTTTCTTTAAGTTATGCTTTTGTCCGAGGATTAAAATTCTTATCCAATCGTAACATTAATCCTGTTGTTCGTCCTATTTCAGGTAATCCTGTTGCTAGCTCTATATCTGGCCGTGTTGATACAACTCAAGGCGATTTATTTGAGTTTGAATCAGCTTTTGATAGTTACTACAATGCCTTTACCATTAGTTATAAACAAAAGGTTACTGGGCGTTTTAATATATTTACTCACTACACTTTTGCTAAAGCAATTGATGATTTTGTAGATTTTCGTATTGATGTAAATCAAATTAATGACAGCCTAAGACCTGCACTGGAGCGTTCTTTATCTGTACAAGATTTACGTAGTCGTTTTGTTTTATCTGGTGCTATGGATATTGGTTATAGAAAAAGTAAGCTGCTAAAAGATTTTCGTCTATCTACCATAATTAATGCTGAGTCTGGTCGCCCTTATAATATTACAGCAGGGGCAGACTTAAACTTGTCTGGAGATTTTCCTCCTAGTGATAGACCTTTAGGATTAGGACGTAATACTGGGGTTTCCCCTAGCTTTTTTACCATAGATATGCGGTTAGAACGTAAATTCACCATTAAAGAACATATTCAAGTACAAGGATTCTTAGAAGTCTTTAACCTCTTTAACCAAGTTAATATTAGTGAAATAGATGGCATTTTCCCAGCCGATGCCAATGGTAATTTTACCCTACCTCAAAAAGATGGTAGCCATTTTGTCGCGCCCCCTGAGCGTTTTCGTAGTGCGTTTGCCCCGCGCCAACTACAGCTTGGCTTCAGGGTTTCTTTCTAGCATAGTTTCTCTAGTAGAGGTATGGTTTTCCCATCATATCTCTACTATTTATCAATACTTATAAGAAAAATAGATAAAAGTTTTTGCTTTTTCTAAGTTTTCTAATCTTTATCTTTTATTAATACATCTTTCTACCTAACTAAGCCATCCAAAATGCGTTTATATAACGTATTTAATTATATAGTTTGTGATACAATGGCCAAAAATTTTC
>CAZHXL010000294.1:0-1233 GCA_964536575.1 uncultured Clostridia bacterium | reverse complement strand
TACTCTAATTAGTCCTGCTATGGGTCAAAAGAAAAGTGCTGGTAAAAAAGGTGGTGGCGGTGCTGCTGCTTTAGGAGCAAGAATCTTCCAAAAAGAATGTACAGCTTGTCACGATGGTGGAAACAATACAATTGAATCAGAAAAAACCTTAAAAGCAGATGCTTTTAAGAAGTTTGGATTTAATAGTGTTGCTGATGTCAAAAAACGTGTAGAGAATGGGGCTGGAGTTATGCCAGTTTATAAAGATGTCCTTAAACCAAATGAAATTGACGCTGTAGCCAACTATGTTTGGAATAAATCACAAAAAAAAGGTTGGAAGTAACTAGACTATCAAGTTTTTCAAATCCATTCCATTCCACTAAGCTGAGAATAATATCTCAGCTTTAATTTTTTATAATAATTTTTTAAGTAGAAAGCGATAAATAAGAATCTAGGCTAATAAATACTTCAGCATAAGCATTTGTTGGTAGATGGTGAGGGTCGCTAAACACCCCTCGCCAACGGTTTAATCCTAATACACCATCAGCATAAGCAATGTCTGTTACTTGGCTTTGGTGAGCATTAATTGCCTCTCGTTTCTGCTCAACAAACTGGCTAATGTCTACAACTAAATCCCAGTTAGGGAATAATCCCCAAACCTCATAAGCCCACAAACGCATTGGGGCTAACTTTTTGTCTTTTATAAACTCTACTATCACATCTAAAACTAATTCTGCTCCTAAAGAGTGTGAAGGATGGCGATCTAGCTTTGGGTGCGGTAAATAAACTCTATCTGGCTGATATTCAATTAACAAATCGCTTAGTTCCTGATAAAGCTTTTCCTGACTTTTAGATGAGCACAAATCAGGTAGTGTGAGACAGTGTAAATCTTTGATTCCTAATAAGTTTGCGGCTGCTTTTACTTCTCTATTGCGAATCTCTGCCATTTCTTCATCACTACAATCAAAAGACCTTTGTGAGCGTCGTCCATCTGTTAGTACCACTGAAACAACTTTATTAGCTAAAGCAATCTCACTAGCCACAGTTCCTCCCATCCCTATTTCTAAATCATCAGGATGAGGAGAAATAACTAGCAATGTTTGTGTTAAGTTTTTACTCATAGGATTTTACTCAATAGGGTTTTCAATAGCAGTAGTGATTGATTATTGGCTAATATCGTCACTTTTTAATGACCACTACTAGCAGTTACTACAACTAAATAAGTGCCAGGTGCTACTGTGCTAGAAGCAGAAA
>CAZHXL010000293.1:6547-6797 GCA_964536575.1 uncultured Clostridia bacterium | reverse complement strand
AACTAAAGTTAATTCACCTCCTTGAACAGTTTTAAGCTTGTTTTTACCAGATTTGATCATTGCTTCCAAAGCTTTAGCATTAAGGTTACCTGCTACAACATGGTAAGTAAGAACAGCAGTCAATTTATCCTTGTTTTCTGGCTTAAGTAAAGTATCTACTATCCCGGCGGGCAAAGCACTAAAAGCAGCATTAACAGGAGCAAAAACCGTAAAGGGGCCTTTGCTTTTGAGGGTATCAACTAAACCTGCG
>CAZHXL010000293.1:2117-6537 GCA_964536575.1 uncultured Clostridia bacterium | reverse complement strand
ACAGCAGCAACTAAAGTGGTGTGATCTGCTGAGTTTACTGCGTTATCTACAATAGTTTTATTAGCATACATTGGTTGACCACCAACTTTTACTGGCTCTTCAGCTATTGCTACTCCTACTAATAAAGTGCTTACAACTAATAAACCTGCCATTAGCATTTTTTTTGTCTTGAACATAAATTTATAATTCTCCTGAAAATTTAAAATATAAGATTCTTGGCTCTACTAGACTTTTTTTGGTAAAACTTAAAATGTAACTTAAAAATATAGTTTCAATACTATCAATAGGTTGCGAGTTAATTGGAAACCATAAAAACTAGGAGAGCCAGTTTTTTCTTTCTTACAATTAAACTACGAGCCAAAAAATAAAATGGATTTAAATTTGATTTTCATTTTCATTTTCAGAAATTGATAATTTAAAATTTAAAACTATGCATTAGAAAAACCTACCAAAACTATGCTTTTATTTCTTGACACCTATTATAGTTTTAGTGTTTTATATAAATGAAATTGAAAATGACTTTGATTTTCAAAATATATAGCGGACAAATTATTCCCTACTCATAAAATTATAGAGTGAATGCTAATTGTAGCATTATGGTAGTTTTTCCTGCCAAAACTATCATAGGGATTTTTTAATTAATAATATAGATTAAAATATTCAAATTATTGGTTCTATCTTAGATTATTAGGTAAGTAGTGTTAAGTGATATAAACCGAATTTTGATCATTGATCAATAATTACATAAAAAACCTTATTAACTTTTCTTTTTAAGCATGTTCTTTTGCGTTTTCTTCCTAGCTGGTTTTAACAAACATAACAGCGCATCAAAAGCATAGTTGCTAGATTACTATTAGCTACTGGCAACTATGTCTATTTTTTAAGGAACAATTTTGAATTTTTTTGCTGTAGTCTTGTTTCACTCATTTCGCTAGACTTTAAGGAAAAAGTAATATCTATTTAAGCTAGAATTACTTTTTCCTTAATTTTTTATTTGAGCAAATTAATTTACTTTCTCCATAACAGCAGCAAAAAAACCATCCATATTATCCCTATGTGGCCAAGTACGAGCAAACCCTTCTTTGGTAATTAAATTTTCTGGTAAATTAGGCTTAATTACCTGGAAATTAGCATGTTTAGCAAGAAACTCTTTTATTACTCCTTCGTTTTCTTCATATTCTATAGAGCAGGTTGAATAAATGAGCTTTCCTTTAATTTTTACTAATAAAGCACAGTTACTTAGAATAGTTGTTTGCAAGGTTACTAGCTCTAGTATTTTATCTTCAGAAAGTCGCCATTTAATTTCTGGGTTATGTCTAAGCGTTCCTGTGCCTGTACAAGGAGCATCCACAAGGATTCGATCAAAATATTGTTTATTAGTAAAAGGCATGCCTATTCTAGCATCATAACAAATAGGTAAGATTATTTTTGCCCCTAACTTAACAGCATTTTCTTTTATTAATTTAACTCTTTTTAAGTGTAAATCACCTGCAATAATCAAGCCTTGGTTATTCATCTGGGCAGCAATTGCCGTAGTTTTACCCCCTGGAGCAGCACAGGCATCAAAAATTTGCATACCTGGTTTGGCATCAACTAGGTTAGCAACTAATTGAGACGCTGCATCTTGAATATAAATTAATCCTTCACTGGCAAAGCTGAGCAGTACATCTTGACTACCGCTAGTTACTGAAAAGGCACCTTTTATTAAAAGGCTAGGGGTTACTTTTAAGCCAGCCCTAGCAAGTTTCTCTAGTAAAACTTCTGTGCTTACTTTCAAAAAATTGACACGAAAATATATTAAGGCGGCTTTATTGTTAGCTTCTGCTAGTGAGGTTGTCCAGTTTATCCCATAACACTCAACCCAATGTTTTATTAGCCAATCAGGATGAGAATATATTAAGGCTAGTTGTTTATAATCATCTAAAATAGGAATGTTTTGGATTTGAGGGGTGTTAGCTATTTTTCTCAGTACCGCATTAACTAACCCTGAGGCAGAAGCCTTTTTATTGAGCTTAACTAAGTTTACTGAGTCATTAACTATTGCATGAGTTGGGATTCGTGTTAAGTAGCAAATTTGATAAAAGCCTATACGTAGAGCAATTAACACTTCTAAGTCTAATTTTGCTAAATTGCAATTAGAAGTTTTTGCTAGTAAAAAGTCTATGTAAAGCTGATTCCGTAACACACCTAGTACTATTTCTTGAGCTAAAGCGCGATCTAGAGAGGATAGGCTTGCAGTAAGGTTTGAAGCAAGCAAATTTGAAGCAAAAGCTTCTTCAAGCAAAACCCGCCTTAGTATTTGAAACGCTACTAGGCGGGCTGGACTAACCTTATTTGACAAAACTGATTTGGTCATTAACTAGTGTAAGAAATACAGTTAATTACTAGGGGTTGTATTATTCGCACTATCACTTTTAGATTCCTGTTTTTTAGGCTCTTTATCTGTTGGCTCTTCAGAATAAGTTTTTAACCATCGCACATCGACAGCTTGGGCTTTACGTTCTTTCTTTTGCTCTTTAAGCCAATTTCCTCGTTTATTCCAACTTTTTCCACCAGATGCTTTTTCATGGCAGTAAGTACAGTCTTTTGCTTCAAGTCCTAAAGCTTTTGTTTGTTTTAAGAATGGGGGATAGGCAAAGGTTTTGTTATTAAGAAAAGTAGTACCTAAAATAAACATTATTACTATAGCTAACAGTTTTACTCGCATTTAACGCCTCCATAAAATTTCAGGCTTGCTAAAACTTTTTGATTTAATTTGTATCTCAAGATTTTCAATTATAGTATTAAGATAAAATTTCACAAAAGAAGTTTCCTTAATTAAATAACATGTTGAAAAAATTTATTCCATTAATAGTTTTTGTTCTCTTTTGTGCTTGCGGCCCAACTTTTCAAGTAAAACCCCGTCAAGAAGTAGCATTTTCACAAATGAATCACAAAATATCTAACAACATAATAGAAATGCAAGCAAAGCTTTTATCAGAAGACCAAATAATAGAAACGTTTGATGCAAATCTTTTACTAGCAGGTATAATTCCTATTCAAGTTACTATTACTAATCAAACCCAGCAGTCTATAGTTTTTATGGAAAAAGACTTTTCTGTAATAGATTCACAAGGACAATCTATTACTAACCTAAATGCCAAAGATGCATTAGAACGCCTTTTTGACTACTATAAAATCCGTGCTTATAACCCTTATAGTTATGAAAAAATGCAAGCTAACTTTCTAACCCATAGCCTATCACTAGCACTTATGCCTAATGAAAGCCGCTCAGGATTGCTTTATTTTAAGCCTGAAAAAGCAAACTCTACCAAAGGATTAAAATTAAAACTAACTAGAAAAAAAATATTTATAGAAAGCTTGATACTTAAATTAAGTGACTAAGGCTACATAATAGCCTTAGTCTAGTAGAATTAACCCTTAACAATTTTGGTAGCCTTTGGAGGAGCAAAATTTTCTATTAAGGCTTTAACATTAAACCCTTCGTTTTTCTTTAAGTTACTTAACTTAATTATAGTAACATCATTAGTCTCTAAGAGTTTTTCTTGTATTGGCAGCCAAGAGTTATGAGAAATCCAAATATCTATGCCTTTATAAGGGGTTGGCTGTTTAGGGGAAAGATGTAATAAAGAAGTTTGCTCGCCTTCTATTTTTTCTTCTCTTACAAATGTTACTTCATAATTTGTTCTAATAGCAGAAACTGATCCAAAAGTAATAGCAAAGGATCCAAAAGACTGAGAGTTTTTAGCACCCTTAATTGATGTTACTAGCATTTGTTGAATAGTTGGTTGATAAAATTTAATTTCGTCATCAGTAATAACTACTGTCTTTTTTGTTGGAGCACTAATATCTATACGTAATTTCATTGCTCCATTTTTAGCAGGTAAATAATAAAGTTCGCCTGTTTCTGCTGGTTCATCAATACCAAGTTGAGTATTTTTCTTTTGTTGCCAAAGAGTTGCAACTAAAGAGCTAAGATTACGGCCTACGTTTTCCATTTTTCCTAACACGTTTTCTGCTTCTGCTTTATTTATAGACAATGGTGATGGTGTTGCTTTTGTGTCTATCATTAAAGAAAATGCCAAAACCAAACATATTAAAAAAGATAAGACGTGTTTTTTCATGTCTAAATTATCTCCAGTCAAAATAAAACCAAACTTGAAAAAGTTGGTTTAATAAGTTATTCAAACCAAACGCGATAACCACGGACTAACCCTGCATCCTCTTGCTTCTCTGTTTGTGTTGAGCTACTAGTGGTTCTTACACTATCAATTTCTATTCGTTTAACTGTAACTTTACGTTGAAGGCGTTGAGAAAGAACATCTGTAAGTAAATCATTTAATCTTATATTTATTATTATTATTTAAATTATTTTAGATTTATCTTCTATTATATATATTAATATATAATTTATGAAAAT
>CAZHXL010000293.1:0-2107 GCA_964536575.1 uncultured Clostridia bacterium | reverse complement strand
AGTGCGTTGGGTTTGCAGTGTATTTTTGTAAGGGTCATTAGAATACCGCTCATCCAAAAATTCCTTAGGGGTTAAAAAGATAAAAGCAAGAATAACAACGCAAAGCACATCATATTGCCAACTACCTCGCTCATAAGACCATAAAATTACGCTTTTTATAATATTAAATATATTCATAAACTATTAATCACAAAACAATCTAAATTATTCACTAAACTATTTCTAAATTATTTTACTATTTGTCCATCACGCATTTGAACAATTCGCTGAGTAATTCCTGCTGCTTCTGGGCTATGAGTAATCATTATGATGGTTTGCCCAAATTTCTTATTTAGTTCTTGAAGCATTTTTAATACAACCTGTGAGTTTTCACTATCCAAATTACCAGTTGGTTCGTCAGCTAAAACAATAGCAGGGTGACCTACTAAAGCGCGAGCAATTGCTACACGTTGTTGCTCACCACCAGATAGCTCTAGAGGTTTATGATTTAACCTACCTTCTAAATTTAACAACCGTAAAATCTCTGTACGACGTTCTCCATCATTTTTATGGCTACCATTAACCCTAATTCTTTCTGCTAAACGAATATTTCCTTCTGCTGTTAAAGTAGGAAAAAGGTTAAACTTTTGAAAAACAAAGCCAATTTTTTGTCGTCTAAGTTCAGTGCGTGAACTATCACTCATTTTAGATAAATCTTGGCTATCAATTAACACGCTACCAGAACTAGGTTTAAGCATTCCGCCAAGAATGTGTAGCATAGTAGACTTACCGCAGCCTGAAGGCCCCATTATCGCAACAAACTCCCCTTCATTTACTGAAAGATTAACCCCTCGCAAAGCATTTACAGGAATTTTACCTATTTGGTAAACCATTTTTAAGTCTATAGTTTGTAATATTGTTTTCATTTTATTCATAGCTTAAAGCTTTAACTGGATCTTGATTAGCTACTCGAAGGGCAGGATAAAGTGCACCTAATAAACCGCTTAATATCCCTACTAAAGCAGCATAAAATAACCACTTTGGCTCCAGTTCAATAATTAGTGATGTATTTTTTATTATCAACCATCTACCAGTTATAGCAACTAAATAGCCAAGTAAAGTACCTAAAACACTAATTAATAAAGCTTCTTTCTCGATTTCAAAAACAATGAATTTTTTTGATGCTCCTAGGCTTTTAAGTACACCAATTTCACGAGTTCTTTCTATAATAGTGGTATACATTGCTAGCATAATTACTAGCACGCTAATAACTATAGAGACTATCACCACGGCTTTAACAAAAACATTGACGACTGGTAACCCTTTTTCATAAAGTTCTTGTATTTGACGAGTAAAAAGCACTTTATTATCTGGTAAGGCAGCTAAAATATTTTCCGCTACTTGTTCTTGGCTATATGTAGGTTGGCATTTTACAAAAACAAAACTACAGCGATCTTTTGAGCCAAGGAGATTTTGCATCATGGAAAGTTTTATTTTTATTCTAGCACCGATTTCTGGCTGATAAATTCCTGACACATAAAACTTATGACCAAATAAATCAATGCTATCCCCAACTTTTACCTTTTTATCGCGAGAATAAACAGGGTCAATAATAACTTCATCATCAGTAGCTAAGTTTTTACCCTCACTAATACTTAAGTTAGTAACTTTTTGGTAACTCTCTATATCAACACCTTCTACCATTTCCATACCAAAGCTTTGATTAGAGGGTTTTAAGTATTGACCTATTGGACTAACAGCTTGAACACCTGAGACTTTACTAATCTCAGGAGCATATTGAACTGGTAAGGACAGTACAGAACTTGTTCCTGGCCCATAATTATTTGGCCGAGTAAAAAGTATTTCCGCTCCTACGTTAGAATTACGGCGACCTTGTTCTTGCAACATTCCATGAGAGAGGCCAACCATTAAGATCACTAGTACGATCCCTAGAGCAACACCAACAGCACTTATTATTGTTCTAACAGGGCGTTGGCTTAAGTTAGCCGTAACTAAACTATCCATCAATTCACCTTTAAGCCTAATACTTATAATATTTATTAGGAAATAAGAACTTATTTTTTAGCTTCTGAACGTAATAAGAATAAAAACCTTGCAAGCTAAAAAG
>CAZHXL010000292.1:3385-6838 GCA_964536575.1 uncultured Clostridia bacterium | reverse complement strand
GAAACACCCTTTTTAGTAGCTACCCAAAGTGTTTGATCTTGAATATCTTCAAATAAATAGCGCACATCTGCACTAGCTAGACCTTGTTCGACCCCTAAACGAGTCCATTTATTATTTTGTTTACGGTATAGCCCACCAGATGTAGCTACCCATAAAACACCCGTTTTTTGCTGCAAAATACTATAAATAGACAAAGTAGTAGGAATTTCTGTTACACGAGTAAAAACTACACCATCAAAATAAATTAAACCTAAAGCACTACCTACCCATAAAGAACCTAATCGATTACTATCTGGTAATAAAGAATAAATATTAGCCTCTAAAAGACCTCGACTAGTATTAAAGTTTACAAAACTATAAAAATCTTGTCGCACTACACCATTTTCTGTGCCAAACCAAAGATTACCCTCTCTATCAGCTAAAAGTGATAAAACCTTATCTGTAGTTAACTGATCATCAACTTCATCTCTTTGTAAATCATAAACATAAACACTATCATCATTTCCAGAAAACCATAGGTTTCCTACTCTGTCTTCTACTGCTAAGTTAAGTGGTCGTTTTAATTCTTCTTTTTCTATAGATAAAAACTTTTCCCCTGATAGTTGCTTTAAGCCTATATCAGTTAAAAACCAAGTAATACCTCTACTATCTTCAAAAATAAAGTTTGTTGGCCAATCAATAGGTTTTCCTTCATCCAAAAGAGGTTTTATTTTTCCTTGTTCTAGCATTGCTACCCCATTAGAAGTAGCAATCCAAATAATATTCCCTGTTTTATCAATATTTACGCTATTAACCTTATCTGAAGGTAAGCCTTGGAGAGTTGTATATTCAGTAGTAGTATCTTTGAAATAACGTACTAAGCCTTTTTCTGTTGCAAACCACAAACTACCAGTGCGATCTTCAGTAATTGAGTTAATTAGTCTTCCAGGTAAAATTGTTGTGAGTTCAATACTATTACTATTAGGTAATTTTTTTCTTAAGCCCTTTGTGGTAGCAAACCATATTATCCCACTACGATCTTGAAAAATAGTATGAATATCTTCATTAGCTAGAACAGATAGTTGTAGGTTTTGGTTTTCTATTGTTCTTACTTGATCACCATTAAATCTAACTATCCCTAGTGAAGTACCTAACCAAATCTCTCCACTTAACCTGTCTTGTAAAAGACTTTGAACAATACTAATAGGTAGAACTGGGGTGGTAAAACGTTCTTTTAGCTTATCACCTATAGGGATAGGTGAAGCACGTTGTAATACTACGGCTCGTAAGATCGTTTTATTATCAGACGAAATATAGACACTATCATCTACTACTATTTCAAAACCAGGCATTATAACAGTAAGTTGATAAATGCCTGATTGCAACCGTCCAAAATAATAATCTCCTTTAGGTGATTCTATAGCACGTTTTAATGTTCCATCTTGACCTTTTAGAGTAATTATAGCATCAGAAAGTTTTTCCTGATTATTATCTAAAGCTAATATATGCAAAGAGCTAGGAGCAAGTTTAAATAAATAAAAGAATGGCTCCTCACGAGTAATAAGGATCATTTCTGTTTGTGTACGAAATCCATCTAAAATAATAGAAACACTGTATTGTCCTAATTTGGGTAAAGTCGCAGTAAATGATCCATCAGAATTAGTTAATATAGTCTGAACAGCAACCCCATCTAGAGAAATAAAAACTGTTGCTCCTGTTTGTGGCTGTTCATTTTCGTTAACTACTTTTCCTTGTAGGAGTATTCCTGATTGGAAAAGCAGTGTTTTGTTAGAACTTACAGGGATAAAAAATAGCTCTGTTGTTAAAATACCTATAGTAGCTATCAAAGCTAAAACTAAAAACATTTTTAGTAAAATCTTGGCTTCTACCGCTAATATTTTATAGACAAAAGGCTTCCAGTAATTCATTAAAGTAACTTCTCAATAAAACGTAGGGAGCGAACAGTTCGCCCCCTACATTTCATTATTTCCGATAATGTCTATTATTTATCATTGAATAGCTAATTGCTCCAGGTAGGCTAACAAGTAAGTTTATAGCTAACCATAAAAAGGCAACTAGAGCCGCAGCACTTTTAGCAAAATCCTGCTCTATACCAACAGTAAGATAAGCGTTTGTTAGCAAATAGACAAAGGCTACTTCTCTTGTTCCTAAACCACCAATAGAAATTGGTAAAACACTGATTAATAAAACAATTGGAACAACTACAAACATAGTACTAGCGTCAATTCGTGCTCCAACAGCCAAAGAAAGTTGATGAACTGCTAAAATTGCAAAACCTTGAGCAAGAATAGAAAGCAGTAAAGAAGAGCCAAACACATAATAGTTTTTCAAAAACGCTTTTGTTAACAGACTTAATTCTCGAATTTTACGAGGCCAATGTTCTTTTTTATGTTTTTCTAAAAAGCTCTTAAATCTTTCTAATGTTTGTGCGACTAGCTCAGAAAATAGCAGAGCAGTTACTCCACCAACAATCAAGGCTAATAAAATTGCCCAAGTTGCATAAGATAAGTTTTGATGAAAATTATCATTAGGTAATGAAAAAGCCGCACCAGAAGCAACCAAAAGGATTACTAATAAACCAACATATCTATCTAACATTATAGAAAGAAAAGCTTCATGTTTTTGTTCTTTATTTGTTAAGTACAAAGCTTTTACTACATCTCCACCCATAGAAGGAAGAAAATTATTACAAAATAAACCTAAAAAATGTAATTTAGTGACGTGTAGGAAATTTGTTTGGATTCTTAAAGCTTGTGCTAAGATTTGCCATCGTTTAATCCCTAAAAACTGGGCAGTAGTTACAAAAAATAATGCGATTAATAACTTACTTCGATCAGCATGGAATATTTTTTCCAAAGCTTCCTTAGAATCTAGTCCAGCCCAATGTACAACAAAAGCTAACATCGCAAAACCGGCTAATAGCTTAACAGCTTTAACTAAGCTATCTTTCAGTTTGTGCTCCCCTAAGTTATCTTTTGAGTCTCTTTCCTCTTCATCACTCTTTACTATATTATTTATAACTTCTTCTGACATATTATTTTCTACACTTTCTACAGACGGATTTCTCAAGGCATTATAAAAGTCCTACTAGTTACTAAACAACAAAATAAACCTCTAAAACAGGAGTTTTATTTTATCAGTAACCCTCCTATCTCCTATTTATTAACAAGCCTATGTTTATCAATAAAATATAAGATTAAGGCTAAAATATTAAGCCTAATATAACATCTTAAAGCTATACTGTTAGCGAGACCTAGGATGGAATTTTTGATAAACAGACTTTAGCCGATCATCAGCTAAATGTGTATATTCTGCTTTTTTAGAGCTTTCATCAACATTTAACATATCTACCGAAGCAGCATCTGCACCATGTTCTAGTAAGTGAGTAGCAAAAGTATGTCGTAACATATGAGGGGTAATATGTCCTAACCCAGCATTTTCCCCATATTCAAC